>JAUXGL010000064.1 GCA_030622135.1 Deltaproteobacteria bacterium
CGGTGGGTTCGATCAGCATGGCGCCGTGGACCACCAGGGGGAAGTAAACCGTGGGGGGATGGAAGCCGAAATCCAAGATGCGCTTGGCCACGTCCAGGGTGGTGACGCCCAACTCGATAAGGTGCTTGTCCGAGAAGACCACCTCGTGCATGGATTGCTGGGGGTAGGGCAGGTGGTAGGTGTCCTCCAGGCGGGCGCGGACGTAGTTGGCGTTCAGGACGGCCATCTGAGACGCTTGCCTCAGACCCGCGGCGCCCATCTCCCGGATGTAGACATAGGCCCTGACCATCACGGCGAACTGCCCGTAGAAGCTCTTGACCCGCCCGATGGACTTGGGTCGGTCCGTGGCCAGGTGAAAGCCTTGGGGAGTTTTCTCCACCAGGGGTACCGGCAGGAAGTCCACCAGCGCCTCGGCCACACCCACCGGGCCGGATCCAGGTCCGCCGCCGCCGTGGGGGGTTGCGAAGGTCTTGTGCAGGTTGAACTGCATCACGTCTATGCCCATGTCCCCGGGACGGGCGATCCCCATCATGGAGTTCAGGTTGGCCCCGTCGCAGTACACCAGGCCGCCGGCCCGGTGTACGATTTCGGCGATCTCGCCGATATGGCTCTCGAAGAGGCCCAGAGTGTTGGGGTTGGTGACCATCAGCGCGGCCACGTCGTCATCCATGACCTGGGAGACGGCTTCCGCCTCCAGGATCCCCCCAGTTCCGCTCTGGACCTCTACCACGTCGTATCCGCCGAACTTGGAGGAGGCCGGGTTGGTGCCGTGGGCCGTGTCGGGAACCAGCACCCTTTTGCGGGGACTGCCCCGGTCTTCGTGGTAGGCCCTGATCAGCTTGATCCCGGTCAATTCCCCGTGGGCCCCCGCGGCCGGCTGCAGGGTGATGCCGGCGAAGCCGGAGATCTCCTTGAGATACTCGCCCAGTTCCCAGATGAGCTGCAGGGCACCCGGGCACAGGTCCTCGGGTACGTAGGGGTGCAGCCGGCCGAAGCCGGGCAGGCGGCAGAGCGCCTCGTTGATCCGCGGGTTGTACTTCATGGTGCAAGATCCCAGGGGATACATGCCCGTGTCGACTCCGTGGTTGAGGCTGGAAAGCCGGGTGTAGTGGCGTACCACCGATGGTTCGTCCACCTCGGGGAGTCGGACCGCGGATTTGCGCAAGAGGGCTTCGGGAATGTGCTCCTCCACCTCGGAGGTGTCGCCAAACGCGGGCGGCAGGGCGTGGCCGGAGCGTCCGGGGACGCTGCGCTCGAAGATCAGAGGCTCTGTATGTTTCAATCCGCTGTTCATGACTCCAAAACCGCCGCGTATTTTTCAACCTGCTCTTTTGAGTTCAGCTCGGTGACACAGACCAGCAGGCAATTTTGCATCTCCGGGTAGAAGCGTTCCAGTAAAAGACCGCCGATGATGCCTTCATTCTCGAGTTTCTGCAGCACCTCTCCGGCGTCCCGGTCCAGCTTCAAGACGAACTCGTTGAAGAATGGAGCGCCGAAGGCGGGCGCCACGCCCGGGCAGCCGGTCAGGCGCTCGTAGGATGCCCGGGCGTTGGCCGCGTTGGTGCGGGCCAGATCCTCGAAGCCGCTCTTTGATAGCAGCGCGAGGTGGATGGCGGCCGCCAGCGCGCACAGGCCTGCGTTGGTGCAGATGTTGGAAGTGGCCCGGGCGCGGCGGATGTGTTGCTCCCGGGTGGACATGGTCAGCACGAAACCCCGCTGGCCTTCTGTGTCTGTGGTCTGGCCCACCAGCCTTCCGGGGATCTGCCAGGCGTTCTTCATAGACGCCCCGAAGATGCCCAGGCCGGGCCCGCCGAAGTTGAGGCCGGATCCCAGCCCCATACCCTCGCCCACCACGATATCGGCGCCCAACTTCCCCGGCCCCTCCAGGAGGCCCAGGGATACCGGTTCCAGCACCACCACGATCAGCAGGGCCCCGGCGGCACGCACGGTCCGGGCCAGACCGGAAATGTCCTCGAGGCAGCCCAGCGCATTGGGCTGCTGCACCACTACCGCGGCGACGTCTTTATCCAGTACCTCGGTCAGGGCCGCGGGATCCGTCGTCCCATCCGGAGAGAAGGCCACTTCCTCGGGGAGCCGGCCTTCTCTCATGTAGGTGTTGCAGACTTCGCGCACTTCCGGGTGGACCGCCCGGGAGATCAGGGTCTTTTGTTTTTTCCGCTTGATCCGGCGCGCCATCAGCAGCGCCTCCGCGGCGGCGCTGGCGCCGTCGTACATGGATGCGTTGACCACGTCGCATCCGACCAGGGACGCCATCATGGTCTGATATTCGAAGATGGCTTGTAAGGTCCCCTGGCTTACCTCGGGTTGGTAGGGCGTGTAGGCGGTGAAGAACTCCGAGCGCAGGAGAATCTGGTCCACCGCCTGGGGAATGTGGTGTGAATAGGCGCCCGCACCCAGAAACAGGGCCATGCGGTCGGCGGATCCGCGATTGCTCTCCGCCAGCCCGTATAGCAGGCCGGCGAGAGCCTCCTCGTCCAGGGGCTCGGGCAGTTCCAATGCGCCCTTGAGCTTCAGGTTCGGCGGAATGCAGTCGAAGAGATCGGCAAGCTTCCCCACCCCCACCACTTCCAGCATACGCCGAACATCTTCGTTCGTATGGGGGATGTAACGCATGAGATCCGGTCCTACTTGGATTCCTCCTGCACGTATTGCTTATATCCATTGGGGTCCATCAGGTCGTCGATCTCGGAGGAATTGCTGAGTTCGATTTTCACCATCCAGCCTTCGTCGTACGGATCTTCGTTGAGCATATCGGGAGCGTCCATCAACGGTTCGTTTACTTCGGCGATCTTGCCGCTTACCGGGGAAAAGACCTCGCTGGAGGCCTTGACCGATTCTACCGCCCCGAAGGCTTCTTCCTTGTGTATCTCGTCTCCCTCGTCGGGAAGCTCCACGTTGACGATATCTCCCAGTTCTTCCTGGGCGTAGTCGGTGATCCCAATCGTAACCAGGTTGCCCTCAACCCGGACCCACTCGTGCTCGCGGCTGTATTTGAGATCGGTAGGAATGTTCATAAGTTCCGCCCTCCCGGTCGTAATCATGTCCCGTTTCCACGGGTGCTTATAGATCGAAAAACCCGGTATCGCATTCAATGCCCGCCGTCAAGTAAAAAGAAAGCCGATTCCGAGATTGGCCTTGCTTTTCCCTGAGCGGGATCGTATTAATGCTCCACGTTTGTTAGCGGGAGGGGTCTGGAGTTGGTACTTGTCAGAAACGGTTCGCAGGCTGGCTGCGCTTCACCAGGCGGCCCGGGCAATGAACTCGGTTCTCGATCTGGACGAGTTGCTGGACCGCATCCTGTCGCTTTTGCATGATGTCTTTTGCCTGGATACCTGCGCGGTTCTGCTCTACGAGCCCGATGGTCGGGGGCTGACCATTCGGGCGGCCCGGGGTTACCGCGCCGACGTGGTGTCGAATTTCAAGGCGGCCAAGGGAGATGGGGTGACCGGGCACGTTCTGGTGACCGGCGAGCCGATCATAGTCGACGACGTGGCCAAGTGGAACGGGTACGTGGAAGGCGTGGAAGGAGCCCGTTCGGAGATGGCCGCACCCATGCGTCTGGACAACGAGATCATCGGGGTGCTGGACGCGGAGTCCCGCCGGCCGGTTGCCTTCCAGGAGTCCGATCTGGATTTCTTCCGTATCTTCGCCAATCAAGCCGCCACCGCCATCCACAACGCCCGGTTGGTCAGCCAGCTGGAACAGCGCAGCCGGAAGCTGGAAAAGACCGTCAAAGAGCTGGTTCTGCTCAACCGCCTGGGCCGGCAGATGAGCGCCGGCCTTTCCATCGACCCCCTGCTTGGGGAGGTTCTGCGCCAGGCCAAGGAGGCACTGCATTTCGATCACTGCGCGGTTTTTCTCAAGGAGCTCGACCAGACCGGCGGGCAGGGTGTCCTGGTCTGCCGGGCGGCGCTGGGCTACCGGGAGGAGGTGGTCCGGGGCCTGCGGCTGAAGCCCGGGGAGGGCATCACCGGGAGGGTGCTCAAGACCGGCAATCCCATACTGGTGCCGGACGTTTTGACGAACGGCGGATACATCGAGGGCGTGGCCGGGGGACGGTGCGAAATGGCTACGCCCCTGGTGGTCCGCGATGAGATCATCGGGGTGCTGGATGCGGAGTCCACCCAGCCCGGCGCCTTTGGCGAGGACGATCTGCGGCTGTTCTCCATCTTTGCCGCCTGGGCGGCGGTTTCCCTGCACAACGCGGATGTCCACGAGAAACTGGAGAGGAAGACGGCCCTGCTCGATCGCAACGTGAAAGAGATTGGCAAGATGAACGCCGAGCTGCGCGAATACGCGGCCAAGACCGAGGCCAGCAACGTGGAGTTGGAACGACGGCTGAAGGAGCTTATGACTTTGCAAGAGGCCTCCAAGACCATCACCTCCAGCCTCGATCTGGACGACACCCTGCAGGCCATCGTCAGGATGACCGGGGAGATCTTCCATTCTTCCAGCTGCGCCATCCGGCTCCTGGACGAGGAAACCCAGGAAATGCGGACGCTGGGCGCCGCTAGCTCGGTCGCCACCTCTGCAGTAGAGCCGGGGGCGCCACCGGCTGAAAGCGGGAAGGCGGCCGGCAGCCTGAAGTCGTTCTTGGGGGTTCCGTTGAAGATCGGCAATCGGGTGATCGGATACTTCGAACTGGGCTCCCTGGACGAGGGGGCTTTCAGCTCCGACGATCGCCGGGTCCTGCAGGTGCTGGCCGGACAGGCGGCCATCGCCATCGAAAACGCCAGGTTGTTCGAGAACACCCAGCAGACCTACTACGAAACCATTCGCAGCCTGGCCCAGGCCCTGGAGGCTCGGGACGCGTGTACCCAAGGGCACTCGGAGCGGGTGACCCGGTACGCACTGGAAATGGCGAAGGAAATGGGGCTTTCCGATCACAGCATAAAAATGACTCGGTACGCCGGCCTGCTGCATGACATTGGGAAGATTGGCATCCCGGATTCCATTTTGCACAAACGCCAGAAGCTCACCGACGAGGACTGGGAGGCCATTCGCAGCCACCCCCTGTTTGGGGATTCCATCCTGGGCCCGCTGAAGTTCCTCCAAGAGGCCCAGGCTATCGTTTTGCGTCACCATGAGTGCTACGACGGATCTGGGTATCCCGGCCAACTTAATGGCGATGAGATTCCGCTGGAGGCCCGCATCATCGCGGTGGCGGACGCCTATGACGCCATGACCTCCGATCGGCCCTACCGTCAGGCCATGGATCACCAAACGGCCATGGGAGAGGTGAAGAAGGCCTCCGGATGCCAGTTCGATCCCGTCGTGGTGAATGCTTTTCTATCGGTTGTGGACAAAGTCCGGAGTGACTTGCAACCTTTTGGCAAATAATCTCCGCGTTTGCAAAGATTTCAGATCATTATCAAGCGGTAATAGAGAACTTCATCCTTGCGCGCAGGCGGAAGTAGTCTTCCGAGACGGCGAAGCGCAGCAGCTCGCAGAAGCTGGCGTGGCGGGAGAGAGCCGTGACTATTTCCTCGGTGGTGTTGAAGCGTTTTTCCTTCAGCTCGGGGACCTCCCGGGTGAGGTGCATG
The DNA here is from genome assembly GCA_030622135.1 of Deltaproteobacteria bacterium. Lineage (GTDB taxonomy): Bacteria > Myxococcota > B64-G9 > B64-G9 > B64-G9 > JAUXGL01. Next base: position 5,565 of record JAUXGL010000064.1, read on the forward strand.
AGCGCCTGGGGCAGATCGTTGCACATGCAGAGCCCCAGGCGGTTGGCCGAGTGGTCCGTCCCGCGGAGGTAGACGTCGTAGTCGGGAACCTTGGCCACGTCGGGGGCTTTTTCCCGCATCAGTTCTTCCATGGCCTTGCGGACTTTCCGAGGCAGCGCCTTGTTGATCTTCTTGGCCAGATCGCGGGGCGGCTCGCCAGGGAAGGTGGCGACGGGGGAATTCGGGTGATAGGGGAGCACCGTAGCGGCGATGAGCTTGGAAAGCTCCAGGGGTCCGAGCAGCCGGCCGAGATGGCTGCCGTCGAAGATGCGCTTGATCGACTGGCCCAGGGCAAAGCGTTGTTCCTTGACCACCGTCCGCTTGACCAGGCCCGCGCCTACGATCATCACGGGCGGAGAGCCGTTCTCGATGGCCACCAGGTGGGTGGGCTGGTTCGAGTGGTAGATCTCATACTGCATTTCCCCCAGGCTCGTGGTCATGCTGTCGCACAGCGTTCGCAGGGGATCGTCCGGCCGCGCTCGGTCGCCCTTGCCCACGCCGTGTCGCTCGAGGTTGGGGGGATAGATCTTGCTCAGGTGCGGACCGACCAATTTGAGTATGTGGCGGACCAGGGTTTGCTCGTCCGGGTGAATCAGCAGGGCTTCGATTTCCTCCGCGCTGAGCCGCTCGGTGGAGCGTTCGGGCACTTTGCCGCGGTTCTCGCCGTAGAAGAACTCCTCGTTTTGATCGGCCGCACGCAGGTAGTGCAGGACGGCGCAAACGCACAAGACCTTGTCGAAGCTGCGTTGCTCCTCGAAGATCCGGCGCAGCTCGTGGTACGAGTCGATGCGGAACGGGTTTATCAAAAGCAGCTTCTGGTGTTCGTCGACCGCGTTGGCGTAGTACAAGCCGGTTTTTCCGTAGAGGTTTGCCAGGGCCTCGTGCGCTTTTGCGTGACGCGGGCTGATTTCCGTCACGTTCTTGTACTCGATGATGGCCTTGTCCGTGTTGTCGAGGTCCTCCCTGTACAGCCGGCCCATTTCCATATGGAGGGGAATGGCCTCGTGAGTCCGCTCCGGGGGGAGCAGGCGGATGAATGCGTGGTAGGAGTCGATCAGTTCCTGCCAGCGCTCGAGCTTTTCGTATAGATCCCCAAGCTTCTGAATGACCGTGACGTTGTTGGGATCCAGTTCCTGTACCCGCCGGTAGGCGGCCACGGCCTGGTCCGGTTCGCCCAGGCTCGACTCGAAGATGCCCGCCCGCTCCAGTTGGAGCTGGATCTGGTTGGCGGGCTCGCGGTCCGCCTCGGTGAGCTGGTCGATGGTCTCGATGGCGTCGTTCCATTGCTGGCGCGCGACGTGGATGGCCTTCAGTCGCTGGAGTGTGGGAACGTCGCCGGGGGTTAGCTCCAGGACCTTCTTGAAGTGCAGCACCGCCTTTTCCAGGTCGGGCTTCTTCTCCTGGAAAATATCGCCCAGACGGAAGTGGCAGGCGGCCTGATCCTTGGGATCGTTGGTCAACTCCAGCAGGTGGTTGGAAAGCTGGACGGACTCATCCCACTTCTCCGAATCGAAGGCCAGCTTGGCCAGAACGCCCAGGGCCTGTTGATGGGAAGGATTGATCTCGATGACTTTCCGGTAACTCTCCGCGGCGTCTTGCGGTCGCTGCAGGCGCTCATGCAGGAGACCTCCCAGTTTCAGGTGCAGATCGGCCAGGATGCGGTTGTCCTCGGTAATGCCGACTCGGTTACGGTAGAGCACGGCCAGCCGCTCCCAATCCGCTTGGTGGATGAGCAGCGCTTCCAGTTGCGAGAAGGCTTGGACCTCGGAGGGATCTTTCTCCAAGACCTTGAACAGGCACTCGATGGCCCGGCCGGGATCGTTGAAACGGTCCTTGTAGATCTGGGCGGCCTGGAGCAGCGCGGAGATGGACTGGCGGGGATCTCGGCTGACCCGGCCCTCCCGGTCCAGAAGCCCGATCATGGTATCGTGGTCGTTCTGGGCCAGGCTGATGCGTTTCAGGGCCTTGATGGCCGGTAAGAAGTCGGGGGAGATCCGCAGGACCTCCTGGAAGTAGTGCTTGGCCACGTCCGGGGATTCCAGGCGGGTCTCCGCCAGATCGGCCACGCGCATGCACAGATCCAGGGCCTGGTCCTCGCTGGTGGCTCGGGAAAGCTCTTGTTCGTAGAGCATGCGCAGGCCCTTCCAGGTGCCGAACTTGTGGTACTGGATGTCCAGGGCCCGGATGGCTTCCGGGTGCTCCGGATTGAGTGCCAGCATCTTCAGGTGGTTCTCGCCCGCGCTCTTGGGGGGCTGCAGGCGGTTTTCCTTCAGGTCGGCAATCTGGGACTGCAGAGACATTTGGAGGTTTCGATCCTGGGTTTGGGCGGCGAACGATTCGTATACGCGCACCAGCGCGCTGTAGTTGCGCTGGCTCAGGTAGATGCGCTCCAGGGCCTCGATGGATGGCAGGTGACCGGGTCTTATGCTCAGGATTTTCTCATGGCACTCGCCGGCGCGCACCAGGTCGTTGACTCGCGAGGCGTAGACCTCCGCCATGCGGAAAAGGATGTCCACCTGCTGGGTTTCGTGGATATGAGATCGGTCGGTCTCGTCCAGGCCCCGCTCGTATACGTCCAGAAGCTCGCGCCAGCTCTCGTTTCGGGTGTACAGGCGCTCCAGGGAGCGGAGGGCCGGGGCGTGGTTCGAGGCGATCTGCAAGATCCTCTGCAGGGTTTCGACGGCCCGCGTCGGATCGTCGAGGTGACTCTCGTGGATTTCCGCCATCCGGAAAAGCGACAGCGCTTGTTGCTGAGGATCATCGAGGACGGTCGCCTCCTTTTCGTAGATGTCGATCAGGTTCTCCCAGTCACGCTTGTTGGTGAAGATGCGGATCAGGGCCTTCATTGCCGGGAAGTTGGTCGAACGGATTCGCAGGACCTCCTGGAAGGCGACGATGGCTTTGTCTTCCTGTACCAGCTTCTCCTCGTACAGCTCGCCGATCTTGTAGAGCAGGTTGATCTGCTGATCTTCGTTCTGGGTGACCTCGATCTCCTGCCGGTGCATGGCGATGAGATCATCCCAGCGGCCCTTGATGAAATAGAGGCGTCCCAGGCTCTGCAGCGCCGGCAGGTACGAGGGTGACAGGGCCAGCACCTTCTTGTACGTCTCGATGGCCAGGTCCTTGTCGTTGAGCTTCTCCTCGTAGATTTCGCCGTTGCGATGCAGGAGGGACACCACCTGCTTCTGGTCGTTGACCAGCTGTGCCTCGAGATCGTTGATGTGGATCATGTCTTCCCATCGGTCCGCCCGCACGTAGAGCTTGCCCAGCGTGCGGATGGCCGGCAGGTAGTTCGGCGAGTTCTGAAGCAGCCGCTGGTAGGTTTCGATAGCCTTGTCGATGTTGTTGAGTTTTTCCTCCCACAGGGTGCCGATCTTGTCGAGCAGGAAGACGGACTGATTCTTGTCCGCACTGATGTCCAGTTCGTTTTCGTACATGCGGATCAACGACTCGAAACGGTTGTACTTGGAGTACAGCCGGCCCAAGGCCTTCAGGGCGGGGAGATAACCGGGGTTCAGCTCCAGGCACCGTTCGAACCGCCCGATGGCGTCTTCGTCGCGGCTCAAGCGCTCTTCTTGTATCTCGGCCAGCTTGTAGAACTTGATCGCTTTCTGTCGGGGCTCCTGGGTTTCGCGGATCTCGATCTCGTACATCTGAACCAGGTTTTCCCACTGGCCCTTGCGGTAGAACAGCTTACCCAGGGCCTGGAGTGCCGGCAGGTAGTTGGGATTCATCTCGACGACCTGGCGGTAGCTCTCGATGGCCTGGTCTTCGTTGAAAAGCTTGTCCTCCCAGATGTTGCCCAGCTTGAAATACAGCGAGACCAGCTCCTGGCGGTCGGTGATCACCTGGACCTGCTGCTGGTAAACGTCGACCAGCTCCTGCCAGCGCATGAGGTTCTCGTGAATGTGGGCCATCTCCGCCAGCACCATGTGATTGCCGGGAGTCAGCGCCAACGCGCGCTGCAGGGTGCTGAGCGCCCGGTCATCGTCGCCCATCTGCTCGCGGAGGAGCCGGGCGGCCTGGTAGTGCAGCCAGGTGGCGATGGTCGGATCCGCGGTTGCCTCGGCTTCCTTCTGCAGGATCTCCAGGAGGTCTTCGTGGCGCTTGGTGTCGGTGTAGAGGGACCTCAATGCGCCCAGCGCCGTCAGGTTGCCGGGCTCGGTCTCCAGTACCTTGCGGTACAGGCCCTCCGCCGCCTGGTCGTTCTGGAACTGGAGCATCTGGATCTTCGCGCTGGACAGCAGCAGCTGGACGCGGACGGCGTTGTCCTGGATGTGTTGAAGAAGGTCGTTGCGGACATCCAGCACGGTTTTCCAATCGCCGGTTGCGATGCACATTCGCTCGTATTGTTTCAAGACCTCCACGCTGTCGGGAGCCAGGCGCACCGCGGCCTCGTAGGCGGCGCGGGCCTCGTCCGCCTTCCCGAGTTTCTCTTCCAGGATCTGCCCGCGGCGCAGGTTGAGATAGGCTTTTACTCCGGTGTCGTTGATTGCGTCGGTTTCCGAATCGAGAATCTGGATGGCCAGGTGCCAGTTGCCCACGTGGCAGGCCAGGCGCTCGGCCGCGCGGATGTTGGGAGTCAACTTGGGTTGCAGCTGGAAGGCTTTCTTGTAGAAGCTCCAGGCCTTTTCCGGCTGGGCCAGCTTCTCCTCCCAGATTTTCCCGGACTCGTAGTAGAGGATGGCCGCGGCGGGAACCTCGCCGATGGCGGCGATCTCTTGCTCGTACTCGGCCAGAAGCCCCTGCCAGATCGGAGCCTGGCGGGGATCGAACGGCGCCGGATGGCTGCCGGGCCCCCCCGGCAGCGGCAACTCCTCGGAGGCGGCGTCCGGGCTCAGGCGAATCCCCAGGGAAGCCTTCGCCAAGGCTTCGGCCTCCGGGTCGTCCGGGTCACCCGCCGAAGCCTTGGCGAAGGCTGGCTCATCCGTGGTTATCTCGACATCGTCATCCAGGGATGCCTTCGGGAGCTGTGGCTCTCCCGGCTCGGTTGGGGCGGTTTCCTCCGGAACGGTTTCCTCCGGTGCCGGCTGGTTGCCGTCCTCGAAGAAAGCCTGCTCCGCGTTCCCCATTTCTGCCTCGGGACTCTTGTCCTTATCGGACGGAGAGGAGGCATCGATGCTGTTGGGGTTTCTCTGATCGTCACTCATCGAGACACCCTCCGCGTGGATAGCCACTACGAATAGTCAAAACAACTCTCTGTACCACAACCTCTTGGAGGGATTCAAGGGCTCTGTCCGGCCCCCAATCTCCCACTGGTGCCCCTACGTTTCGGGATAACATATTGACTACCCAGGGGAACTCAATATACGCGGTGCCACTATACTGGTGAGACAATTTACTCGTGGTCCTCTTCGTAAGTGTCCCTTTTTACGCGGGAGATTGGGATCGACCGGAAATGGGGTGGGAGATCCTGTCCGGCCTGGGAGGGGCCCTCTTCGTCATCGAGTTTTTCCAGCGCCGCGAGCCTCCGGCGGCGCTTTTTTAGGTAGGCCAGGATGAACACCAGCGTGGCCAGAAACCACAGCGTGGCGGTGCCGGTTATCAGGGGGATCCAGGTGAAACGCATCTTTAGATCCGAGAGCCAGGCCGCTTCGATGGCGAACAGGCCGTCATCGTAGGCTTCCTCCAGGGCCAGGAAGAAGTCCCAATCCTCGGACAGCAGCCGGATCATTTGGCGGAAGGGCTTCGGGCCATACTCTCCCAGCAGGAAGCTGATGAAGTCGATGCTTTGGGCATAGGCCAATTCTACATCGCGGACCGCGGTTGGGAATTGCCCCGAGAGTGCCTCGAGCGAGAACAGGCGGCCCGAGATCGCGCCGCCGGCCAGGGCGCGGGTGCGGCCGAAGGACCATTCCCCCGATTGGTAGATGGCGAAGCCTTCCCTGAACCAGCGGGGGATCGGCTTGAATCCGACGGCATGATCGAGGGCCAAATGTGAAAACTCGTGCGCGAACACCAAATCGACGTCGGTACTCTGCCCGGATCCGGACGTCAGCTTCAAGAGGATCAGGTTCAGCCGGGGGAAGGCCATGCCGGCCGCCCACACAGGCACTTTCACACCCTGGGGCGCCACCGCGCGCATGTCCGCAAGATCGAGGGCCAGAAACACCCGGGTACCGTCGGGGCCGTCGGTTCCCAGATCGGAGAGGACGCGTCGACGCCAGGCACCGGCCACCTTGGCCAGATCCTGCGCGGCGGCGGTCTGTCCGGGGCGGTGGAAGATGACGAAGTGATCGGTTCTTGTTCGTGACTCGAGGATGGACTGGGGGGGAGCGATGAGAAGCACAACCAGCAGAGACGTGGACGCGATCATGGTTTCAGGACCAGGGAAAGCAGTCGATCCGCGGAGAGGCCGGTGACGCGGATGGTCTTGTCGCGGGAGGTCCGGCCGCGGATTAGCTCGAGGTTTGATTTTCCGATGCCCAGGGCGTCGGACAGGAAGCGGATCAGCTCGCGGTTGGCCTTTCCACTTTGAGGGGGGGACTGCAGGCGGATCTTGAGGCGTTCGCCGTGCCCTCCGGCCCAGCCGGAGCGGGAGGCGTTGGGCTGGACCTTTAGCCGCAGGAGCAGCGCCCCCGATTTTTCCTGCTGCAGATAGGGCGGTAGGCTCAACGGTTCTCGGCTTCTTTGGAGGCGGGTTCTTCTGGGGCCTGGTTTTTTTCCACCTGCTCGGATTTCTCGGGTTCGGGGCGCTTGAGGACCTTGAGGTTTTCTTCCACCTTGAAACCCCGGCTCTTGGATTCGGCCTCCTCGCGGACCTCCAACAGCTTGGAGTGGGTGTCGATGGCGCCCTGCAGGCGGGAGAGCAGGTTGGTGCGCAGGCGCTGGAGCCGCTCGACCTCCTCGCGCAGATCGGCGATCTCTTCGTCGCGCTCCAGGCCCAGCAGGTTGGCCTGTGCCTCCAGGGCCTCCTGGATGGCGGCATGCAGTCGGGCTCTCCGCTGGCGGAGCTCCTCCACGCTGAGGAAAAGGGCCTCGGTCTTCTCCTCGTCCACTTCGTGCAGCAGCCGGCGGTGTGACTCGATGATCCCGGTAAGGACTGAGTGAAGCTGCTCGCGCTGGCGCTTCGTCTCGTTGATGTCACCGATGATCGCAACCAACCGGTCGCTGGCCGCGTGGATGATCTTCTCGGCCTGGATCTCGGCCTGGGAGAGGATCACCTCGGATTCTTTCCGGGCGCTCTCCTTGATGTCCGCAGTGATTTTCTGGGCGGTGATCATGGTTTCCTTGAGCGCTCTTTCCCGCTGACGGTACTCCTCGACGATCCGGTCGGTGCGCGCCAGCTTTTCCTTCAAAGCGTTGTTGTCCCGGGTGGCCGCTTCGAGCTCGTCGCTGACCAGGTTCAGAAACGAATCCACCTCGCGCGGATCGAGGCCGCGCAGGCTTTTTCCAAACTGCTGTTGGCGAATGTCTATCGGGGTAATTTTCATCGGGTGCCTCCCGTTACGGATGGCTTTGCGGTTTCGGCCGGCCTGGTCCGGAGGTGGGGTCGCCACACCCGGGCTTCTGCGAGCATCTGGATGGTTTCCGCCAGCGGCAGGCCGACTACGTTCGTGTAGGAGCCCTCGATCGAGCTGACCAGCATGGCTCCCCGACCCTGGATCCCGTAGGCGCCCGCCTTGTCCATGGGCTCGCCGGTGGATAGGTATTTCTGGATGGTGGCCGTGTCCAGGGGCCGGAACCAGACGCTGGTTTCAGAGAGAAGCTCGAGCGGATCGTCGCCGCCCGCCCGAATCAACACCACGGCCGTTTGGACCCGGTGGCCGCGCCCGGAAAGCAGCCGGAGCATCTTCTCGGCATCAGTTTCGCACTTGGGCTTGCCCATGACGGTGCCGTCCAGTACCACGCTGGTATCGGCGGCCAAAACCCAGGTTCCCGGCGGCAGGCTCCCGGCCACGGCCCGCGCCTTCATGCGGGCGGTTCGCCGGGTGTAATCTTCCGCGTTCTCGCCGGAGATGATTTTCTCCTCGACGCCGCTGGGCTGTACCGAAAACGGCACTCCCGCGCAGGTGAGCAGATCCCGCCGGCGGGGCGATTTGGAGGCCAGCACCAGGGTGGGTTCTTTCGCGCTCATTCTATTGAAAATCGTATGATATCTCTCCCGGATGGTCAAGAAATGGATGTCGGGATCGTTTGACATCACGGGTGGTTGAGGGTAGGTTGAAGGGTTGCTGGTGGCCAAGAGGGTATCTCGAATGGACAGAGAGCAATTGCTCAAGGAGATGGCGCGCACGGTGGACGAGTTGCGCGTTTTCAACGAGATCGGCAAGACCCTGACCTCCACGCTCGACATCGGCGAGGTCCTCGCCAACATCATGCAGAAGATCAGCGAGCTGATGAAACCTCACAACTGGTCGCTGCTTTTGGTGGACGAGGAGAGTCAGGATCTCTACTTCGAGATCGCCGTCGGTCAGGGGGCCGACACGCTCAAGGAGTTACGGCTTTCCATGGGCGAGGGAGTGGCCGGCTGGGTGGCCCAGGAGGCCAAGCCGTTACTGGTCGCCGACGCGTTGGAAGAGTCGCGCTGGTGCAAGAAGGTCGACGATTTTACCAGGTTCAAGACCCGTTCGATCGTGGCGGTTCCCTTGATTTCCAGAGGCACGGTCCTGGGCGTGGTCGAACTGGTCAACGCGGAGCCCAATTCCTTCAACGAATCGGATCTTCGGCTACTGGGTTCCCTGGCGGACTACGCGGCCATCGCCATCGAGAACGCGCGCAACTTCCAGAGGGTCCAGGAACTGACCGTCACCGACGACGTCACCAGCCTGTACAACTCCCGCCACCTTCACGACATGCTCACGGCCGAGTACGAGCGCTCTCGGCGCTACGATCTAACTTTCTCGATCGTCTTTTTCGACCTGGACCATTTCAAGAACGTCAACGATCGCTACGGTCACCTGTGCGGCTCCAGGCTGCTGCAGGAGGTGGGTGACCTGGTCCGTTCCAGCCTGCGCACGGTGGATATCCCCACTCGCTATGGCGGCGACGAGTTCGTCATCATCCTGCCCCAGACCCCCAAGGATCAGGCCCTGCAAGTCACCCGCCGGCTGCGCGTGGCGCTCAATGGGTGGGTGTTCTTAGCCAGCGAGGGTTTGGAAGTGCGGATCACCGCGTCTTTCGGCGTGTCCAACTTTCCCGACGACGCCGACGGCCGCGACGACATACTCAGGTTGGCCGACGAGGCCATGTACCGGGTGAAGGAAACCACCCGGGACGGCATCCAGATAGCCTCTGCGGGGGATGAGCCCAAACCCGCCATGGAAGACGCCCGAGCTTCCTGACTTCGTTGTAACTCGCTGAAAACAAAAAAACCGGCAAGAGATGGGTTGGTTCCGACCCGTGGGTGAGAGTATACCCCGTAAAGATACTGGTTCATCGGGACCTACCCGGGTCTGCTTTACCCCAGGCATGGGCCGCCTTCCTTCCGGGTGATTGGTGAATTGCCAGTAAATTTCAGCGATTGTGTTTAGGTGCCCGGTCTTGGTACGCATCTGGCATTATATCGGCCTCGAGAGCTTGAAACCAGACCGGATGGAGGCGGACATGACCCAGCAAAACGTGCTTTTTGTCGACGACGAGGCCAACGTTCTCAACGCTCTACGCAGGTCGCTGAGAAGGGAAGAATTCCAGGTCTACTTGGCCCAGGGACCCGAGGAAGCCATGGATTTGCTGAAGGACAAAGACATCGACGTGATCGTGTCCGATCACATGATGCCTTCGATGGACGGGCTCACTTTCTTAAAGATGGTCAAGAACCTCTACCCGCGCATCGTTCGCATACTGCTCACCGGGCACGCCGACCTGCAGATGGCCATCCAGGCCATCAACGAGGGAGAGGTCAGCCGATTTTTGACCAAGCCCTGGAACGACCTCGAACTGAAGATGACCTTGAAGCACATCTTCGACTACATTGAGCTGAGGCGCGAGAACCAGATCCTGCTGGACACGGTGCAGAAGCAGCAGAGCCTGATCGAGCGGATGGAAGAGGATCACCCCGGCATTTTCAAGGTGAATCGCGACAGTACCGGCACCATCGTCCTAGATGACCCGTTCGAGGATGTCTGAGCACGTCTGAGCAGGGCCGGAGGTATAACATGTCCCGCTGTCTGATCATCGACGACGATACGCTGTTTAGAAAGATGGCGTCGGACATCTTGACCGCCCACGGTTTCTTGGTGTTTGAGGCCGCCACCGGTCAGGAGGGCCTGGATAGTTTTTCAACCGCGGACGCGGATATAGTGCTTTTGGACTTGGTGCTCCCGGACATCTCCGGCTACGACTTGCTGCCGAAGTTGGCCGGGACGGGCGGCACCGCCGGGGTGATTGTCACCACCAGCCACTTCTCTTTGGACTCGGCCCTCCAGGTGCTCCGCGACGGGGCCGGCGACTACTTACCCAAGCCGTTTTCCGAGGAGACCCTGCTGATGAGTGTCGAGCGGGTGCTCAAGCGCCAGGTGCTCGAACGGGAGAACCGGGAGCTTTCCGCTCAGAACGCCAGGGCGATCGAGGATCTCAAGAGCTCGCGGGAAGAACTGTTTAACTGGTCGCGCCAGCTCGAGCAGATTGTCGACGAGCGGACCCGCGCCTTGAAGCAGGTCAACCGGGCGCGGCAGATCGTCTGCCGGGATCTGGAGCAGTCGCATAGGCAGCTCAAGCAGGCCCAGGCGATTCTGGTGGGGCGCGAGAAGATGGCCGCCCTGGGCCTTCTGGCCGCGGGCGTGGCCCACGAGATCAACAATCCGTTGAGCTTCGTCAACGCCAACCTGGATTCGCTGAAGCAGTATGTACGTTCACTGCGGAGATTGTGCGGCGTGATGATCCACGCACAGGCGCGGGCCGGCCGGGACCGCTCCAATCGGGTGGAGCACATTCTCAAGGAGGCCGGCCGGGTGATCGACGAGGAGAAGCTCCGCGAGGTGCTTGACGATCTGGGGCCGCTGTTCGACGAGATGGCCAACGGCCTGACCCGCATCACCGGGATTGTCGAGCAGTTGCGCAGCTTCGCCGAGGACGGTAGCGAGGACGGCTCCTGCGAAAGCGTGGACCTCAACGCGGAGGTGAGCCGCTTAGTCGATCTGGTTCACGGTGCTTCCGCGGAGAAACTCCAGGTTTTGTGCCGGCTGTCCCCGATTCCTTATGTGAATGTGCCGGTTCGGAACCTCCGGCAGGTGCTGCTGAATTTACTGACGCCCGGCGCGCAGGAGACGGGGGAGTTGCGCCAGTTGATCCTGCGGACCGGCCGTCAGAATGGCCACGTCGTTTTGGATTTACTGGATCCGTCCAGCCGGATGTCGGAGGAGGAACTGGGCCGGTTGTTCGAGCCCTTTTTCGAGTCTCGTGACGATCGGCAACTGGGCGGGTTGGGTCTCAGCGCCGCGTATGGATTGGCCCAGACCATGGGAGGATCCTTGCGAGCTTTCCTCCAGCCCGAAGGCGGTGTATGTATTCAGCTCGTACTCCCGGTGTCGGAAACTAAAACAAGTGAAGGGGAGTAGGCACGATGGCCGGCAAACCCAAAGGTGATGGAGACGCGGCCATCCTCCTGGTGGACGACGAGCCGTACGTTCTCGCGGCCTTGAAGCGGACACTGAGAAATACCTCCTGTGAAATCCACACGGCCAGCAGCGGGGAGGAGGGGCTCGATACGCTGGAGCGGGTCGGGGTGCAGGTGGTGATCTCGGATCACCGCATGGCCGGTATGGACGGGGTGACGTTCCTCCGTAGAGTGAAGGAGAAGTGGCCGGACGTCCAGCGGGTCATGCTCACCGGTCAGGCCAGTGCCGGCGCCATCGAGCGGGCCGTCAACCAGAGCGAGGTGTTCAGGTTCTTGAACAAGCCCTGGAACGAAGCCCAGCTCATCGCCACCGTCAACGAGAGCCTTAACCACTACCGGCTGATCGTGAGCAACCGGCGCTTCGAGGCGGAGTTGGCCGAGCGCAACCGGGAGCTGGTCGAGAGCAACTGCGACCTGGAGCAGAAGGTCCAGGAACGCACCCGCGCCTTGGTGCAGGCCGAGAAGATGGCTGCCCTGGGGCGCATGGCCGGTGGGGTGGCCCACGAGATCAACAACCCCCTGGGCGGGATCCTGGCTTTCACCCAGCTGCTGCTACGCGACGGCCCCGCGGACGATCCCCAGACCCGGGAGGCGCTGGACACCATCCAGACCTGCGCTTTGCGTTGCCGGGACATCGCGGACAACCTGCTGTCGTTCGCCCGCAAGCCTGCGGAGGAGCACTTAGAGATTTCGGTCAACCAGGTGGCCACCGACGCACTGGTTCTGGCCCGGCTGCATCCGCGCTCCAAGGAGGTAGACGTGCGCGAGGAACTGGCGCCGGACTTGCCCCCGGTGCTCGGCCAGGCCAGCCTGCTCCAGCAGGTGGTGATCAACCTGCTGCAGAACGCCTACCAGGCCTCCGCGCCGGGGCAGGCGGTGTTCTTACGGACGTACCAGAGCGGGGAGAAGGTTTTTCTGGAGGTGGAAGACGCCGGCCAGGGGATTTCCGAGAGCATTCGGGCGCAGATCTTCGAGCCGTTTTTCACCACCAAGGAGGTCGGGGAGGGAACCGGCCTGGGGCTCTTCATCTGTTACGGAATAGCGCGGGAGCACGGGGGCGATCTGAAAGTGGAGAGCGAGGAAGGCCGGGGTTCCCGGTTTATCTTCGAGCTGCCTAAAGCCCCGGTGATTTCGGAAAAGGAGTAGAGACATGGACGCCAAATCGACCGCGAAGAATAACGACCGTCGGATGAAGGTTCTGGTTGTAGACGACGAGTCCTTCATGCTTCTGGCCTGGAAGAAGATCCTTCACGGCCACAACTGCGAGATTCGGACCTTGTCGGACAGTCGGGAGGTGGTGAGCGTGGCCGATGGTTGGAGGCCGGACGTTACCGTGCTGGACATCCGCATGCCGCACGTATCGGGCATGCAGGTGCTCCGGGATCTAAAGTTCCGGGACGTGCCCACCGAGGTAGTGATGATGACCGCCCACGCCACGGTCGAGACGGCGGTGGAGGCGGTCAAGAGCGGCGCTTACGACTACCTGACCAAGCCGTTTGCCAACATCGAGGCGGCGGCGCTGACCGTGCTGAAGGCCGGCCGCCACCGGCGGCTGGTTCAGCGCAACCGCGAACTGGAGAGCATGCTGGAGGTGAAGGACAGCTTCGAAGGGCTGGTGGGATCCAGCCCGGAGATGAAGCGGGTCTTCGAGTTGATCGACGGCGTGGCCTACTCGAGCTCCACCGTTTTGCTCCAGGGTGAGAGCGGCACAGGCAAGGAGCTGGTGGCCCGCGCCATCCATCATCGTAGCCCTCGCCGCTCCCGGCCCTTCGTGGCGGTGAACTGCTCGGCGCTGACCGACACACTTTTAGAGAGCGAGCTCTTCGGCCACGAGAAGGGCTCCTTCACCGGGGCCACCGCCACCAAGCGGGGCCTGTTCGAGGTGGCCGACGGGGGATCCATTTTTCTAGATGAGATCGGGACGGTTCCCACTCCCACCCAGGTCAAGTTGCTGCGGGTCTTGCAGGAGGGAGAGCTGAAGCGGGTCGGTAGCAGCGAGACCCGCCGGGTGGACGTACGGGTCATCGCCGCCGCCAACGTCGATTTGGCCCAGGCTACCCAGGAGGGAGCCTTCCGGGCGGATCTCTTTTACCGGCTGAACGTGATCGCCGTACATCTCCCCTCCCTGCGGGAGCGCGCGGGCGACATTCCCTTGTTGGCGTTGCATTTCCTGCGCAAGTACAACGCACGCACGGACAAATCCATCGAGGGTATCCAACCGGAGGTGATGGAGACCCTGGAGAGGTATCCCTGGCCCGGTAACGTGCGCGAGCTGGAGAACGTCGTCGAGCGCGCGGTGGTCCTGGGCCGCGGAAAAGAAATCGGGGTTTCGGACCTGCCCGAGAGCATGCGCGAACGGCGGCCGGCCCAGCGCGAGTCCGGCACGCCGCTTGCAGATCTGCCCTATCGCAAGGCCAAGGAGATCGCCCTGGCCGAGTTCGACCGTCGCTACATGACCGAGCTGTTGACTCACACGGCCGGCAATGTTTCTAAGGCCTCGCGCATGGCCGGCATGGACCGGAGCAACTTCCGCCGGGTGCTGAAGAAATACGAGATCAACCCGACCGGTTTTTCTTCCAACGGCGGCAACGGGAGGGAGCTCAATGGCGTCGCATGAGAGCAAGCAGCCGGTGAAGCGGCTCTTTCTGGTGGACGACGAACCGCTGGTGCTGCGCGCGCTCGAACGCACCCTGCGGCAGGAGGGCTACGAGATCAGGAGCTTTTCGGGCCCCGTCGAAGCCCTGGCCGCCCTGCGGACCGACCGGCCCGACTGCATCATCTCCGACTACTACATGCCGCGCACCGACGGGCTGATGTTTTTCGATCAGGTCCAGAGCCTGTATCCGGAGGTAAGCCGGGTCCTCTTGACCGGCGGGCACATCGACGACCGTGTGCACGCGGCTCTGGAGCACGGCGGCATCCACGTCCTGATCCAGAAACCCTGGCACCTCGAATCCCTGCGCGAGATGATGGAGCACGTCCGCGCGGGCAGAAAGGGAGTTTCGGTGCTCAGGCGGAGCAAGCAGAAACTAGAGGAGCGGCCGGCCTGTTCACGCTCGGCGCCGGAGATAGAGGTTTGCCGGGTGGCGGGGGCCACCGTCTTGGTGGTGGACGACAATGTCAACTTCTTGGATCTGTTGAAAACGTGGCTGGAGCGCCTGGGTTATCGCACCCTGACCGCCCAGTCGTTGGAGCGGGCGCTGGAGATAGCCCGGGCTACGCCCCCGGACGTGATGATCGTGGACCTGATCGTTCCCGGCCACAACGGCATCCGGTTGGTGGGGGCGTTGCGGGATCTGTATCCGCGTGTACCCGTGGTGGCCATAACCGGCTCGCGCGACCGCAACCTGGCCGTGGAGGCCTTCCGCCAGGGAGCCACCTGCTTTCTCTACAAGCCCTTCGAGCTGGACACTCTGGAGGCGACCATTCACCGGTGCTTGCAACTGGGTGGATTGTTCTCCGACGGGCTGAGCAAGCCCGAGATCTCCGCGGTCATGGAGGTGCACCACGCCATCGCCTCGGGCATGACCGGCAGCCGGCTGCTGGATATTCTCATGCAGGAGATGATCCGCTACACCCGCGCCGATGCCGCCAGTGTTCTGCTGGTGGAGCCGGGCGGCGAAACCATGCGCATCGCGGCCAGCTTCGGTCTGGAGGAGCGCGTGGTCAGGGAAGAACGGGTGGTGGTGGGCGAGGGCATCTCCGGTTGGGTGGTGGAGCACAACGAGTCCCAGGTGGTCATCGGATCGACCGAAGACGATCCCCGTCTGCGGGGCAAAACGCGAAAGCGTCCCGCCTCCGCGGGCATGTGCCTGCCCATGCGCGGGCGCGACCGCGTCGTCGGCGCGCTGTGCGTCACCCACTACCAGAGAGAAGAGCTGTTCAGCCGGGACGCCGTCGACCTGGGCATCCTGCTGGCGGGGGAAGTGGCCCGGGCGCTCGATCGGGCCGAGGTGACCGAGAAGAAGGCAGACCTGGAACGCAGCATGATGCGCCGGGACAAGCTGGTGACCATCGGGGAGTTGGCCTCCGGGGTTGCGCATGAGATCAACAACCCCCTGGGGTTCGTCAACAGCAACATCTCGTCCATGCAGGAGTACCTAAATGAGCTCATCCCGGTACTCGCGCGCCTGGTTCCGGGCGACGACGGCCCCGATGCCCGGGCCGCCCAGGCGGCGGCGCAGAAAATCGATCTGGGATTTATCCTCCAGGACCTGCCGGTCTGCCTGAATGAAACCCTGGACGGGCTCAAGCGAGTGCTCAAGATCGTCGGGGACCTGAAGAACTTCGCTCGTGACGACACCGAGGAGAAGGAAGTCGCCGACATCAACCAGATCATCGACGGCGCGGTAAACATCCTCTGGAACCAGATCAAGTACAAGGCGGAGTTGGTCCGGGAATTCGCCGATCTGCCCGGGATTCCTTGCTACCCCTCCCAGCTCGGCCAGGTTTTCCTCAATCTGCTGCACAACGCCGCTCAAGCCATCGAGAGCGACGGCCGCATCGTGGTGCGCACCCAGATCGACAACGGGAGAGTGCTGATCGAGGTGGAGGACAACGGCAACGGCATGCGGCCCGAGGTGTTGGAAAAGGTCTTCGAGCCCTTCTACACCACCAAGCCGCGGGGAGTGGGGACCGGCCTGGGGCTAAGCATCGCCAAGAAGATCATCGGGCGGCACGCCGGAACCATCGATGTGACCAGCGGGGAAGGCCGGGGAACCTCCTTCAGGATCGAGATCCCCGTGTCTCCGGAGGAGCCCGCCGTTGAAACCGACTCGAAACACGGTTGACCTACCCCGCATGCTGGATTGTTGGTAATTACATTACATGGCAATTACGGAACATGGCAATTACGGACCAAAAGGAAATCCAAACGACGATGAGGGAAGATAAGATGGACGCTCAAGACGAGACCCAACAGCAGCACTTCGACGAACTGCAAGCCCTGCGTCAACGCGTCTCCGAGCTAGAGTCCGAAAAGGAGGCATTAGGCAAAAAGCACGGAACCCAATTCGACAAAGCGTTGAGAGAATCCGAAGAGAGATACAAGGTGCTGTTTGACGGTGTTGCCCAGGGTATGCTTGTCGCGGAGCTTGGGCCGCGTAAGTTTTTGTATGCCAATCCAGCCATCTGCAGGATTTTGGGTTATACCGAAGAGGAGCTGAAAGAACTTGGTGTAGTCGATATCCACCCCAGAGAAGCACTGGATCATGTCATTTCTGAGTTCGAGGCACAGGCAAGAGGAGAAAAGAGCTTGGCGTCGAACATTCCATGTCTGCGAAAAGATGGGGCAACGATATATGCGGATATCAACACGGCAATGATCTTGATAGGAGGAAAAGAATGTAATGTAGGCATGTTTACAGACGTCACCGGGCGCCGGCGGGTCGAGGAGGCTCTGGTTCGGGCGAAGGAGCTCGCCGAGTCCACCGCCCGGGCTAAATCCGATTTCCTGGCCGTTATGAGTCACGAGATCCGCACTCCGATGCACGGAATCATGGGGATGGACGAGCTATTGCTCGATACCGAGTTGACTTTGCAGCAGCGCGAGTATGCAGAGGCGATTGGCAACAGCGCCAAATCACTGCTGTCGGTCATCAACGATATCCTCGATTTCTCCAAGATCGAAGCCGGCAAGTTGAGTTTCGAGGTGCTCGATTTCAACTTGCGGACCACCCTGGATGAGTTGAACCGCGTCCTGGCAATACAGCTGCGGGAGGGGTTGCTGGAATACACCTGTGAGGTGGATCCCCGGGTGCCGTCTCTGCTCCGGGGGGATCCGGGGCGGCTGCGCCAGGTGCTCACCAACCTGATTGGCAACGCCGTCAAGTTTACCCCCAGAGGCGAGGTGTCGGTTCTGGTTACGCTGGAAGAAGAGACGGATGCGCGGGCGGTGATACGCTTTGCGGTCAGAGACACCGGCATCGGCGTCCCCGGAGACAAGCTGGATTCTCTCTTCGAGGCTTTCGAGCAGGCGGACGCTTCCACGACGCGCGAGTACGGGGGGACGGGCCTGGGGCTTGCGATCTGCAGGCAGCTCGTCGAGTTGATGGGTGGGCAAATAGGAGTGGAGAGCGAGGAGGGCCGGGGATCGGTGTTCTGGTTCACGGCAACTTTCGAAAAACAGCCCGCGAGTGGGAAAATCACCGCCGATCTCGCGGAGGAAAAAAAGCGCGAGGTTCGCATCTTATCGGCCGATTTTGTAGAAGAAGCAGAGGCGGTGAAGGTGCTTATCGCGGAAGACGATCTGACTTCGCGCAAGCTTCTAGAGGGCTTGTTGCGGAAGTGGGGATACGAGGTGGTTTCCGCGCGCGACGGGAACGATGCCTGGGCTGTGTTTCAGGCGGAAGACGCACCCCGGCTTGCCATCCTGGACTGGATGATGCCCGGTATTGACGGTGCCGAGCTCTGCCGCCGGGTCCGCCGCCGAAAAGCGCGGGATCCGGTGTACATAATTCTCCTTACCGCCCTGGGACAAACGGAAGACGTGGTTGCGGGACTGAATGCCGGTGCGGACGATTACGTAGTAAAACCCTTTGACGGCAATGAGTTGAAAGCGCGCATCCGGGTCGGCCGGCGGGTGGTCGAGTTACAATCCTCTCTGGCGGACCGCGTCCTGGAGCTTCAGGAGGCGATCTCCCAGGTCAAGACATTGCAAGGCCTGCTTCCGATCTGCGTACACTGCCACAAGATCCGCACCGATCAGGAGTCCTGGGAACGGATTGACAAGTACATAGCGGAGCATTCGGACGCCACCTTCAGCCACGGGCTGTGCCCGGAATGCCTGGATAAGCACTACCTGAAAAAGTAGGACCGTGCTACCCCAATCCGCCACTGGTGCCCTTGAGATCGTAAACATTCGGTAAACCCGTAGCCGATTTTCGAGTGGAGGAAGGAACAATGCTCGCCAAGGCTGAAAGACTCTTGGACGGTGATGTATCAGAGCGGGCAGATTTTGCTGGACACAG
>JAUXGL010000096.1 GCA_030622135.1 Deltaproteobacteria bacterium
ACCGTGTATCTGAATCCCGAAGACTTGGTGCAAAACACTTCCGGTCAACCAAAAGAAGGCGAAGTTTTGAAGGAGGCTGCGTAATAAAAAATGCGACAACTACCTTGACACTCACCGCTTTTCCCGAGCCCATTTTCCAATGAGTTCCTTCTCGGCTTATTCTATTAGAGCTATAGCGCTGTCCCGCTCGCGATTCATGTAGACCTCGTAGATGTGAGCGAAGGATTCGCCTGTCTCGTTTTCGATCCACTTTAGGACTTCAATGTCGCTATCGATGATGAAGCCATCTCCGAAAACCTGCTTGCCCAGGCTCGTCTTCCCGGTACAGCTGAACCCGATCAGGAGCAAGTGTTTCTTCATGGGTCGGAATTCTATCGTTTTTGAAGGAAAAGTCCACAGATCAAAAGGTTACGAGAACAAGTCACATCCGTGCTGTAGAATACGAGAACACCTCGGATTTTTCTTTGAAAACGGGAGGATGGAGAGTATGGTTTCTCCGATTGCCTTTGAGCCATGCTTGGGTGAAATGGGAGGACCAACAGGGTGCCCCCGGTGACAGAGGGTAGCTGAACGGGATATTCTCTGGGAGCGAAAATGGTGACCCAGCCGCAGGTAGTTTCTGAGCAAGGTCAGCTGGTCCAGATTCGCCAGCGCCACTACATCGTCCAGGACGTGTGGCCTGGGGTGATCAAGCCCAATCTGTCGCCAATGCACCGTGTTCGCCTGGCGGCTTTGGACGATAACCAGGTTGGCGAGACTCTGGACGTCATTTGGGAGCATGAGGTTGCCCTTGGCCTTCCATAAGTCCATCCAGGTGCACCGATCCCACCTGCAGCCCGATGAGGAGCCGGGAGAGGAGAGCACCAAGGTGGTTGAAATGCTCCAGGAGCGTCTCAGCGAGGATTTTGCCGACGACGAAGAGAAGGATCGAGCCGAAGAGACCGCCCAGGCCGAGGCCTCCGGATTCTTCGATGTCACCGGAGAGGAACTGCAGAAGGTCGAGGAACTGGTCGGTCTCGCAGAGCAGTCAGCGGACAGGCCGGATTCCAAGGTGCAAGTCCTACTGGACTGGTTCTACGAAGAATGGGAGGACCAGCAATTCCTGGACGTGGTGGCCCCGAGCGGTAAGAATAGAGGGTCAAAAGACATAGGGAGTGTTCCATGGGTCGCGTAAGAGCAGGTCAAAAATACGGAGTCGGTACAGGCATTATCCAACGCATGGGCATCAGCAACTATAGAGTTATCCGTTCTATCCGGCAACTTGCCATGGACCGCTTCCACGTCCTGGTTGGTCCAAACGCAAGTGGGAAGACGACATTCCTGGACGCCATTGACTTTGTATCTGACTGTCTGCGACTTGGTCCAATGTCCGCCGTCGAAAGGAGAGTTCCGAACTATAGAGACCTTACCTACGAACGTCGTGGCGGTCCTATTGAGTTCGACTTCTTACTCGATTGTGCCCAGCTAGGCCTAAGTGCCGCGCCGGACCGACTGAATTACAGACTAGTCTTGGTGGAGGACGAAAGGCTTGGTGTGTGTGTAAAAGAGGAGGCGTTGTATCGGCACCCAGCGGAAAACCTCCGAAAAAAAACCCGTCTACTGGGGAAGACTAAGGGCTCTAGCGATTATTACCGTAGGGAGGACGGGACCTATCAAGATTCCTTTACCTTTGGTCTTGACAAACTCACTCTCGCCATGACGCCGGCGGATGAAAAACGCTACCCTACAGCCAGCGCACTCCGAAGCTTCTTGACCAAAGGTGTAAGATACATCCAGCTCAACAGTCGAGCCATGCGGCAACCTTGCCCCGCTACTAGGCCCACTGATCTGGAGCTAGATGGAACAAACCTTGCTCGTGTGGTAGGGCGACTGCGGGGAAAGAGCCGCACAAAAATGCGGCGGGATTCAGCCTCGACAGCCAAAATAGTAAAGAGATGGACAGGACACCTCAGGCATGCCATCGAGGACCTCTCAGAGATAGGATGGTCTCGCCGAGAGCCTGATAATGCCGAGTACATCGTGCTGAAATATGATGATGGATTCGAGTGTCCGTCTTGGCTGGTAAGCGATGGAACCCTGCGAATGCTCGCCCTTACCTTGCTTGCCTTTCTTCCGCCAGAACCCGGGATCTACATGGTAGAAGAGCCTGAGAACGGAGTCCATCCCAAGGCTCTTGAGATAATTGTACGCTCTCTGTCTGCCATTCCCGGTGCCCAAGTGCTCGTGGCCACCCATTCCCCGATGGTGGTACAACAGGTGGGACGAGATGCTCTACTATGTTTCTCTCGGGGAAAGAATGGTGCCCAAATTGCACATGGTACATTTCATAATCGGTTACGCGACTGGAATGGAATGCCGGACCTCGCTACCATCCACGCGTCTGGAATCCTGGGATGAGTAGGAGCAACAAAGGCAACCTACTTGTCCTCACAGCCGACGCGGATGCCAAGGCCGTTATGGAATCGGTGTTACAGAGACATCAATCTCTAGGTATTCGAAAGATCACCTTCAATGTTGAACGACACTCCGGCCGGGACCCCGGCATCATGAAGGATGGGCCGGAATTTACCCGCTTCTACAGGAATGAGTTCGAGCGGGTGATCCTTTTGTGGGATTACATAGGATGTGGTTGGGAGAACCGCATTGATGCTTCCGCGTGCGAGGCCCAGATTCGCAAACGGCTTGCGGGTGTGACCTGGAAGAATCGTTCTGTGGCTGTGGTCATTGTGCCCGAACTCGAAGCCTGGCTGTGGACAAACCGCGCATCTTTGAGAAAACATTGGAAAGTAACAAACAAACTTATCGACAGGGTGATTAGTGAGTACGAATCGAACACTGGTCTAAAATCCGGAATGGCTGTAAAAGAGCAACCCAAAGAGTTGTTCGAGCATATTCAGCTCAGAGAGCTGCACCGTACAATCTCCCCCAGAGACTTCTCAGAAATAGCCTCATCTGCCAGTCTGCATGACTGGGAGTCATGCGGATCATTTCACTCCATAGTCACTGCTCTGCGCACCTGGTTCTCGAAGAAGGTGACCCGATCCCATTTTCGTTGAAGCGCCCGTTTCCAAGTGGCGAGCTGCAATAACGTACAGAACTCCGATAAAGTGCTGAGATCCGGCCCCTATTCCGCTCTAGTATACTTGGTGTATGTCGAGCTTGACAGCCGGTCAAATGTCTATTATGGTTAAGTCAAATGTCCAGGAGGCGGAAATGAGCGAAAGTTCAGTGGTGAAAATCCTTGGTGGAACGAAGGTTCTCGGCAAGAGGGTAACCGGCAGGCTCGCCCTGGCGGATTTGATCGAGGCAGGACTGCCCACGACATCGCTGGAGCTGGTGAAGAAGGCGCTGGGGATGACCTATGAGGAGGTCGCTCACTCCTTGGGAGTCAGCCAGAAGACGGTCAGCCGGTTTCGGAAGATCTCGAAGCGGCCCCTGGGGGCTGCCGCCAGCGACAGGCTATACCGCATAGCCCATCTCTACGCGCTGGCCCTTGAGGTATTCGAGGATGAAGACTCGGCTCGGGAATGGCTGCGAACACCGCAGATCGGGATCAACAACCGGGTTCCCCTCCAGCTGGTCGGCACCGAGGCCGGCTTCCAGGAGGTCGAGCATTTGCTGGGTCGGATTGAGCACGGGGTCTTCTCGTGATCACTGCCTGGCGCCTGGTTAAGCGAAGTCGCTCAGAAATTGCATTTACAGGAGAAGGTGCCCGGATCCATGGCGGCAGATGGAATCATCCCGGGTCATCGGTGGTGTATCTCGGCGGAAGCCTGGCCTTGGTGGTCCTGGAGTTGTTCGTGCACATGGGAAAAGCCCACGCCAATCTTCAGTTCGTGTCGTTCAAGGTTGAATTCGAGGACGATCTGGTCGAAGACCTGCAAAAAGTTCCCAGAAACTGGAGGCAGGAGCCTCCGCCGAGGCAAGCCAAGGACCTGGGCACCAGGTGGGCCCAAAATGCCTTCTCCCCTGCTTTGCGGGTGCCGTCGGTGATCGTTCCGGTCGAGAGCAATTACCTTCTGAATGTACAACATCTCGACTTCGGCAAGATCGTCATCGGAAAGCCTGAGCCATTCGGCTTCGACCCGCGCATGTGGAAATGAAGGGGGCTCATGGCACCAAGATTCTCAGGCTGTTTCCAAATTTGCCTTGATGCCGGAGGGGGTCTATTGTCCTCGTGTCGAAAAAGAAAGAAGCCACGCAGACGGGCGAATGGGGGAATATTTCGAATGCAATACCGCCTTTTATGTCATGTTCTTCTAATGGCTGTTCCATGTCTAGGTTGCATGCGGGGAGGTACTCCCCGCCCGACTGGTAACATATCTGCAAAGAAACCGGGCATGGATCCAACAGCATTCTCTCGTTATCAAATCGATGCAATGGTTGACATTGGCAACCTCGAGATCCGGGCACAGGCGTTCATCGCTATTCATTCAATTGAAAAGAGCAATGGTCGTAGCCTCGTTCTGGATGGCATGTCTGCTGGTAAGAACCAGGAGGGTGTTCCAAGGCTTCAGGTAACAAGCGTGTTGGACGAAACTGGCAGAGCCCTTGAATACTGGATGTCGAGCGATGGTGGACGAATAACGGTACAGTTGAATGAATCGATTCGAGAGTTGCAGGTTATTAAGATTCACATTGGTTATCGTGTCGATCTCACGGGAATGGGAACCGCCGAAAACGACTTCGGATATTTGGCCTTTCCCTGTTATGAAAGTGGCGGATTCTGGTACCCCAACGTTATCGGCAATAGTGAAAGGCAACTTCAATTTCATGATTTTGACGTTACTCTAACATACCCAAAAGGTTTCGGTGTTCTTACATCGGGATGGCAGGCTGGCCAAGTTCGAGAAGGTGCAAACGAGTTGAGTTGTCGGTTTGTTGCCAATCACGTAGAAGGGTTTGCTGTAAATATCGGCAAGGGATTCAAGGTGTGCGAGAAGGAACGGGGAGATATCCATGTTGTTGCATTCTATCCTGACCGGCTCGAACAGGTCTTCCTTCATGCTGCCGACTTGGCCTTGGAAATAGCCGACTGGTATCGCAAGGTTTACGGCTTCTTCCCTGCGAAGCAGATCGGATTTGCGCCAGGTCATCCGAAATGGAGCGGTGGGTTTCCATCCTCCAACCTCTTTTACTTGCACCTGGGGCGGCTGGATCCCGATTACGTTCGCTTCATTGTGGCTCACGAACTGGGCCACTACTATTGGGGTCTGTATGCCCTGAGTGCGTCAGAGCGTCAACTGGACTGGTTGATGCTGGCAAACGGTATTTGGATAGAGCAATTATTTCTCGCCAGGAAGAACAAGCGAGAGCTCCCTGAACAATGGAGACAAATAGGGGAGGGTGACTGGATGCTGAAGTACCTCACTGCGATGGTGGCCAACCGAGAACAACGACTGGGTATATCCGTTGCGGAAGAGCGAAAACTTCAGTTCGACTACAACTCATATGTTCGTCACGCCAAGGGAGCGGTGGGCTTGTATCTCCAGGCTCTTCGGATCGGTGAGAAGAAGTTCGTTTCACTTCAAAAGGATATCCTTGCTGCTTATAAATACAAATCCCTGTCCGTTCGTGACTTCTGCACTCGAATGGAGGAGGTGGGAGCCGATGGCGCGTGTGCGTTCTTTAAAAAGTGGGCCCGGGGGGATGCGACAGTGGGATACAGCGTCGAGTCATCAAAGGCTGTGGCGATTGAAGATGAGTGGAAACACAGCATTACTATGTGGCGGAGCGGGGCGGTGCAGGTACCCTTCGATATGGAGGTGAGAGGTTCGTCCAGCTCGATGGTCAAGCGAACCCTGGCTGGTGAGCAAAAGGAAGTCGTGGATGTTCGGATGAAAGAGCCGCGCGCCAAGATCCTGCTCGATCCTGACGGCAAGCTGCCGATGTGGAACAGTGCGAGTCTGGATATCCACCGCCTATTCCTGCTGGCTTTGTACCGAGCGGGACTCGAGATTCCATTCCTCAATATGGCGAGGCAACACCTATCTGCCTACCCTGTTGATGAAGAGGTCCGAAGCAAGGTTGCAGCACAGCACTTCAAGTTAGGTGAATACAACCGAGTGATTGCGTTGTTCGAGAACTCAAAGCCTCTTTCTTGTGACAGACTATCGAGTTGTATCTCGGGATACTATCTTGCTCGTGCTTGGGCCAGGTTGGGCAAGTGCCAGGCATCCAAGTCCTTTCTCCAGACAGTGAAAAAGGGATTCATGCATTTCAATCTTCAGCACCTCTGGCAAAAAGCACACGATGAGGTGCAAGACGCAAATCCCTGTGTTCCCAAAAGGCGTTCCCAATGAAACCATCACTCACCTTCGACAGGCCCTCAACATACATACCGGGAAACAAATCAAGGGGCTAGAGATTGTTTGATGCATCTCCGTCCCCGCCCTTCCTCCCACATGAATGATACGGCCACGGCATGGACTGGTCTCATTATTTTCTCCCTCATTCATTCCCTCTCCATGTTGTACGGATCTGCCTTTTGGGATCATGAAGATGACTTCAGCAAAGCCGACAGTTTCTCGTGAACATGCCCGCGGATCTTTTGATAGGGGATCTTTTTCACCCACTCCCGGGCCTGGCGCTTCGAGAACTTTGTACCCAACTCGATCTCCGGAAACCGGCCGAAGCGCCTGCCTTTGCGGCTAGAGAGGTCACGGTCGCCAACGGAGTCACCAGCCGCAACTGGGGAAAGTAGAATTTGAGCTTCACGGTGGAGAAGGGTTGCATCTGAGCCCCAATCCCACCGGGAGAACTCGTCCCGCTTCCGCCCAGACAGCCAGCCCCGCGTTACTTCGTTTCGATGACGGGAATTCCGAGGTCTCTACAGATGCCTCGGGCGGTAAAGGTGTTGATCTCCTTGTGTCTGGGCACCGATGCGTTTTTGCCCCTACAGTAGACCTGTGTGTGGGCTTTGCCTTCACGCTCAACGATGCAGTTGTGCCGCTTCAACCAGGCCATCAGCACGCGTCTTTTCATACATCCACCGCGATCGTCGTTGTGTCGACGATCTTCGCCGAGGTTTCATTTTCCAGCATGTGCCGGCGGTTGGCCTTGAGAACCATGTGGATGGCCTCAATGATGTTTTCCTTCACTTCTTCTATGGTTTTCCCTTGTGTATGTGCCCCGGGAAGCTCCTCTACGAAGCCGGCGTACCATCCCTCGCATTCGACGATGTTGAGCGTGTATTTTCTGCGCATTGCCTCTCCTTCTTGCGATCATTCTGCGGCATAAGGAGGCAAGAGACAAGCTCTTTTCAGAGGATAGGGCCGGGAAAGAGAGGCTCGGGGGTGTTCATATGTGTTCAGGAAAAACGGGCGATGATCTTGTCGCGGGGGATGGCGCAGATGCTGGCTACCTGCTGGGGGTCGAAGCCCATGCAGAGGGCCAGGAGTTGGTTGTAGTCGAAGACGGCCAGGTCGTAGTTTCCGTTGCCTTCGTTCAGTTCTTTTTGGACGTTGTCGAGGTGCATCAGGCAGGTGATGCAGGAGACCACGACGATCTCGGCCTTGGTTTCCTGCTTGATGGCGTCTAGCTTGCGTTGGGCGAAGGTCTTGGCTTCGATGGCGGAGGAGCGGTGGAAGCCGCCGGCGCCACCGCAGCAGGTGTATTCGCAGGAGAAGTGATCCACCTTGGCGCCCAGGGCTTCTACCAGGTTCCCTAGAATGTGGGGGCGGGCGGGGGGGGAGTCGAAGCCTACCAACTCGTGGGGAAACAGGGTGTGGCAGGGGTACTGGATTACGGCGTGGAGGCCGTCCAGCTGCTTGCCGATGGTTTTGGTTATTTTTTCGCAGCCTATCTCGTTGTAGAGAACGTCGGTGATGTGGCGGACCTTGGACTTGCCTTCGACCGTGCGGCCGGTGGGGGCTAACAGCTCGTTTACGCGGGCCTTCTTTTTTTCGTCGTGGGTGATGTGCTCCCGGCCCATGCTCAGTGAGCTGTAGCAGGAGCCGCACTCGACTAAGAGGTCCAGGCCCTTTTTCTCGGCCAGGGAGAGATTCCAGCCGCTGACCGAGAGATAGGCTTCCTCGTCGGTGGAGGGGAAGGTGCCGAAGGCGGGGCAGCAGACGTAGCCTTCCAGGTCGATCAACTCGACGTCCAGCTTGGGCATGCTGACCCTGATGGCGCGCTCGACGTCGGGGCGGATGGCGGGAGTATTGCAGCCCAGGAAGAGTCCGTACTTCATTTTATTCTCCGGATTTGAACATGTAGTCGTTTTCCTTGATTACTTCGTTCTTCATGAGCATCTCCTGGAACTTCTTCAGCTCCTCGGGGTACTCGGTCAGAACCGGGAGCTTTTCGGGGAGGCCCAAAGACTTTCTCTGCTCGGTGTTCTTCTCCACCGCCTGGGTGTAGCCGCGGTGGTAGATCTCGACGATGGAGGGTGGAATGCGGGTTTCGTCGTTCTGGCTTTGCCAGCGGCGGATGGCCAGGCACAGCTCGAATGGTTTCACGTCCTGGGGACACATCTCCTCGCAGCGGGAGCAGGTTACGCAGGTCCAGGGGGTGTCTTCTTCCAAAAGCTCGTCCTCCAGCCCGAGGATGACCATGCGGGCCAGATTGCGGATTAGCAACGGAGGGTTCGCCTCGGAGGCGGGGCAGCCGGAGATGCAGGTGCTGCAGTTGAAGCAGTAGCGAAGCTCGCCGGATTCGTCGACCTCTTTCCAGAGGTCATGGTTGGCTTGGGCCAGGGGATTGGGGGGCATTTCACACTCCGATCTCGGCCAGCTTGGCGTCGATTACGGCCAGGTTCTGGCGATCGTTGAAGCCCAGTACCTCGGCGGCGCCGTTGCGGCAGGCGGCGGCGCAGAGGCCGCAGGCCTGGCAGGCCGCCGGGTCGACCACGATGCGGTTGGTAAAGGGGTCGAGGCTGCGGGCCTCGAAGGGGCAGATTTCTATGCAGATTTCGCAGCGGGCGCAGAGGGCGTCGTGGACCTTCGACACTACCCGGGCGGTTTCGGCTTCTTTCTTGGCCAGGAAGGCATAGGCTTTCTGGGCGGCGGCTTCGGCCTGGACCAACGCCTCGTTGATGGGCTGGGGGGAGTGGGCGATTCCGGCTGTGAAGATTCCGGGGCGGTTGAATTCCACCGGGCGCCACTTGGAGTCGATCTCCTCGAAGAAGCCGTCTGCGTTCAGGGGGACCTTGAAGGCCTCGGCCAGGGATTTGTTCGATTCGTCGGGCTGCATGCCGGTGGCCAGGACCACCAGATCCGCTTTCACCTCCAGAGGCATGCCCAGGACGGGATCGTCGAATTTCACCAGGGGCCGGCCTTCGGCCATCTCCACCTGGGGCTTTTTCTCCAGGTCGTAGTTTACGAACATGACGCCGTTGGCGCGGGCCTTGGTGTAGTACTGCTCCAGAAAGCCGTAGGTCATCATGTCGCGGTAGAGGACGTAGATGCGCGACTCGGGGTTGGATTCGTGGATTTTCTTGGCGTTCTTCAGGGCGGCTGTGCAGCAGATGCGGGAGCAGTACTCGCGCTTTCCTTTTTCGCGGGAGCCCACGCACTGGATCATGACCACGTTCTTCAGCGTCTTGGGATCTGGGTCGCCCGCGGAGAGGGTTTTTTCCAGGGCGGATTGGGTGACGATCCGGTCGCTCTGGCCGCAGCAGTACTCGTCGGTTTGGGCCTCGTGGCCGCCGGTGGCCAGGATCACAACGCCGTGGGTCAGCTCCACCGGGTCGGAGTCCTTTACGGTTATGCGGGTGCGGTAGCGGCCGGTCGAACCCGAGGAGGTTTCGATCCCGGCGTTCTTGTAGACGGTTACCCTGGGGTGATCTTCGGCCTGCCTGGCCAGGTCGGCGGCCAGGGACCGGGGATCGGTTTCGTCGACCGTGTAGCGCAGGTCGACCCGGGCGTGGCCGCCCAGATCGGAAGACTTCTCCAAGACGTGGACCTGGATGCCGCGGTCGGCCAGCGACAATGCCGCGCGCAGGCCGGTCACGCCGCCGCCCACCACCAGGGCGGTCTGCTCGATGGGGATGCTTTGCACGTGCAGGGTCTCGGCGGCTTTAAGCTTCGATACCGCGGCGCGGATCTCCTCCGTGGCGCGGGCGGGCTAGTCGGTGCCGTTCTTCGACTTGCGCGCGCCGCCCACCAGGTCGAATACTTCCACCAGGGACGGGTTGAAGCCGGCGGCGCGGGCGATGGATCTCAGCTTCTTGCGGTAGACGTAGGGAAGGCAGGCGCCGATCAGCAGGCGGTTGGCCGGGCTCTTCTTCAGGATGTCCTCCAGGGATTGCCAGCCCTCCGGTTTGCAGAGATCGTCGACCAACTTGACCTCGCAGACGGCGGGAATACGGTCGACCCGCGCTTCGATATTTTTTAGATCGAGGTCCTTGCACCGGCACAACACCACCGAGACCCGGGGTGGCTTGCGGTCGCTGGGGCGCTCCTCGACCGGCTGGGCTTCCGCCTCCGCCCGGGCGTCTTTGGATCTCAGCAGCTTGTGGGCTTCGCCCGCGGCGGCGGTACCCGAGGCGACGGCCTCGGAGATGTCGGTGAGGCCGGTGAGCGAGCCGCACATGTAGATGCCCGGCCTGGGGAGGCGGATCTTGGAGAAGGGCTCGGTGGGCAGCAGCTGCTGGGCGGTGAGATCCATCTTCAGGAGATCGGCCAGCTTCCGGTGGTCTTCGTAGGGGGACTGGCCGGTCGACAACACCACCAGGTCGTAGGTGGCGAAGTGGAACTCAGAGTCTTGGGGATCGAAGTAGCGGATCATCAGGGAGCCGTCGGCGTTGGGGAGGACCGCCTGGACCCGGCAGCGGACCAGGTTGACGCCGTGTTCCTGCTCGGCCTTCTCGCGGTAGCGGTAGAAGCCCTTGCCGAAGGTGCGCATGTCCATGTAGAAGATGGTCGCCTCCACGTCTTCGCCGCCCTTTTCCTTGGCCAGGACGGCTTCCTTCAGGGCGAACATGCAGCAGATCGAGGAGCAGAAGTCTTGGCCGCAGCGGCGGTTTCTCGATCCGATGCACTGGAGCCAGGCGATTCGCCTGGCGGGCTTGCCGTCCGAGGGACGGTGGATTACTCCGTCGTAGGTGCCCGCGGGGCTCAGGATCCGTTCGAAGGCCAGGGACGACACCACGTCCGGGGAGACGGTGTAGGCCTGGGCCTCTTCATGGGCCTGGGGGTCGTAGATGGGCACGCCGGAGGCCAGGATCACCGCGTCGACCTCGACCGTGCGGATCTGGTCCTGCGCCTCGAGATCTATAGCGCCGGTGGGGCAGGCCTTGACGCACTCGCCGCACTTGTCACAGGCGTTCATGTCCACCAGGACCATATGGGGGACGTTGTGGGGGACCGGCTGGTAGATGGCCTTTCTCCTGGTCAGCCCGTGGTTGAACTCGTCGGGGACTTCGATGGGGCACACCTGGATGCACTTGCCCGAGCCGTCGCACCGGTCCACGTCGACGTGGCGGGCGCGGGTCTTCAGCTCGACCGTGTACGCGCCGGCGTCGCCTTCGAGGGACCGGACCTCGGTGAAGGGCAGGATCTCTATATTGTCGTGGAAGAGGCTTTTTCTCAGGCAGTGCTGGCTGGCGTGCTCGCGGCCCAACAACGGCAGCATGCGGCACATGCCGCAGTGGTCGGTGGGGAACTGGTGATCCAGCTTGGCCAAAATCCCGCCCAGGTGGGGGGAGGCCTCGGTCAGCAGGACCTGGTAGCCGGTCTCGGCCAGCTCCAGCGCGGCCTTTATGCCGGCGACGCCGGCGCCGACCACCAGCACCGTTCCCGGACGGGTTTCTTCGGTGTCCGCCATGCTTTCGTCTCCTGTTACTTCACCTGGCCGGTCACCTCGACCAGCTCGTCGTCATGGAACGTGGCCAGCGGCTGCGCCTCGTCGGGGGAGCGGCCGGCCCGGTAGTCGAAGCGCGCCTGGGTTTTCTCCGCCACCGCGCAAAACAGCGGCGCCAGCTGGATGTCGTTGGGGCAGGCGCTGGTGCACTGGCCGCAGCCCACGCACAACGTGCTTATGTGGGCCAGGCGGGTGAGGTGGTAGAACAGGGAGTCTACGGGCATCTTCAAGGCGCCGCGCTTGTCCGCCCAGCCCATGTACTGGCTGCCATCGTGCCGGAAGGTGTCGGTGACGAAGACGCACTCCTTGCAGTAGCATACCGGGCAGGCCACTCGGCAGTTGTAGCAGTTGACGCAGCCGGCCAGGTGCGCCTGGAGCGACTGGAAGTCCCGGGTTGCCTCGCGGAACTCGGCGAACCGCCGGTCGCGCTCCTCGGTGCGTTGCTTCTTTATAGCCTCCACTTCCGAGTCGCGGTTCTTGGGGCCGGCCTCGGTCTGCATACCGAGTTTCTCGCGAACGGCGTTGCCGCGCTCGGTCAGCCACTCGACGTAAACGGCGTTTTCCGCTCCGATCATGCACAGGCGCACGTCTACGTTGCCGGCCACCGGGTGCTGGCACAGCTTGCAGGCTCCGGCGACCTCGAAGCCCTTAAAATCCCCCGAGAGGAAGTCCTCACTGGTGCCGCCCTGGTCCGAGAAGGCGAGAAAATCGTGGTTCTCGAAGCGGCCGGGGCAGTCGATGCCGAAGAGGACCACGTCGTCTTGGGTGGCCTGCTTGAGCTTGGTAAGCTCGATCAGCGCGCGGACCTCGCAGGAGCGCAGGACCGCGGCCGCCGGGCGGCCGGAGGGGCTGGCGGTCAGGGCCGAGACCAACTTGGCCGCGTTTTGCGGAACCACCGGGGCCCAGGGGTCGATCGCGCCGAGCTTGTCGGGCCGGGAGATCAAAGTCTGCATGACACCCCGGGTGGGTTGCTTGGCGGGTAGCAGGACCGCGTCGAACACCTTCTGCTCGATCAGCGCGCCGAAGAACTCGGAGAGCGCCTGGTTCAGCTCGCCCTTCTGGTAACAAAGCTTGGTGAACTCAGCCATATCGATCTCCTCAGGCCACCAGCCGGCCCTTTAGCGGGCTGGGGCCGAGCTCCTTGAGCTGCTTGGTCATGTCGGTGATCACTTCCTGGAACATGTTGCCCTCGCTGGCCGCCACCCAGCGCAGCCACAGGCGATCCTCGCCGATGCCGAACTGCTTGAGGATCTCGGTCAAGAGCGCCACCCGGCGGCGGGCCTTGTAGTTGCCGTTGATGTAGTGGCAGTCGCCGGGCCAGCAGCCGCCGATGAGCACCCCGTCCGCGCCCTCTAAAAACGCCTTGATGACGTACTTGGGATCCACCATCCCGCTGCACATCATCCGGATGATCTTGACGTTGGAGGGGTAGGACAGGCGCGAGGTGCCGGCCAGGTCGGCCGCCGTGAAGGTGCACCAGTTGCACAGAAAAGCCACGATGGTCGGTTCGTTAGCGCTCATGGGTTCGAATCTCCTTTAACCGGATGCCATGATTCCGTCGATCTCCGCGAAGATCTGCTTGTCGGTGAAATGGCGTATCTTGGCCGCGCCGCTGGGGCAGTAGCCGGCGCAGCTACCGCAGCCCTTGCACAGGGCCTCGTTGACCACGCTGATCCCCCGGAAGTCGTCGATCTCGATGGCCGAGTAGGGGCACAGGTCGATGCACACCTGGCAGCCCACGCAGACGTCCGGGTCGATGCCCGAGATCATCGGGGCTACCACCACCTGGCCCAGGGTGGACAGCGACTGGGCCTCCGAGGAGGCCGCCTTGGCCTGGGCCACCGCGTCGGGGATGTCCTTGGGCCCCTGGCAGGCGCCGGCCAGAAACACTCCGGCGGTGGGGGTGGAGACCGGCTCGAGCTTGGGGTGCTCCTCGGTGAAGAAGCCCTCCCGGCCGGTGGAGATGCCGAAGGTGCGGGCCACCTCCACGGCGTCGGGCCGGGGCTCCATGGCGGTGCACAGGATGGCCATCTCCACCGGGACCCGCAGGAGCTGGCCGGTGAGGGAGTCCTCGGCCTGGACCACCAGGTAGCCCTCTTCGTCGGGGGACTCGGCCCGGTCGGTCACTCCGACCGCCTTGCCGCGGATCATGCGCACGCCCTCGCTCTGCACCCGCTGGTAGAACTCCTCGTAGCCTTTTCCGAAGCAGCGCATGTCGATGTAGAAGTTATAGATCTGCGTATCGTGGCCGCACTTGTCCTTGATCAGGTGGGCGAACTTCAGCGCGTACATGCAGCAGGTGCGCGAGCAGTACTCGTGGTAGTTCTTGTCGCGGCTGCCGATGCAGTGGAGGATGGCCACCGAGGCCGGCGGCCGGGTGTACTTGAAGTGGTCCTGCGGGTCGCGCATCAGGATCTTGCCGCTGGTGGGGCCGGTGGAGTTGGATAGGCGCTCGAACTCCAGGTTGGTGACCACGTTGGGCAGCCGGCCATAGCCGTAATGGTCGAGCGGGGTGGGATCCATTGCGTCGAAGCCGGTGGCGATGACGATCGAGCCCACGTTCAGGTCGACGATCTCGTCCTGCTGGTCGTGCTCGATGGCCTTGGCCTCGCAGGCGGAGACGCACAGCTTGCATTCGCAGCAGACCCCGCAGGCGATGCAGCGGGCGGCCTCCGCGCGGGCCTGCTCCTCGGACAGCCCCTGCTGGCCCTCCGCAAAGGTCTTGGCGCGCTCCTTTGGTTCCATCTCGGGCATCTGGGCCCGCTCCCGGGGCTGCTCACCTGCGGGCACCGGCGCCCAGTCTTCCCCCGCGGGCTTTTCTCCGCGGTTTGCTTGGAGCTCTTCGCCTTTTAGGAACCTTTCGATGGAGATAGCCGCCTCGTGCCCGGCGGCCACCGCCTCCACCACCGTGGCCGGCCCGGTGTACAGGTCGCCGCCGGCGAAGATCTCCGGCCGGCTGGTCTGCATGCTTACCGGATCCACCTCCACCCGGCCCCGGCGGTCGAAGCCGACTCCCGGTGTGCAGTCGCGGCGGGATAAATCCGGACGCTGGCCGATGGCCGGGATTACCGTGTCCACCTCGATTGTGTACTCCGACCCGGGCTGGGGCACCGGCCGGCGCCGGCCGCTCTCGTCCGGCTCGCCCAGCTCCATGCGGATGCACTCCATGCCGGTCACCCGGCCCCCGTTTCCGAGGATGCGCACGGGCGCGGCCAGGTACTCGATCTTTACCCCTTCCGCCAGGGCCGCTTCGATCTCCTCCTCGCTGGCGGGCATTTCCGCCCGGGTGCGGCGGTAGAGGACGGTGACCACGGAGGCCCCCATGCGCAGCGCCGTGCGGCAGGCGTCCATGGCCGCGTTGCCGCCGCCGATCACCACCACCCGGTCGCCGACCGAGACCTCCTCCCCCAGCGCCTTCTTGCGCAGAAGATCCAGGCCCGGCAGCACCCCGTCGAGGTCCTCCCCGTCGACCCCCAGCTGCATGCTTTCCCAGGCGCCGGTGGCCAGAAACACCGCCCGGTAGCCGTCTGAGAGCAAGTGGTCCACCGTGCGGTCCTTGCCGATGGGCGATCCGGTTTTAAACTCGATGCCCGTGCGGCGCAGGAACTCGATCTCGCGGTCGAGGACGTCGCGGGGCAGGCGAAACTCGGGGATGCCCGTGCGCAGAAGTCCGCCGATCACCGGCAGGGCCTCGAACACGGTGACGGGGTAGCCCTGGCGCACCAGGAAGTAGGCGCAGGAGATCCCCGCCGGCCCGGAGCCCACCACCGCCACCCGTTCCTCCGGCGGTTGCTTGGCCACCGGGGGCAGGGCGAATGTGCCTAAGTCGATCTGATCGGCGGCGAAGCGTTTCAGGTCGCGGATGGACACCGGCGAGTCGATCTCGGCCCGGCGGCACCGGGTCTCGCAGGGGGCCGGGCACACGCGGCCCAGCACGCCGGGGAGGGGCAGCTTCTCCAAAATCAGCCGGACGGCCTCCTCGTACTTGCCCTCGCGGATCAGGGTCACGTAGCCCTGTGCGGCGGTTCCCGCCGGGCAGGTCTGCACGCAGGGCGCCCGATCGCGCTTGTCGATGACGAAGGTGATGGGCACCGCCTGGGGGAAGGACTGGTAGACGGCCTTGCGCTTCTTGGTGCCCACGTCCCACTCGTTGGGCAGCTCAACCGGGCAGTTCTGGGTGCACTCCCCGCAGCCGGTGCATTTGGCGGGGTTCACGTAGCGGGCCCGCTTGCGCACCTTGACCTGGAAGTTGCCCACGAATCCGTCGACGGACTCCACCTCACAGTAGGAGAGGATCTCGATCTTTTTGTGCTGGCCCACCGAGACCATCTTGGGCGTGCCGATGCAGGCGGCGCAGTCCAGGGTGGGGAAGGTCTTGTCGTACTGGAGCATGTGCCCGCCGATGGTGGGCTGCCTCTCGACCAGGTAGACCTGGTACCCGGCGCTGGCGATGTCCAAGGAGGCCTGCATGCCGGCGATACCGCCGCCCACCACCAGGGTGTTGGTGTTGACCGGGAAGGTCTTGGGAAACAGGTCGTCCTGGTGCTGCACTCGCAGCACGCCCGCCCGGCAGAGGTCCTTGGCCTTCTCGGTGGCCTGGTCCTCGTCCAGGGTTACCCAGGAGACGTGCTCGCGCACGCACACATGGTGAAAGGCGCGGAAGGGGTTCAACCCCGCCCGGGCGCAGGCGGCCCGGAAGGTGTGCTCGTGCATTCGCGGCGAGCAGGAGGCCACCACCACCCGGTTGAGACCATATTCCTTCACGTCCTTTTCGATCAGCTCCTGGCCGGGGTCCGAGCACATGAACAGGTAGTCGCGCGACACCACGACGTTGGGCAGCGTCTTTATGTACTCGGCCAACTCCGGACAGCGCACCTTGTAAGCGATGTTGATGCCGCAGTGACAGATGTAGAACCCGATTCGTTCCTGGCTGGTTTCCGGCAGTGCCGCCATCTCGTCGCTCCCTTATTCCACCGATTGAAACAGCAATTCGGCCACGTCCAGCACCCGGATCTCCTCTTCCTTGCCCAGGGCCTTCAGGCTGTCCTCGATCATGATGGTGCAGAACGGGCAGGCCGTGGCGATCACCCCGGCTCCGGCCTCCAGCGCTTCTTGTACCCGCAGCGCGCCGAAGCGCTCGGCCACCGGAACCTCGCTCCAGATCCCGCCGCCCCCGCCGCCGCAGCACAGGCTGTTCTCTCGGCTGCGCGGCAGCTCGATGTATTCGAGGCCGGGTATGCTCCAGAGCACCCGCCGGGGCTCCTCGTAGATCCCGCTGTGGCGGCCCAGGTAGCAGGGGTCGTGGTAGGCCACTTTCAGGGCGACTTCCTTCTTGGGCTTTAGCTTGCCGTCTGCAATCAGCCGGTCGAATACCTGCGTGTAGTGGACCGATTCGTAGTTGCCCTCGTATTCCTGGTTGAACATGTTCATGCAGTGGGGGGAGGTGGCGATGATCTTCTTTACTCCCTTGTCCGCGAAAAGCTGGTCGTTGGCCCCGGAAAGCTCCAGGTGTAGGGAATAGGCGCCGCACTTGTGGGCCTGATCGGCGCAGCAGCTCTCCTCGTTGCCGATGATGCCCATGTCGACTTCGCCCTTCAAAAGCAGCCTGGCCATGGTCCGGAGCACCTTCTTGTTGCGCCCGTCGTAACAGTGGGTGCAGCAGGCGTAGAACAGGTGCTCGGTGTCCGGGCCGAGCTCGGGCACGCCCACGTCTTGGTTCCAGGCGCTGCGTTCCTCGCGAGGCGTTTGCCAGGGATTACCGTCGGACTTGAGGCTGCCCAGCGGGGCGCGGAAGGGGGGCGGGACCGTTCCGGATTCTTGCATGAGGCTGCGCGCCGAGCGGATTACGTCGATGATGTCCACGCCGCGGGGGCAGTGCTCCACGCAAGTGCGGCAGGTTACGCAGTTCCACAGGGCCTCGCTCTCGTACCCCTCTATACCCAGGCTGGCCTGGCGGATGAGCAGGCGCGGGCTGAACTTGCGCACCAGGTTCCAGGGGCACACGCCCGAGCAGGTGCCGCACTGCATGCAGATCTGGATGGTCTCGCCGCCTATCTCCAAGATGGCGTCGGTGATCTCCAGCATGGGGGCCACGGCGGTCATCGAATTGCTCCTTTCTACGTCCAGGCGGAACACTTCTTCAAACGCTATCCTCCAGGGCCCGATTTCGCAACAATCGTGCCACCGGAAATTTCAGTTGAACACGATCATGATGAAAGATGAAGAAGCGGAAATAAACATGGATGGGTGTATTCGTTAGTCGGATAGCACGAACCCGTGCGGGTAGATTGTGTAGTTAAAATGTTCAGATCTGACACACCAAGGCTACAAGCCGATTTTAGCCAGTTATTATAGGTAATTGTGTCAATCCTTCCTTCGGTTTCATCCTTTCTCCTGCATCGAGGATGCTTCCCCACGATGACAAATGATACGCAAGCCGCCGAAAGCCTCTGTATTGTAAGCGCTTGGTTCGTAAGGGATTAGTGTGTATATGCAGTGCGTTTTCAGTTGGCACGGAATGTGCTCATAGAACTAACCAAATGAGGTTGAGCAAAAAAGTAGAAAATTGGAGAAATCTTTCAAATGGAATGGAGGGAAAGGTCATGAAAAGCAAGAAATTGTCACTGGTAATGGCCTTGGTATTGGGGGTTGTGTTCGGCGCTTGCGGCGGGGACGACGGAATCAATACAACGACGATGACGAAGGCGGAGGCGGAGGTCCAGGCCCAGACGTTTGATACGGCGGACTGGGGATACGATGTGTGCGAGCAGAACGGCTGGTACAACGATGAGGTTTGTGACACATTCTGCCCGCTGCCCGATCCGGACTGCTCGGTCTGCGTCGAAGATGCCGACTGCGAGCATGGGCGGGAGTGGTGCGAGGAAGGCGAGTGCGTCCCCTGCAGCAACGCGGGACGGCACTGTACGCTGTACTGTGAACACGGGTTTGTGAGCCGCAACGGATGCACTCCCTGCGTGTGCGCCGAGCCCGCCCGCGATGATCGCTGTGACGACGGGACCACCCCTGTGTGCGCGATGATGCCGCCGGATTGCCCGGATGGAACCATCCTGGCTTATGTCAGCCACTGCTACGAATGCGTGGATCCCGAGACTTGCCAGGTCGTGCCCCTCCGTGACGATCGCTGTGATGACGGGACCGACCCCATGTGCGCGATGATGCCGCCGGATTGCC
>JAUXGL010000241.1 GCA_030622135.1 Deltaproteobacteria bacterium
ACGGCACAACTGGGGCTCGTCAGCGGATGGAACCGTCGGTCGTCGGGCCAGATCGGGTACGTTCAGCCAGGGGGGTGGGAGATCCTGGTTGTCGCGCTGGGCTTTACTTATAATGTGAACCGCGGTATGTTTCCAAATTGGAACTCAATGACCGGGAATAACGGAGTGGACTGTAGCCAAAAAAGCGGTATTTATTTGTGGGTTGTAGCCTCCGGGGTACAAACTCCTCCGTCCGCCCCGTGGGAGTGCCGTGGATATTGTGAAGGTATTTCAATAAATTGTAAAAAACATGGACCCGGCTGCGTCGGTTGGCAAGGAATCTGCAAATATTTAATGGGAATGCCAACTGTGAATTTCGCGAGTGCGCTTCGACTTGTTTGGTGAACTGCCTCTCCTAATGGCGAGCGTCTTCGCATTTCCTGGCTGGGACATGTTTTTTTTATTAACAGGAGGAAATTCCCATGCGACATGTTACAATTCTGGTTCTGGTTCTAGGTCTGATTTGGACGGGGTGTTCGTCGGAGCAGGGCAGCGGGCCCATCGACGATCCCGAGCTCACCGACGTGGACATCCTGCTGGCTGGGGCCCCGGACAAGGCCGATCTGGTGGACGAGAAGACCGACCTGATCGTGCCCAAGGCATACTCCGATCTGGTTCAGTACCAGTCGTCGGTCAAGAGCCAGGGGAGCCGAGGGTTGTGCTCGATTTTCGCCACCACGGCATTCGCCGAGCATTTATACATCAAGGAGGGAACCCACACCGACCCGGACTTTTCCGAGCAGTACCTGCAGTGGTCAGCCAAGTTCGAGGTGGAGTCCTTCCCCAACTCCGCGGGCTCCTGCGCCCACTACAACCTCCAGGCCATCAATCAGTACGGCACCGTCGCCGAGGAATACTGGACTTACGAGCCCTACAAGTGGGACATCTCCCATGACGTTGCCTGCGACGGGTCCGACACCCAGCCCACCCGCTGCTACACCAACGGGGAGCCACCCCGAACGGCCAGGAACGCCCAGAAGTTCAATCTGCCCCGCGCCCGCTGGGTGTCCTCGCAGCCGGACAGCATCAAGGCCTACATGATCAACAAAGGCCTGGGGGTGCAATGCGGGCTGACTTTCTTCTACCAGGCCTGGAACCACCGCCGTTCCCCGCTGCCCACCAACCGGGACTACTGGAACAAGGGCTACGTTCTGTCTCCCAACCAAAAGGACGAGGAGGCCAGCCTGGAGAAGCGCGTGGGCCACTCCATCCTGCTGGTCGGCTGGGACGACGATCTGGAAGCCCAGAAGGTGGACGAAGAGGGCAACCCCATGGAGGACGCCCGAGGCGACCCGATCATGGAGAAGGGGTTCTTCCTGTTCAAGAACAGTTGGGGGACCGGATCCTTCGGGCAGGATAACCCCCACGGCAACGGTTACGGCTGGATCGCTCACTCCTACGTGGGCAAGTGGGGCTCTTCCATGGGCTGCGGCATGCCCGAGGGCACTCCCGACGAGATCTGCGGCGACGAGTTGGACAACGACGGGGACGGAGACACCGACTGCGACGACTCCGACTGCGTCTCCGAGCCCCAGTGCCAAACCGGTCCACAGGAGTACGAGAACACCACCGCGGTGGACATACCCGACAACGACGAAAACGGCGTGGTAAGCACCATCGAGGTGGCGGAGAGCGAAGCCATCCAAGCCCTGAGTGTAACCGTGGACATCACCCACACCTACTCGGGCGACATCGAGATCCGCCTGGTCCACCCCGACGGCACCGACGTCTTGGTGCTCAAGCCCACCATGGAGAGCACCCCGGACATCCAGGAAACCTTCGTGGTGGAGGACTTCGACCAGAAGGATTCCGCCGGCACCTGGACGCTCAAGGTCATCGACCACGCCTCGGTGGATACCGGCACCCTCAACCGCTGGGTGCTCAAGATCACCCGCTGAAGTGAAGCTCCCCGTGGCAAGCCACGGGTGGGGATCCGATCATTCCATTGCCTCTGCCAGCGCTGAAGTCGAGCGGAGGTGTGGTTCGGAACGTCGAGCATCGACTTCGGTGCTGCGACGCGGAGTTGCAAAACGAGGTGGTGGATCCGGGTACTATCCAAGTAGCCATTGGGACAATGGACTGAGCTTGACAGGTCTGGATGCCGGTGGTAATTCACAAGACCGTGAGTAAATTCGTGCCTTCAGAATCCTTGGAGAAAATCGACCCGCAGATCCACCAGATGATCCGGAAGGAAGTGGAGCGGCAGGGGCGCAAGATCGTCATGATCGCCTCCGAGAGCATCTGCCCCCGGGCGGTCTTGGAGGCTCTCGCGTCCGACTTCAACAACATCTACGCGGAGGGGTATCCCTCGCCGCGGACGTTCTTCGAGCCGGCCGCGCGGCTGTCCTCCTTCCAGCACCAGCTCACCCACTACCGGCGCTACTCCAACCGGCGCTACTACAAGGGCACCGAGTACGTCGACGTTCTCGAGTCGACCATCCGGAGGCGGGCCGCGGAGGTCTTTGCTAACGACCGGGTGAAGCCGGAAGAGATCTTCGCCAATGTCCAGCCCCTTTCGGGAGCGGCGGCGAACAACGCGGTCTACAACGCCTTCGTCAAACCGGGCGAGACCGTCCTGGGGCCATCGCTGACCCACGGCGGGCACCTGACCCACGGTTCCGAGGTAAACCGGTCGGGCATGTCCTTTTCGGTGGTGCCCTACGAGGTTTCCCGCTCGGGCAAGCTGGACTACGACCGGATCGAAAAGATCGCGACCGGCTGCCGACCCAAGCTGATCATCGGTGGGTTCTCCGCCTATCCCTGGGACGTGGACTGGGCCCGGTTGCGCGAGATCGCCGACAAAACCGGCGCGGTGCTTTTAGCGGACATCGCCCACCTGGCCGGCATGGTGGCGGCCGGGCTCTTGAACAACCCGGTCGGGCACGCCCACGTGGTGTCCTTCACCACCCACAAGACCCTGTGCGGACCCCGGGGCGCCATGCTGCTCTCTACCGATCCGGAAGTGGCCCGCCGGGTGGACCTGGGCGTCTTCCCCGGGGAACAGGGCGGACCCCACATCCACCAAATGGCCGCCAAGGCCGTGGCCATGCAGATCGCCGGATCCGGTAAATTCAAAAAGCTGCAGAAAGGCGTTTTAGAAAACGCCGCCGCGCTGGCCGAGGCGTTCTCTCAGATTGGCTTCGAGCTGGCCTACGGCGGAACCAACACGCACATGTGCCTGATCGACTTGCGCAAGGTCGAGACACCCACCGGCCAGCCACTAACCGGGGAAATCGCCTCGCGGATCCTGGACCTGTGCGGAATCGTCTGCAACAAGAACACCATCTTCGGCGACACCAACGCCATCCACCCCTCGGGCCTGCGCTTCGGCGCCACCTGGGTGACCCAGCTGGGCTTCGGCCCCGAACATATGCTGCACCTGGCCAAACTGATCGGCCGGGTGCTGATCAACATCCATCCCTTCAGCTACATCGGCGGGCAGATCGACTGGGGCCGGGGCAAGGTCGATCCCTCCCTGGTGGAAGAAGTCAACGCCGAAGTCCGCACGCTGCTCGAAGACGCCACCGGCGGCGCCACGCCGGCGGACAGCGGCTACCCCCACTTCCCGCCCCCGACCCAGAACGCGCCGCGATCCACGCCGCTGGCCTCGCTGCACAAGAGCCAGGCGGTGAAGATGAAGGAGCAGGAAGGCTGGGTGGTTCCCCAGGACTACGGAGACGTCGAACGGGAGGTGCAGGCCCTGAAGAAAGGCGCCGCCCTGATCGACGACGGCGGAACGCTCTTGGTCGGGGTGGGACCGGGCCGCGCCGGGCAGCTGCTCGAGTGCGCCTGCACGAGTCCGATTCTTTCACTCGAAGAAGGCCGGTGCGTAGCTACCCAGATCCTGACGCCCCAGGGCCAACTCGGGGCCCGAGCGCTGGTGCTCCGCCTGCCTCCCGATCGCGACGGCTATGATCGTTTCCTGATGAAAATCCGAACCGCCGCGCCCGACAAGATCCTGCTCTGGCTGCGGGGATTGTCAGACGGCTACCTCTTCCATGACGAGGACCTCTGGCTCAAATGCGAAGGGCCCGCCGTGGTGGAGGACCTGGCCGGGCCGTCCGACGAAACCGGCGCCATCACCTGCCTGGGGTTACGGGGCCCCAAGGCGGCCGGGGCTTTACAGGACGCTGGCTACGCTTCTCCCGCTCCGGGAGAAGCGGTCGAGGCCGACGGCATGTGGATCCTGGGCCGGCCGGAAGGCGTCACCAAAGGCTTCGATCTGTTCGTCCCGGTGGTAAAGGCCACCGCCGTCTGGTCGCGCCTGTTGGAGGCCGGCGTGCAGCCGGCGGGTGACGACGCCGTGTCCCAGGTCTTCGACCGTCCCCCGGACTCCGTGTCCGTCGACCAACGAGTCAACCTGACCAAGCCATTTTTCGTCGGGCAGAAAGCCCTGATGAAGTCGAAGGATCCAGTCGAACCGCCGCCCGCCTTCGAATGGAAGCCGGACGACGACCCGATCCAAGCCCC
The DNA here is from genome assembly GCA_030622135.1 of Deltaproteobacteria bacterium. Taxonomy (GTDB): domain Bacteria; phylum Myxococcota; class B64-G9; order B64-G9; family B64-G9; genus JAUXGL01. Next base: position 4,510 of record JAUXGL010000241.1, read on the forward strand.
TGAACAACAGGGACGGCTTCGCGAAACCTGCCTGATCAAAGAACACCAGAAGCTCTGCAAGCCCAAGCACTTAGTCGAGTTCGCCGGCTGGCGGATGCCGGTGATGTACTCCGGGATCCTAGACGAGCACGCGGCGGTGCGCACCCGGGCCGGAGTGTTCGACGTCTCCCACATGGGCCTGCTCGACTTCCGCGGCCCCTACGCCGAGCGTTTTCTCGATCTGCTCACCACCAACTACGTTCCCATGCTGGTGCCCGGCCAGGCACATTACTCCTACCTGCTGGCCCACGACGGCCGCTGCATCGACGACATCATCGTCTACCGGCTGGCGCGCGACCACTTCATGATGGTGGTCAACGCAGCCAACGCCGAGGAGGACGAGGCCTGGTTCCGCCTGGCCGCCGGGGGGAAAGTACTCCTGGATCCCGATCACCCGGGCGTGAACGTAACCGGCGACCTGACCATCCGCAACCTCAAGGATCCCCAGCACGGCCAGGACTGCCGGGTGGACCTGGCCCTGCAGGGCCCGCGCTCCCTCGACCTGTTCGACAAGCTGACCGACTCCCGTTCCGCCCGGCTCGACATCGAGCGCCTGCGCCGATTCGAGCTGGTGCGGGTGAAGCTCTCCGGCCTCGACACCATCGTTGCCCGAACGGGGTATACCGGTGAGGAGATCGGCTTCGAGATCTTCGTGCATCCCGACCCGGCGCCCCGGCTGTGGAACACGTTGCTGGACGGGGGCCGGGACCTGGGCGTCTCCCCCGCCGGCCTGGGTGCGCGCGACTCCCTGCGCTGCGAGGCGGGCTTCCCCCTGCACGGCCACGAGTTGGCCGGCCCGCATGAGGTCAGCCCCATAGAGGCGGGTTACGGCTCCTACGTCAAGCTGCACAAGCCCTTCTTCCCGGGACGCCGGCTCTGCCTCGAGGGCCACCGGGAACGCCGGCGTACCGTGGTGCGCTTCGAGGTAAACCAGAAGGGCGGCAAGGTGCTCCGGGCGGGCAACCCGGTCCTGGCCGGAAGGAAAAACGAGTACGCCGGCCGAGTGACCTCGGCCACCGCCACCCCGAACCGCCAGGTGGGCATGGCCTTGATCGACTCGAAGTACGCAAAGGTTGGCGCCCGACTCCAGATCCTGCCCATAGCGGATTCGGACAAGCCCCCGCCCTCAAGAACCCCGCTGCAACTCGAACCAGGCGACTGGATGACCATCCCCCGCCAAGCGACGATCCTGCCTCGGCTAATGCGGCCGGGGGAAGAAAATTTTTCGTCGTGAACGTGTTTTAATCCCCCCCCCCCCCTGGTTCGTATCTTCTGACACCAGAAGATACGAACCAGGGGGGGGGGTTCTTTTAGGTTCTTCCGGATCCTGCCTGTGTGACATGAGTTCATGCTCCTGAGAGATTGAAAGCCGTTTCATGTATGAACAGCAAGCGCAGCGCGAAGAAGGAAGTGTCTCGGTAGCCATAGG
>JAUXGL010000083.1 GCA_030622135.1 Deltaproteobacteria bacterium
AGTCAATATGTTATATCGAAACGTAGGGGCACCAGTGGGAGATTGGGGTGGGGCTCCACCGTCTTGACCCAAAAAAAGCGGGGTGGTAGCGTTGCGAACCCAGGAGGTTACGATGGATTTTAGGTTCTCCGAAGAGCACGAGTTCTTCCGAACCGCCGTGCGGGACGTGGTGAACCGGTTGATCCGCCCGCGCGCCCAAGAAATCGACGAGAAGAACGAGTTCCCGCTGGATTTGTGGAAGGAGTTCGCGGAGCTGGGTTACCTGGGTCTCCGGCACCCCGAAAAGTACGGGGGAATGGAAGCGGACGTGATCACCTCCATGATCCTGTACGAAGAGTTGGCCCGGGGATCCTGCGGCTTCGCCATGGCCGCAACCATGCAGATCCTGATGGGAACCTATTTCGTCGGCAGGTTCGGCTCCGAGGAGATCAAGCAAAACGTACTGGTTCCGGCGATCCGCGGAGAGAAAATCGGCACCATCTGCTTCACCGAGGACCAATCCGGCTCGGACCTGGGCGGAACCCGGACCACCGCGGTACAAAAGAACGGAGGCTGGGTACTCAACGGCCGCAAGATGTGGGCCACCAACGGCCCGGTCTGCGATTTCGCCACCGTGCTGGCCCAAACCGATCCCCAGAAGGGCCTGGATGGCCTGAGCTACTTCCTGGTAGAAAAAAAACGCGAGGGCTTCGGCCACGGCCAGCTCATCCATAAGCTGGGATCGCGCGGCTCGGTCACCGGCGAGCTCATCTTCGACAACGTCTGGGTACCCGGGGGAAACCTGCTGGGCGACGGCCCGGGCAACGGGGTGCGCTACAGCACCGATATCCTCAACGAGGTGCGGGTGATGACCGCGCTCAACGCCTGCGCAATCGCCAACGAGGCCATGAACGACGCCCGTAAATTCGCGCTTGAGCGGGTGGCTTTCGGCAAGCCCATCGCCAAGTACCAGCTAATCCGGGCCAAGTTCGCCGAACACTGGGCCTGGTACGATGCGGCCAGGTTATACTCCTACAGGGCCGCCTGGATGATCCAGGAAGGAATGGAGTGCCAGTTCGAGTGCATGCTGGCCAAGATGTTCGCCGCCGAGATGTGCCAGAAGGCCGTGGACCAGGCCGGTCGTATCTACGGGGGCAACTCCTTCGCCACGGAGTACCCCCAGCAACGCTACCTCCGCGACGCCCGCTTCGTACTCTTCGGGGGCGGGACACACGAGGTTCTGCAAAACGCCCTGGGCGCGGCCTACCTGCGCAAGGGATCCGGTACCTAGCCTGGAGGCCGACACATGGGTCTTAAAATAGTCGTATTGGTCAAGCAAGTTCCCGATCACGAGGCCATCATCCAGGTGAAATCCGCGACCGAGCTGGACATCGAGGATCGCTACGTCTGTTCGTTCTACGACGAGATCGCCATGGAAGCGGCGCTGAGCATCAAAAAGGAGCACCCGGATACCGAGCTGACCGCTTTGTCCGCGGGCGGCCGGCGGGCCGTCGACGCCCTGCGCCGGGCGGTGGCCATGGGAATCGACCTGGTGGAGCGCGTCGGCGACGAGCCCCTAGACTCCGCCGAAAGCCTTCAAGTCGCCGAGGCCCTGGCGACCCGGCTCAAGGAGCACCGGCCCGACCTGGTGCTGTGCGGCAAGCTCGCCGGCCACGACGACCAGGCCGCGGTGGGCCCCATGGTGGCCGAGTTTCTGGGAATCCCCCACATGAGCGCGGTGGTGTCCCTGAAGGTGGATCCCGCCGGGCGAAAAGCCCGGGCGGGACGCCAGGTGGAGGAGGGAGTCTGGACGATCGAGTCGGACCTTCCGCTGCTGGTCAGTACCGAAAAGGGATTGGCCGAGCCTCACATCCCGGTGGTAACCCGAGTGATGAAAGCCATGCAGGCCAAGATTGAAAACTTCCCAGCTCAAATCGAGTCCAAAGAATCTGTCCGCAGAATCGGCTATCTTCCGCCGCCCTCTAGACCGGAAGTTTTACTGATGACCAAGGAATTCCCGGACAACGTCGCGGAGCTGGTAGGCCGCCTGCAGGAAACCGGCGCCCTGTCGTAAAGGGAGTGTCACAATGACCAACGAAATATGGGTGCTTTGTAAAATCAAGGACGGACAGCCGACCCGCACCAGCAAGCAGATGCTCAACGCGGCCGGCGCCCTGGCTGCGGAAAAGGATCTTGCACCGGTGAAGATCGTCTTGGGCGGGGAGCCGTACGAGGCCACCCGACACTTGGCCGCGTTGGGACAACTGATCGATTCGCGGGGGAAGCCGTGGGCGATTCTGGCCGGCGCCGGCGCCAACGACCTGGAGCTTATGCCCCGCCTGGCGGCGCGCCTGCGCACCGGCTACGCCGGCTCGGTCGTGGGTCTACGCTGGGAGGGAGATCGACTGGCGGCCAAAAGGCCCGTCTACGGAGGCCGGGCTTACGAAGAGATTGCCTTCGTCCAAACGCCCGCGCTGGTCACGGTAAGACCGGGCGCCTTTTCGCAGCCGGGAGAGTTGGACCCTCCCGAAACCATGGGAATGGAAACCGTTGCCATAGATGTGTCGCAGTCTCCGGGTCCCGTCGTTTTGGAACAAGAAGCCACGGCATCCACCGCAGAGGATCTGAGCGAGGCGCCACGAGTGGTTGCCGGGGGACGAGGAATGGGAACCGCGGGCAACTTCAAGCTCATCGAGGAGTTGGCGGACGCGCTGGGCGCGGCGGTGGGCGCCTCCCGGGCGGTGGTGGACGCCGGCTGGCGACCTCACGACGAGCAGGTGGGTAAGAGCGGAAAGACCATCTGCCCGGAGCTCTACATCGCCTGCGGGATTTCCGGGGCCATCCACCATGTGCTGGGAATGAACACCGCCAAGGTGGTAGTGGCCATCAACACCGACCCGGAAGCCCCCATCTTCAAAAACGCCGACTACGGCTTGGTCGGCGATGCCTTGAAGGTGGTGCCGGCGTTGACCCAGGCGCTGAAACAGAGCCTGAACAAAGAATAACCATGGGCGACGAAGAAATCCTCGACGTGATCGTCGTCGGAGCCGGGCCGGCGGGCCTGGCCTGCGCCGGCGAGGCAGCCGGCGCAGGCCTGCAGGTGATCGTGCTGGAGCGCGGCGACGTGGCCGGGGGGAAAAACCTGTCCGGCGGGCGCCTGTACCTGGAACCGGTCAAGGATCTTTGCGCAGACCTGCTGAAGGACGCCCCCTTCGAACGGCCGGTGGTATCCGAGACGGTTTGCCTGTGCGACGAACGCTCCAGCCTCTCCTTCCGCCTGGACCAGCCAACCGGTAATTCGGTCACCGTCCTGCGCGCCCGTCTGGACAAGCACTTGGCCAACCGGGCCACCGCGAAAGGCGCCATGGTGCTCCCCCAGCAACGGGCCGATGAGCTGGTAATGCCAGCCGGCCGGGTGACCGGGGTGAAAGTGGGGCCCGAGGTCCTAAAGGCCCGCGTGGTGGTGGCCGCCGACGGAGTGCTGTCGTTTCTGGCCCAGCAGGCCGGGCTGCGACCCGCGCGGGAAACCCACACCTACGCGGTCGGCTTTAAAGAAATAATCCAACTGGACGCCGCGGTGATCGAAGACCGGTTCAATTTACCCAAGGGACAGGGGGCCGCCCGGCTTTACATGGGAGCGGTCACCGGCGGTCTTCCCGGCGGCGGATTCATCTACACCAACCGCGACAGCCTGTCCGTCGGCCTGGTGGTGCAGCTCGGTGCCGTGCGGAAATGGCGATCGGAATCGCACCTCTTCGATCTTTTAGAAGAGTTCAAGCAGCGCTCCGACATAGCCCCCCTGCTGGCCGGCGGCCAAACTGCCGAGTACGGCGCCCACCTCATTCCCGAAGGCGGGTTTGGCGCCCTGCCCTCTCCCGGTATTCCGGGTCTGCTGCTTGCGGGAGACGCCGCCGGGTTCGTTCTAAACACCGGCCCGGTGCTCCGGGGGATGGATCTGGCCCTGACCTCCGGCGTCCTGGCGGGAAGAAGTATCGTCGCGGGGCTCAAGGCTCGGCAACCCGAAACCTGCCTGCAAATCTACCGGCAGGCGCTCAAGCAGAGCTTCATCATGAAACAGATGCGGGCGCACAAAAAAGCCCCCATAGTCCTGTCTTCGGATCGTCTCTACCGCCGGTTGCCCGAGCAAATGGTAAATTGGGCGACGGATTTTTTCCGGGTAGGCCCAAAAGGCTCGCACCCACGGATGCGGCAAGCCTTCAAGGGTCTACGACGCAGCCTGGGATTTAGGGGACTGCAGGACCTGTGGCGCTTGATGAGGATGTAATTTCATGAAGGTGGAAGACAAGGTCGCCCTGTGCGCCATCAAGCAGCATGCGGAGAGCCATATCCAGTTGGACACCTCTCTCTGCGAGAAATGCCCGACCAAGATCTGTATCCGGGCTTGCCCGGCTCACCTCTATACGCTCGAACAAAACGAGGTGAAGGTAGACCACAGCGGATGTTTGGAGTGCGGCACCTGCCTGGTTGTCTGTATCTTGGGGGCGGTGTCGTGGAACTATCCTCAGGGTGGGTTCGGTATCCGCTACCGTCACGGTTGATCCCAATCCACCACCGGTGGTAACTTTCTCTGGATATGAGCGACAAGGTAAGAGAGCTTGTTTTCGATTCAAACGAGGGCGCCCTGCAAATCGGCCCGCTGCGCTACGTGCTCATGCGGCCGGATACGATGGCGGAGATTCAAAAAGGAGTGGAGGACCGGCTGGGGCCTAAGTCGGCCGAATACCTCTACGCGGCCGGGGCCTCCTGGGCGGTCGGAGTTTACAAGCGGCTGAAGGCCGCCCTGGCCGAAGCGGACGAGGGGCTCATCAAGGCCCTGTGTATCCATGCCACCGAGTTGGGCTGGGGCCGCTGGGGACTGGAGCAGTTTGCACCCGAGGAAAAAAATCTGGTGGTGAGAGTATTCGGATCCCCCTTTGCGAAGTCCTATGGCAAGTCGGACGGGCCGGTTTGCCACTTGATCACCGGAGCGGTGTCGGGCCTGGCCGAGTCGATCTTCAAGATGCCCACGGCCTGCACCGAGCGAGTCTGCATGGCCCAGGGGGGAGCGGACTGCATTTTCGTGGCCACGGGCCACGACGTGGCCGGCAAGGACGCCTGGGCCTGGTAATCAGGCGAGGAGGATTGCATGTCCCGGAAGGGTAACATTCTGGTGGTTGACGACGAGGAATCCATCCTCACCATGACCAAGGACCTCCTGAAAAAAGCCGGATTCAGAGTAGCCACGGCCACGAACACCATCGGGGCGGGCTACATGCTCAAGGACTTTGACCCGGACCTGATTCTCCTAGACATCATGCTTCCCGGCTCTCTCTCCGGCAACCAGGCCAGCGACACCCTGCGCACCTTCATACCCGGGCTGAAGATCGTCTTCTACTCCGGTATCGACGAGCAGCAGCTCAAGGAGCTGGGCGACCGGCACGGAGCGGATGCCTGCGTAAGCAAAGGCACCCGGCCCACCGAGTTGATTAAAATCATCGAGCGCCTGCTGTCCGAACCGTGAGCAAATCCGTCCCAGGCGCGTGTTGCCTCTGCGACACGGAAGGCGACGAAAAAGCAATTCCAAAAGCTTCATGAAGGCGGCCATATGTTCGGGGTGCGTGAAGAAGCTAATGCTGCTGGACGGGGAAGTGCATTAAAATTTTTGGAATGGAAGCGGCTGAAGCTCCCGGAGAGTGGTGCGAACAATTTCGCCGGCGGGATTGCAAAGCAGTATCGGCAGGTCGGCACAGAACTCGACCAGGACCTGGCGGCAAAGACCGCAGGGGGCGGAGGGAGGGCTGGTCTGGGTAACGACGGCCAGCCGGGTGAACTTCTTCTCGCCGGCAGCCAGCGCATTCCCAACCGCGTTCCTTTCCGCGCACACCGAGGCACCGTAGGAGGCGTTTTCCACGTTGCAGCCTATGTAGACGTTTTTGCCCTCCGTCAACAGTGCCGCGCCGACTTTGAACTTTGAGTACGGGGCATGGGCACGCTCGCGTGCCTGGACGGCGGCGGCGATCAATTCCTGTTCGGCTTTGGTCGGCTTCTGGTTCATTCCGCTTTCTCCAATTCGATTTTCTCCACCAGACTCAGCACGAGTTTCGAGAAGATCTCCCGGGTTTTCTCCGCCGTCTCCTTGACCTCGTCATGGGACAACGGCTTGTCGGTAATCCCGGCGGCCAAGTTGGAAACGCAGGAAATGCCCAGAACCGACAAGCCCGAGTGGGCGGCCGCGATCACCTCGGGGACCGTGGACATGCCCACCACGTCGGCTCCCATCCTCCCGAGCATGCGGATCTCCGCGGGGGTCTCGTAGGACGGTCCGGTCATGCCCGCGTACACACCTTCTTTCAGGGCCATACCCAGACCGCTGGAGATCCGGTGAGCCTGCTTGCGCAGATCCCGGCTGTAGGCGTCGGACATGTCCGGAAACCTGGGGCCCAAACGATCCGGGTTGGTGCCCATGAGCGGGTTGGAGCCCATCATGTTGATGTGGTCGGTAATCAGCATGAGATCGCCGGGCTCCAGGTCCCGGCGGATGCCGCCGGCGGCGTTGGTCACGATCAGCAGCTTGACACCCAGTCTGGCCAGCAAGCGCACACCCAGGACGATACGCTCCATGGGGTACCCCTCGTAATAATGAAAGCGCCCCTTCATGATCGCCACCGGCTTCTCTTGCATGTAACCCAGCACCAACCGGCTGGCATGGCCTTCCACGGTGGAGACCGGAAATCCGGGCAGTTCGCCGTAGCCGATCACCGTGGCACCGTCCACCGCGTCGGCCAGAAAACCGAGCCCCGAGCCCAGGATCAGGCCGATGCCCGGAACCAACTTGGTCCGGTCGCGTACGATCCGCATGCCTATATTCAACTGATCGATGGCTGTCGACATGTGTACTCCTTGGAAAACGGACTCACGAAATCACCTGGTGTATCAGTTTCGTCTTCGCCGGCGGCCGATCCCCGATGCCAAAGGCCGCCCGCACTCTCTCCCCGGCCGCCTTGCTTCTGGAAGCATCGTTGAAGTACAGGGTGGCCAGATGAGCGCCGGCCTCCACCTGGTCGCCGACCCGGTGATGCAAAACCACGCCGGCGCCGTGATCGATGGCCGCATCCACCTCCGTCCGTCCGGCACCGAGTATCATGGCGGCAATACCCACTTCCCCGGCGTCGATGCTCTGGACAAAACCGCGGCGCCCGGAAGCGATCGTTTCGGTGCGGCGGGCCGTGGGCATCCTGGTATGCTCCTCCAACGCCCGGGGGTCCCCGCCCTGCGCGGCCACCACTTCCAGGAACTTCTCGAAGGCGGCGCCCCGGTCCACGATCGCCTGCACCTTCCGGCGCGCACCGGACAGGTCCTCGGCCGCCTCCCCCAGCACCAGCATCTGGGCGGCCAGTTCGAAGGAAAGCTCGGCCAGATCCCCCTTCACCTGGCCGGTCAGCACGCCGACGGATTCGATCACCTCCAGGGTGTTGCCCACATGGGTCCCCAACGGCTGGTTCATGTCGGTAATCAGGGCCACCACCCGCTTACCCGCACCCTTTCCGATCTGCGTAAGTGTCCGGGCCAAAGCCTGGGCGTCGGCGTCGCTCTTCATGAAGGCGCCCGATCCCACCTTTACATCCAGCACCAGGGCGTCGATCCCCTCGGCCAGCTTCTTCGACAGAATGCTCGAGGCGATGAGCGGAATGCTCTCCACCGTGGCGGTAACGTCCCGAAGTGCATATAGCTTCTTGTCCGCCGGGGCAATCTCCCCGGTCTGGCCCGCAAAGGCCAGGTGAGTGGATCCGAGGATCTTTCCAAACTCGTCGGTTGTCAGCCGGACGTTGAACCCCGGGATGGACTCCAACTTGTCCAGGGTTCCGCCGGTGTGCCCCAACCCCCTCCCGGAGATCATCGGAACGTACACACCGGCAGCGGCCACGATGGGAGCGAGGATCAGCGAGGTCTTGTCCCCTACCCCGCCGGTGGAATGCTTGTCCACCTTGTGTCCGGGGAGATCCGGCCACTCGAGCACCTCGCCCGAGGCCAGCATCTCGTGGGTGAAAGCCAGCATCTCCGCTTCGGTCATGCCGTTGAGATAGACGGCCATGAGCAATGCGGCCGCCTGATAGTCGGGGATCTCGCCTTGGGCATAACCCTGGATGAAGAAACGAATCTCCTCCGCGCTCAACGCTACCCGGTCGCGCTTCTTGTGAATGATGTCGTAGATTCGCATCGCACACCTACCCCGGCAAAAAGCCGCGCCCGGGACCGGACCATTCCGCGCCCAGCGCAGCGGCCACGGTGACGCCCAGATCGGCAAAGGTATCCCTAACACCCAGGTCTCCCCCGGCGATAAAGCGGGGCGACCACATGATCACGGGCACGTACTCGCGGGTGTGGTCGGTATGAAGCGTGTATGTCGGGTCGCAACCGTGATCGGCGGTAATGAGCAAGAGATCGTCGGGAGTCATTCGCTCCATCAGCCGGCCGAGCCCCCGATCGAACTCTTCCAGGGCGTGGGCGTATCCGGAGGGATTGCGCCGGTGCCCGAAGCACATGTCGAAATCGATCAGGTTCGCGAATACCAGGCCCGGGGTCTTTTCGTCGAGCAGGATCGCCAACCGGTCCATCCCGTCCTGGTTCCCCTCGGTGGTTATGGATCGGTTGACGCCCGCGCCCGCGTAGATATCGCGGATCTTACCCACCCCGGTCACCTGCACGCCGGCCTGCTGAAGCGAGTCCAGCACGGTGGCTCCGTCGGGAGGCATGGAGTAGTCGTGCCGGTTGTAGGTTCGCGTGAAGGCACCGGGCTGTCCCACGAAGGGCCTGGCGATGACCCGCCCCACCCGCCAAGGATCGAGTTGCTTCCGCGCTGTCTCGCAAGCCCGGTAAAGTTCCGGCAGGGGGACCTCCTCTTCGTGGGCCGCCAGCTGGAACACGCTGTCCGCCGAGGTGTACAGGATCCACTTGCCGGTCTTCAGGTGCTCTTCGCCCAGTTTTGCGACAATCTCAGTGCCCGATGCCGGCCGGTTGCCCAGCACGCCCCGCCCGGTGGCTTCTGCGAAAGGATCGACAATCTCGGGAGGAAAACCGTCCGGAAAAACGATGAAGGGCTCGTCGACAACCAGGCCCATCAGTTCCCAGTGACCGGAGGTGGTGTCCTTGCCCTCGGATTGCTCCGCCATCTTCCCGTAGAAACCCAGGGGCTTGTCTGCGGGAGCCACTCCGGAGATGGGTGCGATGCATCCCAGCCCCAGCCTTTGCAAGTTGGGCAGGGATATCCCCCCGACGGCCTCGGCGGCATGCTGCAGCGTGGCGGCACCCGTGTCGCCGTACTCGCCCGCATCGGGCAGCGCGCCGACCCCAACGCTGTCCAGCACAATGACTAAAACCCGCGGAAACATAGGCAAAGAACTTATTGAGCTTACTTGATTTCGATGGTCTTGATTCCGGTGTTACCGGAGGCGTCCTTCGCCTGTATCTCGACCTTGTCCTTGCCGGTGGTATCCACGGTGCCGGAGAACTTCTTGTCCGTGACCGTCCACTTTTCGCCGTTCACGTCAACCTCGGCCACCTCCGCGTCGTCCACTTCACCGGTTATATCGAGGGAGTCCACGCTAAGCTTGAACGTCTCCGGATTGTTATCTTTATTTTCACCGCATCCGCAGAATACCGCGAGACCGAGGGTCAGGACAATTGCCAGTATTATTTGGGTCGAGGTTCTCATTGCATTTGTCCCCTTTTCAATGATTATGAGCGCTCTGAGAAAATCCCTGCTCGCAATTATGGTAGGATCTTTTCACTTCGCGGGCAACCCTTTTCCCCCGGTGCGAGTCTAACCGGTCAAAACCAACAAGTGGGAGGTAGTTATGCGTAGTGCGAAGTTCTTCATGATCGTGGTGGTGATGGCGGTGATGGTGGTGGCCTGCATGCGTCCGGCCATCAGCGGCTCCGGTAACGTTGTCGGGAAAAAATACGAATTCTCGGGGTTTACCCGCATCGAGGCGGGGAACGCTTTCCGTCTTTCGATCACCCGGGGTGATGATTTTTCCTGTGTGGTGCATCTCGATGACAACCTGATGAAATACCTTCGAATGAGTCAAAAGGGTGAAACCCTGGAAATCGGTATGGACGGCAGACGCAATTATTCCGTGCACGAAGACTCCATGCGAGTGGAGATCAGCATGCCCTCGCTCAAGGGTCTCGACCTGAGCGGAGCCAGTCACGCGGAAATCAACGGCTTCGAGTCGGGCGACGATCTAAAAATCGAGGCCTCGGGTGCGAGTTTTGTAAAGGGGCAGATCGTCGCCGGGCGAATTTCCCTGGACCTGTCGGGGGCCAGTTCGGTCAAGCTCACCGGTTCGGCGGAGTCCCTGGAGTTGGAAGCATCCGGGGCCAGCCGGGCCAGACTGGCCGGGTTTTCGGCGGGACGTGGACAAACCGATTTGAGCGGCGCCAGCGAGGCCACCGTGAACGTAACCGGCAAGCTGGACATCAGTGCCAGCGGTGCCTCCGACCTGGCCTATCTCGGCAATCCCACCCTGGGCCGGGTATCCACCTCGGGCGCATCGTCCATCAGCAAGCAATAACCCGCCCCGTACCCCAATTACTCCGACCTCAAACCGAAGACCACATTGCGGTCAAGCCACCTCGTCGAAAACGGCCTCCGGCCAATCATCCACCAGCATGGCGGAATCTCCCGCCCTCTTGGCAGCCTTTCCAAACGCCAGCACCGCTCCCTCCTCCGGCTCCTCCAGTTCGAAACCACAATGCGGGCAGATGGAACCACCCGGCACGGCCACCAGGAGAGCACCGCACTCGTGACAGTGGCTCCAGTAGTCCATAAGGTCTCGGATTGCGTGGGTGTGCATAAAACCACCTCCTTTTCGTGTCGTTTCTGGCTCCAAGAATAACTCGCTGGTCTGACATTTCTCAGGCGCTGGCATGTCATGAGTGGAGCACTGACCCCGTTTATCCCCGGTTCGAAAACTCTGGCATCTGTCCAAATTCGATCATAGGGTGCGAGTGTTTTCTACTGGGAATTTTATACCGGAGGTAACATGTACAAGATTGGCGCATTGTTGGCTGGACTGGTTTATCTATTTTCGGGCTGTGCGGGACTATCTCAGGATCAGCAAAAGCTGAGCGCCAGCCTACTGCCTCAGGAGAAACGCTCCGCAGATTTCGAACAAACCCTGAAGCATCTCGATCTGGGCGGACCGGTCTTTGCTTATCTCGACATCGACGATGAGGTAAAACAACTCACGGCTATTCTGCAAGAGATCTACAACAACGCATCCGAAAAATCCGGGGAAACCGGCAAACGTCTGGACATGAGCGCCCTGGTTGCATCCCTGGGCCTCGAGGAAATTCAAGCCGTGGGTTTCAGCTCGTATCCAGAGGGCAAGATTTTTCGGAACAAGGCCTTTGTGCTAATCAAAGGAGAGCGCCGTGGAATCCTGAAGCTCATGGGCGGTCCGGCCCACGCCTTCGAAATTACCACCAAGGCCCCGGCCGACGCAGACCTGGTATTAGAACACGATCTCAGCCTAAAGTCCGCCTGGGATCTGGTGCTTGAAATCCTTAGCCGGATCGATGGCGCCAAAGCCGACAAACTCAAGGCCCTGGCCCTGCAAAAAATTCCCGAGCTGGAGATCGGCTACCAGGAGATCATCGATAAGCTGGATACCCGCTTGAGCCTGGTGCTGAGGATCGATGCCAAAACACAAATAAAAATACCCGGAGTGCCTTTGGCAATACCCAAACTACAGGTTTATCTGGAAGTGGACAATCTAGGTTTTCTGGTGTCGGCCCTAAGCGCAAGGCTCAAGGGTATGCCCATGATCGAAATGAAACAAGACGAACAATTCGAGTGGATCGGCTCGGCCGTGTCCACCCCCGCCGAGATGGGTTCCTACCGGCCAATGTTGGCGCTTGAGAAAAAAACCGGCCGGCTGCTCATGGCCACATCCAAGACCTTCTTAGACGAGATTAACGGCCAGAAAAAGCCGTTAAGCGAATCCACCGACTTTATTGAAGCCACCGAAACCCTACCCAAAGAGGGCAACGCCATTGGCTACCTGTCGTCCCGGTTCAGCCAAGAGGTCGCAAAAGTCATGGATTCAGCCTCCCAACACTTTCCGGAGATCAAAGAAGCTGAGTTCTTTTACCAAATGGTGCTTCCAGATCCGGGTGTCAGCGTATGCTCGATTACCAGCAATTTTCCCGACGGCATTATGTTTAGATCCAACCTGACCTCCTCACACAAGGCCCAGCTGCTCTTCTCGGCTTCCTCCAGTATAATAGGCATCATCGCAGCCGTAGCCGTCCCCGCATTCATCGAGTACATAGAGCGAGCCAAAGCCGCCGAAGCGAAACACACCCAAGCACTGGAACAAGCTCGGCGCGAGATGGATCAGGGTCCCGACGACGCCAAAGCCAAACCGTAAGCGCTTTACCCGCCGAATCGCGTGGAGGGGCCACGTGCATGCGCGTGAGGCTCCACATTCGCGTTAAGCCCAGAAAAACCGCATGTAGACTTACGATCAGCACAGCGCGGCTCCGCCGCAAACCCTAATGACCCGCGCAGTACTCAAAAAATCTTCGCGGACCGCGAAAATTTTCGGGGTCAGTAGTACAATGAATGCGGTACTGCTGTACCGAGGTGCCAGGAACTTCGGGAGGGGGCCGGCTTGCGGCTGTCGACCCCTTTAGTCATTTTCATCCTGTTTCCCTGGTGGGTGGAGAAAAAGACGAAAACCGTTCTCAATCTCCTCTGTTCTTACAGAGTATCCCCTGCTCCGGGCCAACCTCGATACGTTCTCCTGCGAAACCATGATATCCACTAAAACGGTCAATGGCTCATTCGGATTCTCGTCAATGGCTTTCTTGGTCCTTACTACCGGGAGAGGGCAGGAAAATCCCCGAACATCGACCTCAATCATGGCCGTTCTCCTTCCATATAGCAGACCCCGCTCCATTGGCAGAGGTACTCTTTGAACACCGCGGGGAGCTGACTAATAATATGCCAGACCCTGGTAGCCGGGGTAGCCCGGGCGAATCTCCCCGCCATGCGGTTTGCCTTGGCGGCGATAATAGCTGCCTCGTGCAGCTCCAGCTCGGCATACGCGAAAGCAGAAATCATGCCGGTGATTGTATCCCCTGTTCCCCCGATGGCCTCCAGCGCAGGGATGACAGGCTCAGCGATAGTATCCAGAATCTCCCCGTTCCCGATCACATAATCAATCGGCCCCTTGACCAAGAGTAGCCTGGACGTACCTTTGTGCCGGTGGGCCATTGCCACCAGCTTGGGTGTCTGGTCCGTCTCGGCACTGAAAAGGTGCCTGGCGATGTAAGCAGGGTGGGTAGCCTTGGGATCGGCCAGGAAGGCCATTTCAGTGGCATCTGGGGTGAATATATCAAAATGGGGAGCCAGCCCTGCTGCCTTGGCGGCATACATCGGACCGGCGTCGGCGACCATTAGCGGCTGTCGGGGGCACCCTTGGATACATTTACAGAGCCTCCTCATAAGGACCATGTCTGGAAGGCAGTAGTGCAGTGCCAATACTTGAGGGGAAATATCGGCTACTCTCTGAATGAGATACTCGTAAATCTCCCGGCTGCCATTGCCGTGTCCGATATCTCCAGCAAGCAGAACATGAGGAGCCTCCAGCTTCAGGTAGTTGGTGGTAGCCAGAGCAGCGCTGATCATTGCTCCGGTACCCTGAGCGGCGGGAATGCTGCGGTCATTGACTACCAGGAACTCTCCTTCTGCCTTCGACTTTCCCATTGTCAGAGGCAAGTCCTTGATCGGAACCGTTCCGGCAACAAGCATCATGACTGCTTGCCTCCCTGGTATAGGGTAAGGCACTCTTCTAGGGCTAGGTCCAGCATCAAAGCACACAGGGTAAAACCCATATCCACGGGCCGTGGTGCTTGAGTCAGCAACATGCCGACTAGCTCGGAGTGAAAATGGGGAATATCAGGGCAACCACCGCCCGAGGTGTTCACGATGACGCCACTTCGCTTGTCGAAAGCGAGTTTCATGTTTCCTGCCTTAACCATCATCCAGTTGCCGAAATCGGTCACCTTGACGATTTCCAATAGCTCCGCGGTTCCTGTCTCGATTGGAGCAACATTGACATATGCTACATCTGTCTTCTCAAGCAGCCGCTCGATGCCGGGCTGTTCCACAAGGTTGATCTCAAGGGCCAGATCACAGCCCTTGCGCAGCTTTGGTGGAGGGGCAACCAGCTTTACGGAGTAACCTGCCTTCTTGAGGACTTTATCTGCCCTTACGGCATCCTGCACGTCCGTGAAAAGCACCAGCCCTCCTCCCTCGAAGGATGCCTTTCGCTTTCGTCTAAGGAATTTCAAGTCTAGCTCCGGTCACGACTTTGCCGTCTCCCGCATCAGGAAGCCCACTGTCAGGCAAAAAGCAATTCCAACGATAACTGCGATCGCTCCAAAGTCCCCGGGCCCCCTGGGGCTCGATGCCAGGGAGAAGTTGTGAGCGAAGCCAGCTCCCACCAGGAGACCGAGAAAAGTCATTCCCCCGTCGGTATCACCTTCGCCGGAAAGGATTAATTGCCGCAGGGGGCACCCGCCGACAAGCGTAGCGGCCAGGCCGACCAGGGTCATACCCAGGAAGTTCCAGAGGTGGTTGTCATGTGACACTGGCTGCCCGGCGAAACCCCAATGCAACAAGCCCAGGATCGCATTGCAGACAAGAGCACCTATAAAGAACGAGGCGATGCCGCTGAAGAGATATGTGTCCCTGACCATCAGCAGGTCTCGCCAGCCTCCGACAAAGCACATTCTGGTTCTTTGGACCAGAAAGCCGAGCAGGAGCCCCACACAAAGTGAAACCCAGAGCGCTGGATACATTGCCCCAGGGCCCTTCTCACTCCAGAAAACGAACCCTGGCTCGAAAATGACCAGGAGCAGTAGGCCAAACATGCCAACTGGAGTTATCCAGCCGGCGACAGTATTCATCCTCATGGAGCGACCCAGGTTGAAACCCCGCATGAGAAAGAAAACGCCTACCCACGCGCCTACCACAACTCCCGCGAGAGCGGTGATGCCATTGAGGTCGCCGGCGGCGAGGCGAAGCAGAGCCCGAATGGGACAGCCCAAGAAAACAAGGGCCCCAATCATGACAAATGCGCCCAATAGAAAACGGACCAGAGGAGCAGAGCCACCCCTGGCTCGAAACTCTCGAAAAACCAGGGCTGAGACAAAGGCACCCAGCACAAAGCCCATGATCTCGGGACGGAGGTACTGCACCACGCCGGCTCGGTGTAGACCGAGCCCGCCCGCAATATCACGGATGAAACAAGCAACGCAGATACCCATGTTCATCGGGTTGCCCCACTCCGTCATTAGAGCAGCCAAGAACCCGAAAGTGAGCCCGGCAAGGATAATCCAAATTTTCGACGTCCATGATCCAAGCAAAGCCTGTTGCCTCCTCTCCTGTCTATTGGGGATCTCGTGGTGGTCCAACTGGTCGAACCGACTGATCTTGAATCCGGCAGTCCCCATTCGGATTCCCTTGGAGAGCGCAGCCCAACGCCGCGGTTATCTGCGGTTGGTCAGGGAGATGCAGCTTCCTGCCCAGGCGTGCCTCGATCTGGTAGGGGCTGCAGAACTCCAAGGCGTAGTGAATTACACCGTCGGCCTTGTAGGTTTTCACCATCTCCTCCTGTTTACTTTGTTTGCAGCCCGGTGGGAGCCCAACTCCTTCACCGCCAGGCGATTTATAAACCAGGATGTTCCGATTTGTCAAGCTGGAAATTCCGATACCAAATCCGACTTTGCTCGGAAAATCCGATAAGTTGCGGCACTCAGGTTTTAGAGACTTCGGATTCCAGGAAGTCGGAGAATACTCGGGATAAAGGCGAAACTGTCCGCCTTCTGTCGCGGATAAGATAGAAACTCCTGGGCAATGAGAGATCTTCCATGAGAACAATTCTGAGGCTTCCAGCCTTGACCGCCGCCTCAACCGCCCGAGAAGAGATGATCGAGACTCCCAGATCCTGCTTGATCCCCTCCTTGACCGCGGTGGAGCTACCAAGCTGCGAGATCACTTGGAAAGCATCCAAGCCGATTGCATGTGATTTTTTGAGGCGCTGTTCGAGCATACGCCGTGTTCCCGAACCGGCCTCCCTCAGAATGAAAGGCTCCTTGCACAGATCTTCCAACGATATCGACTTCTTCCTGGCCCAGCGGTGGGAGGAAGAGACAACAAGGACCAGCTCATCCTTCCAGAGTTCTTTGTGGACCAGACCCTTGACTTTGCCCTTGGAACCTACGACGCCGAGTTCGAACTCTCCATCCGACACCTTGCTTGATATCTCATGCGAGTCACCAATTCTGAGCCTGACCGTGATATCTGGGTAGCTTTCCCGGAATAGTCTGATGACCCCGGGTAGGATGTACTCTCCCGGTATGGTGCTCGCGCCGATTTCAATTTCGCCCTTCCTGACACCCAAGAATTCCTCGAACTCCAGGCAGGTCTGCCTCTTTATCTCCAAGTGCTTCAGTGCGCGCTTATAGAGCAGCTCTCCCGCCTTGTTGGGCACAATCTCCCGACCAATCCGATCCAGAAGCTTTGTTCCCACCATCCGTTCGAGCGTTGCTACGCGCTCGCTGACCGAGGCCTGCGCCAGATGGACAGCTTCCGCTGCCTTGGAGAAACTGCCAAGCTCAACCACCTTGCAGAAAATCTCGAGCTGCCTTAGGTCGAAGTCCATTCCACCTTTCCTTCCAGACGTCTTCATTGTGTACGTTTCCGCGTAGGGCGGCCTACCCGAATGAACTCCTTGTCCTCGAGCTGGAGGTACTCGCCGAACTCGCCGACGACGAACCTGAGAAAGTCATTCAGGTCCACCTGGAGGATGTCGGCGTAATGGCTCTTTCATCCACTCCACCTTGCCGGTTTATCCCGGCGCATCTCAGACACCATCATATAACATTTCTTCCCTCGCCAACCATTCTCGAAAATGCTATATGATGGTGGGACCGGGGTCAGGTGGGACCGGGGAGAATCAGGGACGTTCTTGCGTTATTTGCGTTGCAAATATATGGGATTGGGACATCGGAGAGCTGATGACGTTACGCAAATAACGCAAGAACGTCCCTGATTCTCTCTGATTCTCTGATGGAGAAAAAAGCCCAAAAGGAGACGGGATGATCGAACTGCTCAGAAAACGACGAACCCAGCGGGGTCACCCGCAAGACAGACTGGACTTCTCCAAGATCCGGAGGAACCGCTACCAATGAAACCGACCATCCCAACCATCGTGACCATCCTGGCCGTAGTGTGCCTGCTGCTCCCGGCCTGTAAAAGCAAACGGGACCAGTGCGCGTCCATCATCGGACTCCTGAGGACCGAGGCGCGGGCGACCGACAACATGGCCAAGAAGAAGGCCGACGCCAAATCCGCCCAGGAGTACGCCGAGCTGCTCGTGGAAACCGCCGCCGAGCTCCGCGGCATGGATATCCAGGACCAGCGGCTTAAATTCGCCATCGCCAGCTACAACGGAGCCCTGGGCGCGCTGACCGACCCGAAAACCAGCCCGGCGGATCGGACGGCCATCCTCACCTACCTGGAATCCTCCCGTCGCCGCGTGGCCGACAATTGCAACCGTTAGAAAGGAGATCTGCATGACCTTTTTGCCCATCGCTTACTTCAAAAACGAGTTCATCCCCTTCGACCAGGCCAAAGTCTCAATCGCCACCCATGCGCTGCACTACGGAACCGCCGCCTTCGGCGGGCTGCGGGGCATCCCCGATCCGCAAGACGAAAAGCAGATCCTCCTCTTCCGCCTGGACCGGCACTGCCGGCGAATGAGCAACAGCGCCAAGTTCCTGCACCACGAGCTGCCCGCCGAAAAGATCCAGGAAACCATCATCGAGTTCGTAAAAAGAAACCAGCCCACCGAGTCCTTTTACATCCGCCCCCTGGTCTATACATCCGATCTGGGTATCGCCCCCCGGCTGCACGACGTGGAGAAGGACTTCTTCGTCTACGGCCTCTTGCTGGGGGACTACCTGTCGCCGGACGGAATCAGCTGCCGCATCAGCTCCTGGTACCGCCAGGAGGATCGCAGCCTGCCCCTGCGCGGAAAGATATCCGGGGCCTACATAACCTCCGCTTTGGCCAAGACCGAGGCGGTGAACTCCGGCTTCGACGAACCCATCATGCTCAACACCCAGGGCAAGGTCTCGGAAGCCTCGGGCATGAACATCTTCCTGGTCCGCGACGGAACGTTGGTCACACCCGGCTACGATCAGGACATCCTGGAGGGCATCACCCGCGACAGCATCCTGACACTCGCCCGGGAAATGGGCATGCCCACAGAGGAGCGGGCCGTCGACAAGACCGAGCTGTTCATAGCCGACGAGGTGTTTTTGAGCGGAACCGCCGCCCGCATCACCCCGATAAAGAAAATCGAGAACTACAAAACACCGAGCGAGCGACCCATCACCGGCAAGCTCAAGGAAAAGCTCACCGCCATCACCGAGAACCGCGATCCCGCCCACCAAGACTGGGTCACCATAGTCCCGCTTTGATGTCCATCCGACCGCTGACCCCCGGCGACATCGACTTCGCCCTGACCCAAATCCATCACGAAGGCTGGGTGAAAAACCGCGCGGTCTTCGAGTCCATAATCGAGCACGGCCCCCAGGGATGTTTCATCGCCGAGCCCGGCGGCAAACCCGCGGCCATGCTCACCACCGCCCGCTTCGGCCCCACCGGCTGGATCGGCCACCTGATCGTCCTGCCCGAACACCGCAATAAGGGCCTGGGCACCCGCATGATGAAACACGCCATTCAACACCTTCACCAGCAGGGCGTCGCGACCATCCGCCTGGAAGCCGATCCCCCCGGCATGGGAATCTACAAGCGCCTGGGCTTTTCGGAGGAATACGAATCGCTCCGCTTCCGGTTTTTTAAAACCACCGAGCCGTCTCCGGCCATCCCCCTGTTGAAAAAAGACATCGACGACGTGCTGGCCTTCGACCAAAGACTGTCCGGCGAAGACCGCGGCCGTTATCTGAAGATTCTCAACAAAAAGGCAAAGCAATCCCTGGTGATCCGCCGGGATAACGACCTCGCCGGCTACCTGCTGGCCATGCCCACAGCGAAAGGCGTCAACCTGGGCCCCTGCCTGGCCACGGACAAAAACACCGCCGCCCAGCTTCTCAAAGCCGCACCCGCCGGCATCACCACCGTCGGCCTGCCCGCACCCAACCGGAAAGGTGTCGCCTTGCTGCAAGAGCTCGGATTCGACCCCCGGCCATCCAGTATCCGCATGTTCCTGGGCCCCCGCCCCACCCAGGAACCCGGCCACATCTACGGAATCGCCAACGGCGCCACCGGCTAGTGCCTATGGACAGCCGGTACGAATCCTGGCAGAATCAGTAGCTGGACAACTCAGAAGGTATGAACCATGAAAACCAATGGGGCCTGGGCAGGTTTGGCCGTTCTGATTCTGCTGGCGGGCTGCGGGAACGGGGAGACCGTCGCCGTGCTGAACATCGAGGACTGCGGTGCCCAGCTTTCCGAAGCGGTGCTCGAACAGCTCGCCGATCATCTGTCCGGCAAGTTCGGTGAGGGCGGCGACCTCCACGTTCTGACACGGACAAAAGACGCAACCCAAGCCGATGTCGATTACGTTCTGGCGCCGCGAATCCTTCGCCCCGGAGACCGCTGCAGCCTGGTACTGAGGCTTTACCGGCACAAAGGACGTGCCACCATCCGTTCGACCTCCGTGCAGACAAACTGCGACGCAGACGGACTGCTCGATGCCATCGACGTGGCTGTCTTCCGCCTGGGATCCCTGGGGGCCGAACCGCCCAGCGTGAAGCCGCCGCAGATCGTGCTGGAGAAGCAGCCAGCCAAGGTAATGGAGAAGCCACCGTCGGATGAGCCGGTCAAGACCGCGGAGCCCACCCTGACCCCGGCGCCCATCGCCCCGCCCCCCCGGCCCGAAAGCCCCCCGAGGAAGACGGTCGCAGCCAAACCCAAACTCGATGCGCCGAAAAAACCTCCCACGAAAAAGCCTCCCACGAAAAAGCCTCCCGGCTACCTGTCCATCAGCACCCACCCATGGTCCGAGGTCCACATCGACGGCAAGAAGGTGGGTGACTCACCCATCCTCAAGCTGAAGCTCACCGCCAGACGATACACCCTGACTCTGCTGAGTGCGGACGGACGTCGCAAAGACATCCCGATCGACATCCAGCCCGGAAAGATCCGGAAGGTCCTACATAGATTCGAGAAAGGTTCCAACGCATCAACCGAAGCGCTCAAGGTGGAGCAACAGCATGGATTGCTACTGGTCAACAGTACTCCCTGGTCGCGGGTCAACGTCGACGGACAGTTCATCGGGGTCACTCCGCTACTGGGGGTGAAATTGCCGGTGGGGCCACACACGGTGGTCCTGGAAACCACCAACAACCTCAGGAAAGAATTCGCCGTCCTCATCGAAGCGGACACCCAGAGAAAGATCATCGCCGACCTGACCGAGAAGCCCTGAAGGGTTGAAAGACCACCGCTGGAATCCTCCCAGAGGCCAGCGGGTTTACTTCACTCACCGTATCAATGACGCCGGACACCAGTGATTCCTTTGCGCAGTCAACGGGTTAACCCGGATCGTAAGTAAACATTCGGTAAACCCGTCGGCCCTTGCGGCGAACGGTGGCTGATTCTTCTGTGAAGGGCGCGGTCAAGCGCAGAGCACGTGGCGAAACTCGGTGGTAAGGGGCCGTACCC
>JAUXGL010000031.1 GCA_030622135.1 Deltaproteobacteria bacterium
GGTTAGATCGAAACGTAGGGGCACCAGTGGGAGATTGGGGTAAAATGCGTAGCCTTGGCGAAGTCGGGTTCTTGGCTACGGCGAGTTTCACATGTTCTTATAAAGATGCCCCGCGGCTTGTCGCGGGGAGCTTGATTTTTTCAGGCTTCTTGGTTTTCAGCGACTCCTTGTGCGGCTCGAAGGCGAAGGTTAGCTGGTTACCCTCCGTGTCCACGCTGACCGTGCCGCCTTCCTGTAGCTTTCCAAAGAGGATCTCGTCGGCGAGCTTGCGGCGGATTTCCGAGTCGATCAGCCGGGCCATGGGGCGGGCGCCGAAGCGGCGGTTGTAGCCGTTGTTGGCCAGCCACTTGCGGGCGCCGGCGCCGAGCGAGATGCTTACCCGCCGGGCGTAGAGCTGGTCCTCCAACTCGGCCGTAAGCTTGTCCACCACCAACTCGACCACCGGCGGGCTCAGGTGGTTGAAGCGGATCCAGGCGTCCAGGCGGTTTCTGAACTCGGGCGGGAAGGTTTTCTCGATCGCTGCCTTGCCGTCCTCGGTGGCCGCCTCCCCGCCGAAGCCGATGGCGCCGCGCTCCATCAAGAACGCCCCGGCGTTGGTGGTCATGATCACCACCACGTTGCGGAAGTCGGCCTTGCGGCCGTTGTTGTCGGTGAGGGTGGCGTGGTCCATCACCTGGAGCAGGATGTTGTAGAGGTCCGGGTGGGCCTTTTCGATCTCGTCGAGCAGCAGCACCGAGTGGGGGTGCTTGGTGATGACGTCGGTCAGGAGCCCGCCCTGGTCAAAGCCCACGTAGCCGGGCGGCGCGCCGATCAGGCGCGAGACCGTGTGCTTTTCCTGGTACTCGCTCATGTCGAAGCGGATCAACTCGACGCCGGTCTGCAGGGCCAGTTGCCGAGCCAACTCGGTCTTGCCCACGCCGGTGGGGCCGGAGAAGAGGAAGCAGCCCACCGGGCGCAGGGGATTGGAAAGACCGGCCCGCGACAGCTTGATGGCGGACACCAGGCCGTCGATGGCCTGGTCCTGGCCGTAGATGACCAGGCGGAGATCGTGGGTCAGCGTTTGGAGCTTCTCCTTGTCGCCGGTCGACACCGTTCGGGCGGGCACCTGGGCCATCCGCGAAACCACCCGCTCGATGTCCTTGGGGCGGATGGTCTTGGGCCGCCGCCCGGGGGGCTTGAGCCGCGCGGCCGCGCCGGCCTCGTCGATGACGTCGATGGCCTTGTCGGGGAGGAAGCGATCGTTGATGTAGCGGTGGGCCAGATCGGCCGCGGCTTGCAGGGCCGGGCCCGTGTAGGTCACCTGGTGGTGATCCTGATAGTACTTCTTCAGGCCGGAGAGGATTTTTATGGTGTCGGGGACGGATGGCTCCTTGATCTCGATGCGCTGGAAGCGCCGGGCCAGGGCGCGGTCCTTTTCAAACACGCGCTTGAACTCCTCGAAGGTGGTCGAACCCATGCAGCGTATTTCCCCCGTGGCCAGGGTGGGTTTCAATATTCCCGAGGCGTCCAGGCTCCCGCCGCCGACCTGGCCGGCGCCGATGATGGTGTGGATCTCGTCGATGAAGAGGATCCCGTTGGGTTTCTCCCGCACGGCGTGGATGACCGCCTTGAGCCGGGCCTCGAACTCGCCGCGGAACTTGGTTCCGGCGATCAGCGTGCCCAGGTCCAGGGCGTAGATCTCCGCGTCCTGCAGCAGGTCGGGTACCTCGCCCGCGTGGATCTTCTGCGCCAGCCCCTCGGCCATGGCGGTCTTGCCCACGCCAACCTCGCCGACGAATACCGGGTTGTTCTTCCGGCGGCGGCAGAGGACGTGCATGCTCCGCTGGATCTCGTCGGCCCGGCCGATCAGCGGATCCAGCTTGCCCGCGGCGGCCAGCTCCACCAGGTTCTGGGTGAAAGCCAAAAGCGGATCCACCTTGGTGCCCGGCCCAGCTCCGAGTTCGTCCGCGTCGTTTGGGATCCCCTCGGCCGTTTCGAAGGCGTCTTTCAAAACCCCGTGGGAGATGTAGTCGAGGATGTCCAGGCGGGAGATGCCTTCCTGCTTGAGCTGGTAGACCGCGTGGGACTCGGGCTCGCGGAACATGGCCGCCAGGATGTCCCCGGCGTCGATCTCCTTCTTGCCGGAGGACTGCACGTGGATGGCCGCCCGCTGCAGCACCCGCATCAGCGCCACGGTTTGATCCACGTCGACGTTCACGCCTTCGGGTAGCATGTCGAGACCCTCCAGAAAAATATCGAGGTCTTCCTTGATCGTTTCCAGGTTGGCCCCGCAGGCGAGGAGGATCTCGGCGGCGAAAGGATCGTCCAGCATGGCCCGCAGCACGTGCTCCAGCCCCACGAACTCGTGTCTGCGGGTCTGGGCGTCGTGGACCGCCCGGCCGAAGGTCAATTGAAGTTCTCTGGCTAGCATGCCGGCTCCAGTGAGCAGCGCAGCGGAAACTCCTCCCGCCGCGCCAGTTTGTGTACCTTCTTGGCCTTGGTCTCGGCCACCTCGTAGGTGAACACCCCGGCCACGCCCACGCCGTTTTGGTGCACATGCAGCATGATCTCGACCGCCTGCTCCTCCTGGTGGTAGAAGACGGACATCAGCACCCATACCACGAACTCCATGGTGGTGTAGTCGTCGTTTTGCAGCAGCACCTTGTACAACCTGGGTTTTTGGGGCTTTTTCTTCGTCTCGGTGGCGACGCCCGCTTCTTCCTCCCGATCGAGTCCCGGCGCGGGCCGTATGCGATCCCTGGGTGCCATGCCCCCCATTTTTCTATGCGGTTGAGTAAATGGCAACCAGCGTTTCTTCCTTTTCATCGGGACATGACCAGGCGGTAGCCGAAGAGGTCGGGGCTAATTCAAGCTGAACACGAACTTGTAGACCGTGTAGGTGCCAACAGGCCTGCCGTTGATTGTATGTGGGCGGAAGCGCCAGGTTTTGATCGCCTTGAGCACTGCACCCTCGAATACTTCCTTGCTCTTGAGGAATTTGTGGTTGGTTACCCGCCCCTCGGGGGCGATGTAGATCTTGACCAGGACGATTGCATGAATACGCGCGGCCCGGGCCACGGGCGGGTAAATGGGGTCATCACCCGCAATTCGCCGTTTCGCGATTACCTCCGGCGGTTGGTAGGTGGGCTTGGCGGGGGGTGTCTCCACGACCTCCGCAGCCGGTGGCTCGGTTCCGTCGGGTTTTGCCGAAGTCGTGTTCCGATCGCCCGGTTCGGTTTTGGATTTGTCCTTGCCCTCCTGCGTATCGGATTCTGGAATCACGGCCGCCGTGGTGGCGCTATCCGGCCCGGCCGCGTCTGAGTCGCTCTCGCGCCGCCCGGGTTTTTCTTCCGCGTCTTCCTCGGAGGTTGCACCGTGATCTCGTTTTTTCGCCCAGGTACGCAGTTTGGCAGCGCGGCGTTGTGATGATTTACGCTTGATCAAGGACTTGCTTGAACGGGTCACTCTTTGTTTTGCGGCAGGGGGTGCGGTGAGTTGTTCCTCGGTATCCGTTTTATCCGGTTCGGGTTGTGTTTCTGTGGGTGTGATTACCGATCCGGCGACTTGCTTTTCGGATTCAGCGGGTGGCTTTATAGGCTCGATGACCTTTTCTTCCTGCGGTTCGGGATCGACCGTCGGTCCAGCATCCGTTCCAGCCAGCCGATCCCAGAACATGATCGTTGCCGCGGCGCCACCCGCCAGTAACGCGAACACCAGTGTAAGCAGCAAGACTGGCGATCGGTTCTTTTCTACAATGAAAGAGAAGTTGTCTTCTTCGGGTATAGGATCGGGTTTTACGGTTGCGGTCTCCCCTGAAGGTGGCGTGGTTTTCGCCGTTGCGGGATGCGCGATCTCCCCGGAAGATGGCGCGGTTTGTGCCGTTTCGGGAAGCACGGATGCCGTTTCTTGCCTGGCAACCGCGGCTGGCTTCGTATCGGTAGGTTGGGGAATCTTCGGAGGAACGGAGACAGGCGCAGCCCCGCTCATGACCGCCTCGATCTTAACGCGCTTTTTAGGAACCAGTTTGTGCATGAACGCAGCCAAATCGTGCTTATCTAGCCTAACCTGCCGGTCGAGCAGGTACTTTTCCAGTTCGATGCGCATTTTCTTGGCCGATTGATAGCGGTGACCGGGATCCTTCTGTGTGGCCCGCACTATGATTCTCGCCAGATCGTCGTCTAGCGTTGGTTTTAGGTCTCTGGGATCGGGAATCGGTTTATTCAGGTTGGACATGAGCATGTCGATCTCGCTGTCGCACAGGAACGGCAGGCGGTGAGTCACCAGCTCGAATAGTACGATTCCCAGCGAGAAGAGGTCGGCCCGGTGATCGATATCGGTTTTCTGGGAGATTTGCTCGGGGGGTATGTAGGGTGCCTTGCCTTTTATCGTGGCTGGGCGCGTCCGACTCAACTTCCCGAGATCCTTAGCGATGCCAAAGTCAAGCACCCGCACCACTCCGTTGAAACCAAGCATGATGTTCTGCGGGCTGATGTCCCTGTGGATCAGGCGGAGTGGCGTGCTGCTATTCTCTGCGAAATTGTGGACGTAGTCGAGTACGTCACACACGTCGACTATGATCTGAGCGGTGTACTCCGGCGGCAGATTGACGTTTTTCTTGATGCACAACCGCAGAAGCCGGTCCAGGTTCAAACCGTGGAAGTATTCCATGGCCAGGAAATAGCTGTTCTTGACCCGCCCCAGATCATACACGTTGATGATGTTGGGATGGCTGAAGCGAGCCAGGAGGCGCGCCTCGTCCAGGAACATCCGGATGATCTCAGGATCCTGGGCCAGTTGGGGAAGCAGCCGCTTGATGGCCACGAGCTTCTTGAATCCCCCGATTCCGGGTATTATGCCGAGGAACACCTCGGCCATTCCGCCCACGGAGATCCTTCGAACGAGATGGTATTTTCCAAAGTTAGTAGCCAACTAACTCACTACCCGATTGTATTGTTTTAGGTAATCTCAATCGCACCGACGATCGAGACACGGGTTTTGAGAATAGACAACCCGCAAATCAACACGATCCTCCTGTTCCTCGCCAGGGAGCCATGAACATCGACTCAATAAAATTTTCACACAACTGGAAGAAAAAGACAACTTTTGGTGGATGCCCTAATCTCCCGTTAGTGTTTCTCGTCTCGATCTAACAGGTTGACTTCCCAAAGAAACTCGATATACGCGGCGTGATCTTAACGGTGGCATCACCAGGTGAGCACGCCGTTCGCTCCCATTTGTAAGAGGCGGGGGATAGCCGGCTCGGGATAGCCGTTGGGATTGTCCGTCTCGGGAACGATCTCGCCTTCGATCCAGATGTTCTCCGCCACCCCGAGCTCGTATTTGTCGAAAGTGCTCACCGAGAAATCGAACTGGTTGTCCCCAACGCGGATATAGTGAGGCATGGCGTTCTCGACCGGTATTCCGTTGTGATCGCTCAGTCCGATGTACACCGCCGTCTTCGAACGCCAGGAGGCACCGTCCAGGTTCTTAAGGTGAGGTCGTCTTCCCCGGCGTGTTTTAGTGCCGTCCGATGTCCGTTGCCACGGTTACGGTGAATGCATTGGCCCGCGGCATGCTTTTGGCTTGAAAAACCGGTCTGAAAGCACCTACTCTTGATTCCCATGGCGGACAAACACTACCGGCTCGGATGCGACATCGGCGGGACGTTCACCGACTTCGTCCTCCTCGACGATCGGACCGGGGAACTGCATATAAACAAGTGCCTGACCACGCCTCGGGATCCGTCCGACGCGGTGGAGCAGGGGATCTTGGAGTTGCAGGAGCGGATCCCGGGATTTGTCGAGGAGCTTGACGAGGTGATCCACGGGACTACTCTGGTGATCAACTCGATCATCGAGCGCAAGGGGGCCCGGACCGGGCTGATTACCACCAAGGGGTTCCGCGACGTCCTGGAGCTGGGCCGGGAGATCCGCTACGCGCCCTACGACGCCTTCGCCGAGTTTCCCGAGCCGCTGATCCCCCGGAGCCTGCGCCTGGAGGTGGACGAGCGGGTGCGCTACGATGGGACGGTGCAAAGGCCGCTGGACTTCGACGAGGTGGAGGCGGTCGCCCGCGAGCTGATCGGGGCGGGGGTCGAGTCCATCGCCGTCTGTTTGCTCAACTCGTTCGAAAACCCCGCCCACGAGCTGATGATCAAGGAAGCCATCGAGGAGCTGGCGCCGGGCCTGTCCGTCTCCATATCCTACGAGGTCCTGCCCCAGATCCGCGAGTACGAGCGGACCAGCACGACGGTCACCAACGCCTACGTCAAGCCGCTGACCGGGCGGTATCTGAAGAAGCTGGCTTCCCGGCTCGAGTCCCTGGGCTCCAGGGGCAAGCTGTTTGTCATGCTTTCCTCGGGCGGGATCACCTCGGTGGAGACGGCGGCCGAGTTTCCCGTGCGGATCATCGAGTCGGGTCCCACCGCCGCGGTCATCTCCGGGCAGTACTATGGTAAGCTCTTCGGTCTCCCCGAGATGTTCTGCTTCGACATGGGGGGAACCACGGCCAAGTCTTGCCTGATCCAGGGCGGCGTGGCCGGGGTGGTGCCCACCTTCGAGGTCGGCCGGGTGCAGCGGTTCATGAAGGGTAGCGGTCTGTCCATCCAGGTGCCCGTGGTGGATCTGATGGAGATCGGCGCCGGCGGGGGCAGCATCGCCAAGGTCAGCCGGATGGGCACTTTGCAGGTGGGCCCGGAGAGCTCCGGGGCCGATCCCGGCCCGATCTGCTACCAGCGCGGCGGAACCGAGCCCGGCGTGACCGATGCCGACCTGCTCCTGGGCTACCTGGACGAGAACTACTTTTTAGGCGGGGAGATGACCCTGGACAAGGCCGCGGCGGAGAAAGGCATCCAGGAAAAGATCGCGGAGCCCCTGGGGGTGACCTTACTCCAGGCGATTTGGGGGATCCACGACCTGATCAACGAGACCATGGCCGCGGCGGCCAAGACCCACATTGCCGAGAAGGGCGGCAACCCCAAGGTGGTTACCCTGGCCGCCTTCGGCGGAGCCGGCCCGGTGCATGCCTATGGCCTTTCCAAAAAGCTGGGCGCGCCCCGGCTGATGGTGCCTCCCAACGCCGGCGTGGGCTCGGCCCTGGGATTCTTCACCGCCCCCCGGGCCTTCGATCTGGTCCGCAGCCACAAGGTTGCCCTGGCCGCGGCGGATTTCACCGAGTTGGAAAACATCTTCCTGGACCTGGAGGCCGAGGGGAAGCGGACTTTGAAAAAGACCGGAGCGGTGGAGGAAATTACATTCGAGCGCTCGGTGGATGTCCGCTTCGTCGGGCAGGGCTCCGAGACCAATATAGAAATACCCGAGGAAGACCTCGGGAGCGCGAGGAAAGAAACCATCCGGGGGCGCTTCGATCGGATCTACCAGAAGCTCTACGGGCGGACCTACCCGGACACCCCGGTGGAGCTCATCAATTTCAGGGTGCGGGCCCGGTTACCCGAGCGGCTTTTGCGACTGCAGAAGCCGGCGAGAAAGAAGGGCCAACAAAAGAGCGCGGTGAAAGGTCGGCGTTCGGCCTACTCGGGCCTGGCCGGCGACTTCATTCCGCACACGGTCTACGACCGGTACAAGCTGTTCGCCGGCGCGAAGTTCAAGGGGCCGGCTATCGTCGAAGAGCGCGAATCGACGGTGGTGGTGGGCGAAGACGCCACGGCGTCCGTGGACGAGTACGGCTTTTTGTGGATCGACCTGCCCGGGGGCGGATGATGGCCAAGTTCGATCCCATCACGCTCGAGATCCTCTGGCGCCGGCTGATCTCAATCGTCGACGAGGCCGACAGCACTGTCTCCCGCACGGCGTTCTCCAGCCTGCTGCGCGACGCCCACGATTACACCTGCATGTTCACCGACAGAAAGGGCCGCGAGCTGGCCCAGGGCACTTTCGCCACGCCGGGACAGTCGGGGGCCATGGCGTTGGGGATCAAGAACCTGATAAAAAAGCTCCCCGATGAAACTTACCGGCCCGGCGATGTCTTCATCACCAACGACCCCTGGGCCTTGGCCGGGCACCTCAACGACGTCTGCGTTATCAGCCCGATTTTCTACAAAAAAAAGCTGGCGGCTTTCGCAGCCTGCGTGTTTCACCACTCGGACATCGGCGGGCGGGTGTCCTCCGACAACCACGAGGTCTACGAGGACGGCCTGTTCATCCCCCTGGTCAAGCTCTACGAGCGGGGCGAGCCCAATCAGGCGGTCTTCGAGATGATCCGCTGGAATGTACGCACGCCCGACGCGGTCATCGGCGACATCCGTTCCCAGATCGCCGCCAACCACGTCTGCGCGGAGAAGATCGGTCAGATGCTCGACGAGTACCGGCTCGAGGGCTTAGACGACCTGACCGACGAGATCATCGGCCGAACCGAAAAAAGCATGCGGGCGGCCATCGAAAAAATACCCGACGGCGTGTACAAGACCGAGGGGATCATCGAGCAGATGGAGGGCCGCGAAGACGTGGTTATAAGAGCGGCCGTGCAGGTGCGGGGCAGCGACGTGGTGGTCGACCTGGATGGCTCCTCCCCGCACGTGAACTGGGGCGGCAACGTGGTCTACAACTTCACCTACGCCTACGTGTTCATGGCGCTGAAGAGCATCTTCGATCCGGACATACCCAACAACGACGGCTGCACCGCGCCCATCTCCATGCGCGCGCCCGAAGGCTCGGTGGTCAACTGCACCTTCCCGGTGGCGGTGGCCGCCCGGATGCAGATCGGGCACTTTCTGACCGAGATCGTCTACCGGGCCCTGGCCGAAGCGGTGCCCGACCGGGTCATCGCCGCAAGCGGTGGAACCCCGGCGAGCATGAACGTCTTCTACGGAAAGAGAAACGACGGCCGGCCCTTCCATAGTGTGATCATCCGCGGCGGGGGCATGGGCGCAAGCTCCGCGAACGACGGCTACTACGACTACATCTTCCCCGCCAACGGCGCCAACACCCCGGTGGAGATCTTCGAGAGCGACACGCCCCTGATCGTCGAAAAGCGGGAACTGCTCTGCGACTCCGGCGGTCCGGGGAAGATGCGCGGGGGGCTGGGAAGACGGGTGGTGTTCAGGGTCCCGGACGATTCCTACGCCCCGATCCCGCCGGTCAGCCTGGGCATCCAGTCGGGCCGGTTCCGCTACCCACCCGAGGGCCTGTTCGGCGGGAAGCCCGGCGCGAAAGCCCGGTTTCTGATCAACAACCGGAAGGGCAACTCCTATGGTCTCACCCAGTTGAATCCCGGCGACGTGGTCGTAATGGACGCGGCCGGCGGCGGCGGGTACGGTGATCCTCGGGATCGCGATCCCGAGCAGGTGAAGCGCGACGTAGCCGAGGGGTACGTGAGCGAAAAAAGCGCCGCGGAAGACTACGGCGTGTATGTCGAACCGGTGGTGGAAGGAGAAGAAAAAAAATGAGAAGCATCGGATTTTTCTTGGCCGTTTTTCTGTTGATTCCTTCCTTTTCCGTTGCGGCGGAGCTGAGGCTGGATGTCGCCTTGGCTGCGCCGACCCACGTACAAACCCCATACGGGGATGTGCTCGAGGTTGAGGGTGCATGGCTTCTGGCCCGGCCGGGAGCACCCTTGCTGCCGCGGAAGACGTTCACCTTTATCCTGCCCCAGGGGCACGTTCCGGTTGAGCTGGGCGTCGAGTCGCTTTCGACCGAGACCCTGGCCGGAACTTTCGACATCGCGCCGGCCCAGCTTCCCGTGCCGCTTTCGGGCCGCTTCGTTCCCCGGGTCACGCCGCCAAAACCGTCGATCTACTCAAGTGGCAATCCGTACCCCACAATGTGGGCGGAGATCGGTCCGGTGCAGTACAAGCGCGGGTTCGCCTTGGTGGAAGTGACGGTGCACCCGCTGTCGTACCGGCCCGCCGCGGGCCGGGTGGTCCGGCTGGTCTCGGCCACGCTGGTTCTGACCACCAAGCCGGGCGGCACCGCCTCCCGGCTTCTGCGAGCGACGGCGGACGATCAGACCGTGGTGCTGCGCCGGGCGGACGTGGCCACGGCCATGGGTACATATATGCACAGGGATACCCGGGGTCCGTTGCAGCTGCCCCCGGGGGACTATCCCTACCTGATCGTTACCCCGGAGGCCTTCTTAAGCATCGAGGGTGAGTTTGGCCTGGAGGCGCTACGGGACACCCGGACGGTTTTGGGCCTGCCCGGAAACATCGTGACGCTGGAGTGGATTCGGGCCAACTACGCCGGTACCCGCCCGGATGGGGGGCAGGACGACGCCACCGGCATCCGGGATTTCCTGACCGACGCTTACCTGGAGTGGAACACCAGCTACGTTCTGCTGGTGGGCGACGCCGACGGGGACGACGTGGGCGGCGAGAGCGGCGACGATCTCCTGCCGGTGCGTGGTCTGTATGTCGACCCGCAGCACCCGGACGCGGCCGCGGATCATCTCCCTTCCGACCTGTACTATAGCTGCCTGGATGGCACTTTCGACCACGACGCCGACGGGACTTACGGAGAGTACGACGACGGCCCGGACGGCAACGAGGTGGATCTGATGGCCGAGCTGTACGTAGGCCGTGCCCCGGTGGACAGCCCCGCGGAGGTGTCTAATTTCGTGGCCAAGACCCTGGCCTACGAGGCGGGAGCCGGAGCCTGGCTGCAGTCGGTCTTGATGGTGGGAGAGCTGCTGTGGGACCAGCCGGCGGAGGTCTGGGGCGGGGACGCCATGGACGAGCTGATCACCGGCTCCGACTCGGCCGGATACACGACGTTGGGCTTTTCCAGCTTTCCCTTTTTCGAGTGCAGTACCCTCTATGACCGCGGCCAGTTGCAGGGGGTGCAGTGGGGAGTCTCGAACCTGATGCCGCTCCTAAACGACGGCCCGCACATCGTAAACCACTTGGGTCACAGCAACGTGACCTACAACATGCGGCTGATGAATCACAATGTGGACGAGTTAATCAACGTTCATCCCTTTCTGCATTACTCCCAAGGCTGTTACAACGGTGCCTTCGACAATTGCGGGGGGCCGGAGGCGGGAAACGCCGTCTACAATCAAGACTGCATCGCCGAGCATCTGGTGGCCGAGCCGCACGGCGCCTTCGCCACTATCTCCAACAGCCGCTACGGGTGGGGATCCTTCATGACCGACGGTCCCAGCCAGCGGTTCCACCGGCAGTTTTGGGACGCCTTCTTCGGGGAGGGGCTGTCCACCATCGGCCAGGCGCTTATCGACAGCAAGGAGGACAACGCATCCGCATTTGCAGACCCATACATCCGCTGGGTCGGTTTCGAGAACAACCTGCTGGGCGATCCGGCGGTCACGCTCAAGAAGAGTCTCAACACAACCGATCCGCTTCTGGGAATCTACCCTCCGCAGCTGGATTTCATCGCCATTCTGGGGGAAGGAGCTCCGGATTCCGCTAGCATGCGCGTGCTCAACGACGGGGTGGGTTCCCTGGCGTTTACCGCCGGGGTCGACCAGAGCTGGGTTACGCTGACGCCCGATTTGGGCGATGCTCCCGTCGAAATATCGGTGCAGGTGGATCCAACCGGCCTGCAGCCGGGAACCCATCAGGCGGTGATTACCTTCGAAAGCGCCGAGGCCGCCAACAGCCCGATGGAAATGACCGTCGAGTTCACCCTGGTGGAGGTACCCGAAATAGTGGTGCCGCATGTCACCCAGGCGCCCGTGTTGGACGGCGTGATCGGCACCGGCGAGTACGACGCCGCGCTTCAGCTCGCCATCGATCCCAACGCCGCCGGCGATGTCATGCTCTACCTGGCAGTTGCGGGCACGCAACTCTTCGTTGGCGTTGATGACCGGCTGGACACGGCCGCGGCCGACTGGGACCGGATGATGCTCTATTTCGACCTGGATCTGGACGGGTTCTGGCCCAGTGCCTCGGCGGATGAAGGTGCATACATCGTGATTGGGATGGGTGGCGGGGGGTTGATATTCGTGCCGTTTTACAACCCGGGCGGCGGCGTCCAGATGGATTTCAGAAACATGGACCGCGACCCGGCGGGGGCCGTCGGAGTGATCGGGTTCGTCGATAACCATCGGGTGTACGAGATGTCGCTAGACCTGGAGACCGCGAACATCGACGTGGGTCCCGCGGGCGCGTTCGGAATGTATCTGGAGGTGCAGAACTCCGAGCAGATGGGCGGCGGAACCATGACCGGCTCCTGGCCTTTGGTGGTTCCGGAGATCGACGACCAGATGTACTTCGGCCGGGTGGACCTGACCCCGCAGGAGGCCTGGCTGCATGCTTCGCCGGGCAGCATCTATTTCGAGGTCATCACCGAGCGCGCGGCCCCCGCGCCGGGCAGCATAACCGTGTCCGAGTTGCTGGGTGGCGAGGTAAGCTTCACGGCTTCCTCGTCGGTGAGCTGGCTGCAGGTCGCCCCGGCGTCCGGACAGACGCCCCAGGACCTGACCGTAACGGCCGATCAGACCGGCCTTCAGCCCGGCACACATGCGGGTGAGATTGTGCTCGCGTCGACCGAGACGGGCAACGGCCAGCACAGCGTACCGGTGACCTTCGAGGTTTTGCCTCTGCCGGCGCGGCTATCGGTGGATCCGGTCAGCCTCGATGTCATCGTGGCCGCGGGCGATCTCGATCCGCAGGTGAACCTCACGATCGAAAATCTGGGAGGGCGGGAAATGCCGGTGACGTTGACTCCGTCCGAAACCTGGGTCGGCACGACCGAGAGTTTCAGCGTGCCGCCCGGCGGAAGCCAGACCGTTGTGGTGCAGCTGGCCCTGTCCGGCCTGGCCCAGGGAACTCACTCGGCCGAGATCCTGGTCGCGGCTCCGCAAGCGGAAAACAGCCCGGTGACGGTTCCGGTGCAGCTGGAGATACAAAGAGCCAACACCGCGCCGCCGCCGCCGATACTGCTGTCTCCCGCGGACGGAAGCGAGCTCTACAGCCCGATCGATCTCATGGCCTATCCCGTCGTGGATCCCGAGGGGGATCCGGTTACCTACCAGTTCGAGCTTTTGACTTCCGCCGCCGGCGATCCGGTGGATTCGGGCGCCGGCGTTGAGAATGCGGGATTCGTGAGCTGGCAGCCCACGGCGCGGCTCGAGGAGAAAGTTCGCTACTACTGGCGGGTGAAGGCCACCGACGACCGCGACGCCGCCGCCGAGTATTCCGAGGAGAGGACGTTCACGCTGGTCAAGAAGCCCGGTTCCGAAGATTGCGGCTGCGCGCACTCGCGGTCTCCGTCGTTGGGGTTTTTGTTCTTCCTGGTTGGCCTGGCGGCTCTGCGGTTTAGCGGCCGGAGACGTTGAAGGCGGCCGGACCTCGAGTCGGGGAGTGTCTATATCGAGGATGACGTCGTCAATCTGGAGCCTGATGGCCTCGCCAGTGCGGAGTCCGGTGTCCTCCTTCGACAGCCGTATTGTGGCCGTCTCTGAGCTGGCCCCTACTTGACCGCCATAACGCATTTAGGCCGGAGCAGGTGTTTGGGGACTTAGTAAGACAGTACGGACTCGTATGTAACCACTAGATATGTCAATAGAATATTTAAAGCACGAAAACTCTTGCATACGAACAATACGATTGTTATAGTTGTATTAGACGTATACAGGAGAAATCGACATGCCAAAGGAATTGGTAGACGAAAATATGGTGGAGAGAGTCATCGGCGAGTATCTAAGACGATTGGATGCGCCGAAATCGCTTTCATACAAACTCACCACACTGCTTCGAATAGCCAAGGCGTACCGCGCTACGGCTACAGAATTGTCCGGCAAGCCCGAAACGCTGGATGAAAAAGAATTCGAAATAGTTATAGAACAAAAGATCGAGGTCGACGAGCTTTCAAAAAATCTGATGGAACAGGCCCGGATGGAGGGCATGGTCCAATCGAAGATACTTAACGAGAGAATGTTCAACTCCAGTCAAGCAAGTGTGATTCTGGGTACGGATTCGAAGTCGAACAAGAGGCAGTATGCCAACAAGCTCAGAAAGTCCGGCGAATTGCTCGGAATCCCACACAAACGGAATCAGTACGTATATCCAGTATTCCAGTTCGAGGTCCAGAAATCCCGACTGCGACCCATTGTTTCAGAGGTGAACAAGCTTCTTGATGCTCTCGATGATCCATGGGGTTTAGCATCTTGGTGGATCACTCCTTCGGAGAGATTGGACGGAAAATCGCCAAAAGATATGTTGGGGAAGGCGAATGAGAGAGAGGTTCTCGATCTAGCGAAGGCGGAGCTTGAACCAATAGGCTGACATGCCAAGAAAATACCCCGGCAGATCACAGAAATACGAACCAAATACTTCGGATCTGGACTCAGGTCTAGAACTGTGGCGCATTCACAGTGAAATCTACGACGCGAACGCTTTCAATCCCACCATTCCGGACGACAAATCTGGAGGAAGATTCGACACGCTTACCGGGGACTATTCTTACATCTATGCCGGCAGTGACGTGAATGCCGCGGTGGCAGAGACCTTGATTCGCGACCGCCCGCCAAATCGCCCCTATTACCGGATACTAAAGAAACGCATTAGAGGAAAAAAACTCTCCAAGATACGACTGAAAATCGATCTCAAGGTCGTCAAGCTTCATGGGAATGGCCCATCGGCCGTTGGCCAGGAGGACGATTGGATTACCAGCTGCGGTCCGAAAGACTACCCAATAACCAGGGAATGGGCGTCAGCGATTCGTGAGTGGTCACCATTTGGATGTGGAATCATCTATCGGCCCAGGCATGATAACGACCGGTTTGCATATGTATTTTTCGATGACCGTTGCCCGTTTGACCCGTTCGAAGTTCTTCAGAGCGAACCCATCGACATCCCCGGACCGTATTTCACAATGGTTCAAGATGTCCTCAGGTCATACAACGCATTCTTGCGGCTATAACGCGGGACAGGGACGTAGCTTCATTATTTGCATTGTCCTTGACCGTCGCGCTGATTGGAGATATTCGGTGGTTCCATGCCTCGTGGTCCAAGACTCGATGTGCCTGGCGCTCTTCACCACGTCATACGAGCAACCCGTTAAAAGCGGTGCCGGTATAAGCACGAGCCGGTGGAGCGCGGTCATTTCCCCGGTACCCGGGCGTGGAAGATCGTGTAGGTCAGGGCGCAGTAGTAGTCGGGACTGTTCAAAATGAAGTCTTCGGACTCCGGGCTGCAGATGCGCCGGTACTCGGCCCAGTCTTCCTCGGACATTTGGGTTTTTAGGTCGTCCCAGAACATCGAGAAGCAGAAGCCCAGGGACTCGCGGATCTCGTCGGCCAGGGGCGCCTGGTACTCGGCCAGGAAACTGTGTGCCTGGGGGTTTTGCAGGCCGACCGACCGGAGCCAGCCCAGCGCGCGCAGGTGGTGCCGGGAGGGTTCTCCGATCTTGAGATAGTGCGTGTGGGTCGCGAAGGCTTGGTTCAGGCGGGCCTCCAGTTGCGGGTAGCCCGGGAGAAGTATCTGGTTGGTCCAGAACAAAATGGCGATGGCGCCGCCTGGCTTGACCACCCGGGAGATATCCTGAAGCGCCGCGATTGGATCCGGGACCACCACCGGCCAGAGGGCGTCGGCGCACCAGGACCAGTCGAACGAGTCGTCATCGAAAGGCAGCTTGAAGATGCTGCCCTCCACGAAATCGATCCGGTCCGCCGGCGATCTCCGCTTGGCTTTCTTCCTGGCCACGGCCAGGTTGTCGCCGTCGATGTCCAGCCCGGTGACCTTCCCTCCCGTCGTCTCGGCCAGCCACAATGCGTGGGTGCCGATCCCGCATCCGGCGTCCAGGCCGTGGCTGCCCGGGGGAAGGTCGACCGCCTCAATGGCCCGGCGAATGGCTGGCTCGGTCACCCGGGCGGCCAGCTCCAACTGCTCGGCATAGGTCCTCGCCATGGTCGACAGCATACAGAATTTTGTCTTT
This sequence comes from Deltaproteobacteria bacterium, assembly GCA_030622135.1. GTDB lineage: Bacteria > Myxococcota > B64-G9 > B64-G9 > B64-G9 > JAUXGL01. The sequence continues at coordinate 15,831 of JAUXGL010000031.1, forward strand.
TTCTCCAAACTTGAGGAAGGTTGACATGTACACTGTATATGTATATATTGTACATATAACTTGGTTGCTACAGGGGTGTGATAATGAAGGGAAAATGGTCTATTGCCCGGGCGCGGCAGTGCTTTGCCGAGCTGATCGAGTCGACGGCTAAAGAGCCGCAGCCTATATACAAGCGAGACAAGCTGGTGGCGGCCATGGTGGATGCCGAGACCTTCTTGGAGTTCTTGAAGTGGAAGGAGGAGCAGGCCGGCCGGACGATTTATACTGCGATGCAAGAGCTGAGGACGTTGTGTGAAGAAGAAGGGTACGAGTTCGCGTGGCCGCGGCGGGAAGATCGACCCAACCCGTTTGCAGCGGAGCCCGGATCGTGAAATACCTGTGCGACACGAACGTGCTCAGCGAGTTGATCAAGCCCCGGCCGGACGAGGGGGTCCTCCGCTGGGCGGGCCGGGTCAAGTTGATCGGGTTGAGTGTTGTCGTGGTGGAAGAGATTGTCTACGGCCTGAGCTGGAAACCCAATTCCCGCATCCGGGCCTGGTTCGATGATTTTATCGAGCGCCACTGCCAGGTACTGCCGGTCACCGGGTCCATTGCCGGAAGATGCGGGGAGCTGCGCGGAAGCCTGCGGGCCAAGGGCCAGGTTCGCGCCCAGGCGGACATGTTGCTGGCCGCCACCGCCGCCGAGTACGGGCTGACCCTGGTGACGCGGAACACCCGCCACTTCGAGGGCTGCGGCGTCGCCCTGCTCAATCCTTTCGCCTAACCGCCATTTCTCACCAATTTGTAATGAGGGCTAATCCGGCTTGGACAACAATGCGCACCGGCCGCGGATCTTGGCGGGTGGTTCGGCGGGGGTGAAGCCGGCCGTTTTGGCGGCGTCTTGGGTTTTTTCGAACGCCGCTTTTGTGACGTGGCCCTTGGGTTCGACGATGAGCAGCCGGCCGCCCGGTTTAAGAGCCGAGAAAACGTCTTTGAAGAAAGCGGCCGGATCGGACACCTCGTGGACCATGTGCAGGGCGGCGGCGAAGTCGATTTTACCTTCCAGATCGGACAGGCCCATACCGCCGTTTTTGATCAGGCGGGGATCGATACGATCATCGAGCCCGGCCTTGCGGGATCTTTTTCCGAGCACGTCCAGCATCTTCTGCTGTACTTCGACCGCCACCACCTTGCCCTGGGGCCCCACCATGCGGGCCAGGGGCAGGGTGAAGAAACCCATGGCGGGTCCGGGCTCCAGGACGGTCATTCCTGTTTGTATGAACGGGCCCAGGATCTTCCGGGGGTTTTCAAGCAGTTTCCTGAAGGGACTCAGCAGCAAGTATCCGATGAACGGGGGGCAGACGTGTCCGGCCATGGCAACCTCCCTTATTTCTTGAGTTTGACCGCCCGGATCTTTTGCGGGCAGGTCATTATTCCCGCAGCTTTTCCATCTCGGCGTCGAGCTCCTTTTCCTCTTGGAGCTCGGCCTTGGACTTCTGTCCGGTCTTGATGGTTCGCTTGGGGACGTACTTGCCGTTTTGGAACTTGCCGGTGAGCTTTTTGCCCGAGCGTAGCGTCATGGTGCCGGTGCCGTGGGCCTGGCCCTCGAACCAGTCCCCCTGGTAGCGGGAGCCGTTGGGGAGCACCGCGGTTCCCTGGCCGTGCTTCTTGTCGTTTTTCCACGAACCGGTGTACTTGCCCCGCTTTTGGCGGGTTTCGGTTCCTTTTCCTTCTCTTTGCCCGTTTCGGAACTCGCCTTTGTATACGATGCCCCCGGGCAGTCTCAGCGTGCCTTTGCCGTGGCGCTTGCCTGCTTTCCACTGGCCCTGGTACTTGAGGCCCTTGCGGGTGGTGATGGTTCCCTGGCCGTGGGTCAGGTTGTCCTTCCACTGGCCCACGTACCTGGTGCCGTCCTTGGTCTTCAGGGTGCCCTGGCCGTTCCGCTTACCGTTCTTCCACTGGCCTTTGTAGCGAGTGCCGTCCTTGCGGATCTCGGTGCCCTGGCCGTTTCGCTTACCGTTCTTGAAGAACCCGGTATATTTGCTGCCATCTTTCTTGGTCTCGGTTGCCCGGCCGTGCCGCTTGCCTTTCAGGAAGGCGCCGGCGTACTTGCTTCCGTCAGCCAGGATCTCGGTGCCCTGGCCGTGGCGCAGTCCGTCCTTCCAGACGCCTTTGTAGCTGGTGCCGTCGGGGAAGGATATCTTACCCCGGCCGTGCCGCTTTCCCTTGACCCATTTACCGGTAAACTTGGTGCCGTCCTTGAGCGTCTCCGTTCCGGGGCCCTTGCGGATGTCGTTTTTGTAGATCCCCTCGAATACGGTGCCGTCCTCGCCGATCTCGGTGCCCGGGCCGACTCTTTTTCCGTTTTTGAAGGTGCCGGTGAACTTGCCTCCCCGGGGAGTTTCGATGACCCCATCGCCGTGCCGCCGGCCGTCCTTCCAGCCGCCCAGGTAGAAGGTGCCATCGGGGCGGGTTTCCATGCCCTCGCCGTTGCGGTTGTCTTGCTCCCAACTCCCCTCGTACTTGAAGCCCGAGGCGGTGTTCAAGGTCCCCTTGCCGTGGCGGGTGTCGTTTTGCCAGTCGCCGGTGTAGGTGGTGCCCTGGGCGGTGGTTTCGGTTCCCTTACCGTGTCGCAGGCCGTCGCGCCATTCGCCCTGGTACTTGGTGCCGTCCGGCAAGGTGAGCGTGCCCTTCCCGTTGGGCTGTCCGTTCTTGAGCTCCCCCGCGTAGGTCATTCCGTTTGGCCCGGTGGCCCGGCCCTTTCCATGGGCCAGGCCGTCTAGGCAGTCGCCCTCCAGGAGCTTCCAATCTCCCATGGATTTGTCCAGTTTGCACTTGGGCTTGGGCTCCTGGGCCAGGGCCTGCGAAAAGGCCAGAATAACCGCGATGTTCACAATTCCCCTCAACATGTTCGATCCTCCCTGGTGCCGATCAAGATAGCAAGAGACCGCGCCCCTGTCTACCAGGGCACCAAAGGGATTGAGGCCTACTTGACCTTATTGTGCCCTTGCTCTATGTATCCATTGGCCAGGTAACCGGGCCGCTTCGCGAGGTCGACCAGAAATGATTCTCAAGATTCCCTACGGCCAAGACGGCGAGTTCGAGGTGAAGCTGGACGACCGGCGCGTCGCCGGGACGGTTACTCCCAATGATGTGGAGATTGGCGACGAGACCCAGACGATCCGCCGGGCCGTCGAGAATCCCGTCGGCGCGAGGCGGTTTGCGGAGTTCGTGGCCGATGCCAGGGATCTTCTGGTCATCGTCAACGACGCCACCCGCCCGACTCCCACCGAGAGAGTACTTACGATTTTGCAGAAGGATCTGGAAGGCCTCGACGTCCGCTTCATCGTGGCCACGGGTATCCACCGGGCGCCCACCGAGGAAGAGTACCGGTGGATCTTCGGAAAACACCTGGAACGTTACCGTAACCGCATCCATGCCCACGATGCCAGAAAGAGCGCGGAGATGGTTTTTCTGGGCACCACCAAGAACGGCACCGAGATGCGTATCAACCGGCTGGGGGTGGACGCGCACAAGATCCTGATCATCAGCTCGGTGGAGCCCCATTATTTCGCGGGTTACACCGGCGGCCGCAAGTCCTTCCTGCCGGGCATCGCCGCCTTCGAAACCATCGAGCAGAACCACAAGCTGGCGCTCGAGCCCGGGGCCCGGGCGCTCCGGCTCGAGGGCAACCCGGTGCACGCGGACATGATCGACGCGCTGAAGACGGTGAAGCCGGAAGTCTTCGCCATCAACACGGTCTTGGACCAGGACCACCGGATCTTCGCCGCCCTGGCCGGCGACATTCACCGCTCCCTCGAGGTGGCCACCCAGAAGGCCGACGAGGTATTCGTCGCCCGCATCCCCGAGAAGGCCGAGGTGGTAGTCTCGGTGGTAAAGTTTCCCGGCGACATCGATCTGTACCAGGCCCAGAAGGGGATCGAAAACGCCAAGCACGCTCTCAAGGACGGGGGCATTCTCATCCTGGTCTCCAAGTGCCGCGGCGGGATCGGCGAGAAGTCCTTCTTCGAGCTGCTCGGCTCGGCCGACTCGCCGGCCGGCGTGCTTTCAAAAATAGAGGCAGGCTACCGGCTCGGCTACCACAAGGTGGCCAAAATGGCCGAGATGAGGCAGTGGGCACAGACCTGGGCGGTTACCGATCTGGAGCCCGGGCTGCTGGAGAAGATCTTCATCCGGCCGTGCGACAACCTCCAGAAGGCCATCGACGCGGCCCTCTCGGAAAAAGGCGCTGCGGCCCGGGTGCTGTTTTTGTTAGACGGCGGCTTGACCGTACCGAGGCTGGAAGCGAAATCGCCGTCGAGGCCATCCGGCACCTTGGGGAGATCGCGGGAGTGTGGGGGGTGCACATAATGGCCATCGAGTGGGAGGAAGCCGTGCCGGAGATCGTTCGGAGTACCGGGTTATAAGGAGGTTTGCCATGTCAAGCCGGGAGATACGGGTTTTGTTGATCGACGACGAGGAGGAGCTGATCGAGTACCTGTCCAAGCGCCTGCTCAAGGAGGGGTTTACCGTCCGGGCGGTCACCTCGGGCAAGGTGGCGCTGGAGGCGGTCGACGAAGAGGACTTCGACGTGGCGGTGGTGGATCTGAAGATGCCCGGGATGGACGGGATCGAGGTTCAGGAGAGAATCAAGCAGCGGCGGCCTTTCTTGCAGACCGTCGTCCTGACCGGGCACGGCTCCTTCCAGGCGGCGCTGGACTCGGGCAAGCAGGATGCCTTCCGGTTCCTCAACAAGCCCGTCGACCACGAAGAGTTGGTGAACACGCTTCGGGAGGCGGCGGCGGAGAAGAGCAGAGAAAGCCTGGCCAGGTTCCGGGAAGAAACGATCGAGATTACCTCCTCGGGAGGCACGCCCCGGGACATAGTCCAGCGCGTCGAGGCGCTGCGCAAGAAGTACGGAATTGGTTGAAGCCCAGGCCATGCCGGATCGGCTCATCACCCAGCCGCCCTCCCCGCGCGGTCGTTCCATCAACACCGCCATCGTGGGGGGCGGCACGGGGTGCGAGTCGGTCCTGAAGATGGTCAAGGACGACACCCTGGGGCGGTTCCGCCTGCGTGTCCAGGGCGTGGCCGACGTCGACCCGCAGGCCCCGGGACTTCGCTACGCCCGGGAGATCGGCATTCCCACGGTCACCACGGACTATCGGGATCTCTACGAAATACCCGACCTTCATCTGATCATCGAGCTGACCGGCAAGTACGAGGTTCGCGACGAGATCGAGCGGACTCGCCCACGGCACATCCGCTTGATCGATCACTTCGGCGCCCGGCTGCTCTGGGAGCTGCACCAGGCCGAGGAAGCGGGCATTAGCCAGCGGACCGAGATGCGCGAGCGGGTGGAGGCCGAGCGGGTTCGCATCGTCCAGATTTTCAACAGCATCCCCGACGAGATCCTGGTGCTGAACTCCGACATGGTCGCTACAGATGCCAACCGGGCGTTTTTGACCAACAATGACATGATCATCGACGACGTCCGCGGCCGCCACTGCTACGAGATCGACCAGCGCATTCGGGGCGAGTGCCAGGTGGCCGTGGGCAACTGCCCCTTCTTTGCGGTCATCAAGGAGGGCCAGCACATCTCACTGGTTCGCAAGCATTTCGACGCGGACGGCCGGGCCCTCTACGCCGTCATCGTCGGCGCACCCCTGCAAGACGCCGACGGCAACGTTCTGGGCATGATTGAGATGACCCGGGACATCACCAAGCGGATTCTCCTGGAGGAGGACCTCAGGGTCACCGAGGTCCAGCTGAAGCAGTTCATGGTGCAGGCTCCCCTGGCCACCTACGTGAAGAACCACGCCGGACAGTACATCGACGTCAACCCGGCCACCTGCGAGATGTTCCAGAAGAAGGCCTCCGATATCCTCGGCAAGACCGACTACGAGATCTTCGACCGCGAGGCCGCCGAGAAAATGCGCGGCGGAGACCGGGAGGCATGGCAAGAGCGCTTCGCGGTCAATGAGGACGTGGAGTTGCGGCTGGGAGCCCGGCGAGTCTTTCTCTCCACGGTCAAGTTCCCCATTGTGGATCATGACGGCAAACCCAAGGCGCTGTGCGGACTCTCCACGGACATCACCGCCCAGAAAGAGGCGGAGATCGAATTAAACAAGACCCGCGAGTACCTTCAGAAGATCCTGAACAACTCGCCGGTGATCATTGTGACGACCGATCTGGAGGGGAACATCGTCTCGTTCAACCGGGGGGCGGAAGAGTCTCTGGGATACACGGCCGACGAGGCGATCGGAAAGCCGGCCGCCTTGTTCTACCGGGATCCCACCAAGCGGGACGAGTTCCTGCGCCTGGTTAAATCCGGCAAGGCCGTCAAGGATTACTCCTACGAGCTGCTGCGCAAGGACGGCACGCTGCTGCCGGTTTCCATCACCCTGTCCCAGCTAAAGGATGCCGAGGGCAACATGATCGGCACGGTGGGGATGAGCAAGGACATCTCCCAGCGCAAGGCGCTGCTGGGTCAGATGCTCCAGTCCGAGCGCATGGCCGCGGTGGGGCGGGTGGCCTCCGGCGTGGCCCATGAGATCAACAACCCGCTGGCGGTCATCGGGGAGATCGCCGGTTTCCTGGGCTCGCTGGTGGAGGAGGGTATCGGCGAATCCGAGCTGCGCGCGGAGTTTTCGAAAGGTCTGCCCAAGATCCTCAACCAGGTTAACCGGGTGCGCGACATTACCCAGAGGCTCTTGACCTTCGCGCGCAAGACCGAGGCCCGGGTGGACGTCGCCGACGTCAACGGCTCGCTGGACGAGATCCTTCCGTTTCTTCAAAAGGAGGCCCGCCTGGCCCAGGCGACCATCCACCGCGACTACCAGGAGGATCTGCCCCGGGTGTCCGTAGAGGAGATGCAGTTGCAGGAGGTCTTCATCAACCTGATCACCAACGCCCTACACGCCGTGGCAAAAAACAACGGGGGCAACGTCTGGTTGATCACCCGGTCGGAAGGCGGGAAGGTGGTCGTCACCATCAAGGACGACGGCCCGGGTATCGACGACGCGGTCCGCGACCGGCTGTTCGAGCCCTTCGTCTCCACCAAGGCCGTCGGCCAGGGTACCGGCCTGGGCCTGTCCATCTGCTACGGCATCGTCAAGCGCTACGACGGCGAGATCCGCGTCTACTCCGAGCCGGGCCAGGGTACCTCCTTCAAGGTCATCCTGCCCGCCTGCATCCAGCCCAACAAGCCGCCGGACGCGTAGGTCGTATTCGTTTTGGCCCCTCGGTGTCCTCCGGTCGCTCGCCTTCGCCTGGTTCAAAACCTACCCGAAAAAAACACCAGGGAGCCGGAACCAGTCGGCGTGGGCGCGACATGGAAGGATTGCGGGTCATCGGGGCAGGACAGGAAACTGTACAGGCTCCAGCCCAAAGACACGATTCCGACACCCAGAGCGGCGTAGCCGGCGATTTCGGTCCACCCGGCGCGATCGGCCATGCCGTGAGACTTGTCGAGGGCTTTTTCGGCTTTCCGCGGGTCCGGCTCGTTTTGGGAGGTTTCCAGCCATTCGTCGGAGGCTCGCTCGGAATCCGACGACCACTTGAGCAAGGGCCCGACGACCGAGAAGGCTCCGACGGACAGGCCCAAGGCGGCGAAGGCCTGGATGCGCTTGGAGCGGATGATGCCTTTCGTGTCGGTGTAGCCGGGGATGGGTTTCAGGCGCAGGCGCAGCTCGACGGATTTGCCGGCGAGAAACTCCACTTCTTTTTCTACCGTGACGTAGCCTTCCAGGCGGGCGATTACTTTTCGCTTTCCGGGAATGATCCCCATGGTTCCCGATCCGACGATGCGCTCCTGCTTGTCTCCCGCGCCGATCTCGACGCGGGCCGCCGGGGGATGGACGTCGACCATGACGTAGACCGGCTGGGCTTCCAGCTCGATGGTGACTTCCTGCGGGGGGGCCTTGGCGGTGGCGGGTTTGGGCTTGAATTCGAAAAACGTCTCTTGGTGGTTTTTCATGCGGGCCACCAGCCGGTGGGTCTGCTTGGTCTTGAGCGAAACCAGAACGGGGGAGTTACCCGCCGGACGGCCGTCGACGGTCACTTCGGCCCCCGGGGGGTTGGTGAGCACGCGGACTTTTCTTTGCCGGAGGAAGAGGCTCACCCGCATCTCGATGCTGCCCTGGATCTCCAGACTCTCCTTCAGGGGCACGCACCCGGGGGCTTCAAGCACCAGCCGGTGCCAGCCGGGCTTCACCGGATCGATGCGCAGCGGCGTCTTACCCACGGGCTTTCCGTCCCATTGCACCGCGGCGCCCTCCGGATCGGTGACGATGGATACGCGCACCGGCTTGCCGGCCACGGCCTTTCCGATCACCCGGGTCTCCACCGAGGCCCCCGGGGCGACGACCTGGGCCAGGGCCTCGGCGGCGGCGTCCAGGCCGGCGCCGGTACGGTGTTGCTTGTCCGGTTCGCTCCGCCTGGGCTGGATCTTTTTGGTCTTGAGATACTCGCACAAGGGCCCGGCCAGATCGGGCAGGGCTTCCTCCAGGGATTCTTCACCGCAGGCGGCCCGGATGCGGTTGGTTTTCTCGGTCGAGGAGCTCTTCAGGTTGTAGAGGAATACATCCAGCCGGCAGCCTTCGCCGCCGGGTTGGATCCGGGTAACCAGGGTGGCCCAGGCGCCCAGGCTGCGGGCGATGGTGGTTCTTTTTTGAGGCCGGCGACCCGGCGGGAACCGGTTTTTCAGCCTTTCCTGGATCTCGGCGGGCGGGATCAGCTCGTGGCCGCAGTCGTCGATCAGCCCGGCCAGGCGACCGGTGAGCTTGTTGCGTACCTTCCAGTCGAGGACCCCGTGGGGGTCTTCCAGACCGAAAAGTACCAGGACGGGCTTGTCTCCGCATAGCCCAAAAGCGGGCAGGAGACATACGACCGAGGCCAGTACGAACGGCATTCGCATGGCTCATAATATCATTTCTTGCTGTTGCCACAAGCACAGGTACAATGGGAAATATCATGGCGCGCATACTAATAGTCGAGGACGAGAAGCTGATCAACATCATGTTTCGGGAGTCTCTGGAGCATGCGGGCTACGAGACGGAGTCCGCCTACGACGGGCAGGAGGGCGTGGATATGCACCGCAAGCACCCCTTCGACCTGATCGTCGCCGATATCATGATGCCCCGGACGGACGGCGTTCAGATGATCAACGAGCTTCGCGAGAGTTTCCCCAGCGTGAAGATCCTGGTCGTCACCGCCATCTCCCTGTCGGGTTCTTATTACCGTGACATGAAGATAAAACTGGCCGGTATTCCCATACTCCAGAAACCCATCACCAAGGACACCCTCATCTCCAAGGTGCGCGAGTTGCTGGGGGAATAGCCGAAGGGTAGATTGGGGTTTATAGCCTCACGTTGAGCTGTAGGTAGATCCGGGTTTCGACCTTGCGGGGGGCGCTTTCGACCGGGAGCGGTTCGTCCCAGGTCACGAACTCGGGTTCTTCCCAGGCCATCTCCCCCGAGCCGCCCTCGGCGGCCAGGATCACCCGGGTGTACTTGCCGATGTCCAGGTTCAAGGCGCCCGCCAGGCGCAGGGCGTGCTTCTCGTCGACCCGGTCGTCGGGATCCAGGAACTCGACCATGCCGGCGGGGGTCAAGAACAGCGATTCGGAGATCTTCAACCGGTAGGAGACGGTGGCGTGTCCGCCCAGCAGCTTGTGGCCCGACGCGGCGTTGGGATTGGATGCGTGGATTCCCTCCAGCCGCAGGCCGAACCCCGCCAGGCCGAGCCGGATGTCGCCGCCGATCGCGTTGAAGGTGCGGTCCATTTCCGCTCCGGGCGCCAGGGCCATTCGAGCCCGCTTGTGGTTGTAGCTTACGCCTACGAACAGGCGGTCGAAGATCTCCACCTGCAGGCGGGCCAGGTAGTCGCGGTGGGATGTGTTGTCCCGGTTGGGATCGTCGGGGTCGCGGAAGAAGGCGTCGTTCAGCCTCCAGCCGTCGAACACTCCCAGGTAGTAGCGAACTCTCACGTTCTTGCGCTTGCCGAAGCGGCCGAAGACCATCAGGCCGGCGTCCCGCGCCCCGAAGCCGCCGAACATGCTCCGGCCGATTACGTGGCGGTCGATCAGCCCCCGGCGGGGAATGAGCAGATCCCAGCGGGAAGTCGTGCGCAAAAGCGAGAAGGGCTTCTTGAAGTAGCCGGTCTTGAGGCGGAACGCCCGGTGGAAGGCGTAGCGGGCGAAGACGTCTCTTATCTCCACCCCCTGGGTCAGCTCGATTTCCAGCATCAGCCGCAAGTGCCGGTTCGGCCGCCAGCCGGCGTCGAAACGTGCCCGGTTGAGCCGGACCTCGTCGGTCCAGCCGTCGAACTTGGCCTGATCCCGGATCTGGTAGCGGAAGATGGAGCGGCCGCGCAGGCGCAGCTCGTCCTTGGCCCCAGCCGCCGTCTGGGCCTCCTGGGCGAATGCCGGGAAGGCAAACAGCACGAGCAGTCCCAGGATGCATGCAAGGCTTGGTCTGGTGATTACCATCCTGACTCCCTTATGTTCGCTTCGATGGTTCCGGCGATCGGCGCTCCGGCGGTCATGGCGGCCGCCTGGAAGGTCAGGGAGCCGTCCATCAGCAGGAATATCTCGAAATCGTCGGGGTTGAGGGGATCCTGCCGGAAGATGTATCCAATGCCCGCGCCCAGGTTCAGCGGGACGGAGACACCCGGGGCAACCATCTCGGGATCTTTGATGACCACGACGGCCACGATGAGCAGGTCCCCGGACTGATGCGGTACGTTGGCCAGCACCTGGACCATGGGCTTCTTTTGGGCCTCGGGGTTCGGGTCCGGGCCGGCCGTCGACGCCACGAAGGAGACCGGTATGGGCAGCTCGTCGAGCACCGCGTCGAAGGTCCCGGTTCCAGCTCCCCACGGATCCGGCAGGTTGATGCTGCCCCAGGTGGTCGAGAACGAGGCGTTCAGGCTTCCCCGGATCCTCAAGCACGGCGGATCGGAAAGCTCCGCTTCCCAGGCCACCGGCCGGGGGTCGATCTCCGCCCGGATAGCGGCTGGGTTGGTTCGCACGAAGTTGCGGATTTCTCGAATGCGCGCGGCCAGGTCGCCGGTGCCGTAAGAGTCGGCGATGGGCGTTATCAAAGACTCCATACGGTCGATCTCGGCCAGGATTTCATCCTCGATCCAGACCGTGTCGAGCAGCTCCTCGAGGATACCGATGTATCTGTCCTGAGTCTCCGGCAGCTTGTACAAGCGGTGCGGGATGATGGCGTCGGCAAACACCGACTTGATGACCTCGGGGTGGGAAAAAAGGATTCCGTCGATTCCCCAGGGGACGAAGTGGAACCTCCCCGACCGGGGGTCGTTGTAGATGTAGTAGTTGTTGTGGTTGAATGAGGCGTAGCCGTCCCAGTGGGCGATCAGCACTTCCATGACCCAGAAGCGGTAGTAGGCCTCCAGGTCGATGTGGCGCTCCAGTTTGTCTGTAAACTCGGCGTCCGGCGCGGCGCAGGCGTTGACCATGGCGTCCAGGTCGCTGCGGTCGGGGTTGATCTCGTTGGTCTTCTTCTGGAAGGTGTTTACCCAGTTGGGCTGGAAGTCGGAGAGCGCCCCCTCGTAGAGGTTGCCGCGGGTGTCGTCGAAGTAGCGGGTGAGCAGCTCGGTCTTGATACTTTCGATGTGGGCGTACAGCCCCAGGTCCCGGCCGTTGACCGTCACGTGGGCGAAGTTGCAGCGGGGAGCGGGGACGCCCCCGCGGTCGAAGAGCCAGTAGCCCAGGCACTGCTTGATCTTGGAGGGATCCGATTTGCTGTTGTTCAGGGTCATGCGCCGCATGCCGAAAAACTTCCGGCCGCGCACGTAGTGGTTGAAGCTCAGCTTGAATGACGGCCGGTTCTCGTCGCAGGACCCAAAGAAGCACTTCTTGCGGATGCCCACCGATTTGACCTTTATTCCGTCAATTATGATGTCGCCTTTGAAGTAGGTAAAAGGATTGCGGGGCGGGGTCTCGGCGCAGAGGACGTCCTCGAAGCTGCGGGTCTGGTGGCGCAGCTCGTCCCAGTCGTCCGGATCCACCTCGATGTTTACCTCCAGGATCCAGTCCGGGTCGAACATGAGCGCCTCGCCGTCGATCCAGGCGGGCGCCGGGCCGCAGGAGAAGATCGCGGCGCAGGACAGCAGGGCGGCTACGGCTATACCACTGAAGTTCCTGGAGGTCATGTCGTTCCTCATGGCGGGGGCGGCGGAACGCAGTTGTGCACGGATTGTTCGCAGATGTACCCCTCCCGGCAGTCCGGGTCGGTTTGGCAGTTCTCGGCGCAGTTGGCCATGATGCCCAGGTTGAGGCAACCGCTGTCGCCGGGGCAGTTCGGAGCCGCCGGGCGGCAGGGGCCGGTGCAGTAGCCGTCCGGCCAGAAGCTCAAGCACAACCCCTTGCAGTCTGCGTGGGTTTTGCAGGCCGCGCCGTGCTCCGCCCCGGCTTCCGGGTCGTTGCAGAGACCGGAGTAGCGATTGCAGGTCCCGGGCGAGCAGTCTCCGTCGTTTCGGCAGGCCGGCTGGCAGGTTCCCACCGGCTGCGGATCCTTGCCGATCAGAAACTCGAAGGCCACCAGGGGAGCATACTCGGGCCGGCAGCCGTCTTGCGGGTTGAAAACCGGCAGGCACACGTTGACATGCTTCAGGTAGGGGCTCAGTTGCCAGACGCAGGCCTCGTCGGACTCGGGGCAGGCGATCTTGGCCGGCGAGCAGATGCTGATGCACACGCCGCCCGGTGCTCCGGTGTCCGCCTCTCCGGCGCAGAACCCCTTGCAGTCCGCGTCGGTCGCGCAGGGCGCTCCGTTTTCACCTCCGGACACGGCGCCCACGCATAGCCCCAGCCACGGGTTACAGTTTCCCGCGACTGGGCATTCTTCGTTTTTGGTGCAGTGGGGAAAGCAGGCCCTCCGGTTGGGCGCCGTGGGTAGGCACAGGTACTCCGGCCGGCAGTCCCGATCGCCGAGGCAGGCCGGCAGGCAGGTCTTGCGCCCCCCCAGGACGTCCACGCAGGCATAGGATTCGCAGTCTTCTAAAGTCTGACACTCCCGGCCGCAGAATCCGCCGGGGTAGCCCGACTCGGCCTCGGTGAGGCACCAGCCGCCGTCGCAGTCGGATTCGCCGGCGCAGGGCATCCCCGCCCGTGTTTTGACGCACCTCTGGGCGCGGGGATCGCATTTATTGCCGGATGCGCAGTCCGCGTCGGAAAGACATTCCACGCAGCGGTCCGAATCAGAATCGCACCGGGGTCCGAACGACGCCCCGCAGTCCCGGTCGTCGTGGCAGCAGCCCGGAATGCCCAGGTAGGAGCAGCGCCCCAGCCGGCAGCGGTCCTCGGTGCAAAAGTCTGAATCGTCGCAGTCCGCGGCCACAAAACACTCGTCCTCGGTTTCGCAGCCCGAAAGGGCCAGAAGCAGGCAAAGCAGTCCGGTATGGATTGTCGATCGCATCGTTAGTGATCCTTGCGACAGTACATCAAAAGGCCATACTCATCGCAATGTTTTTTTGCTGGGGGGGTGTAGCTCCGTTGCTTCCGTCAGGGATTGCTTACGTAGTAGAACACGCCGCGCAGGTCCTCGGTGGCGCTGATGGCGGTGCGCTCCCCGGTCTTTTCTCTGAAAGAGACGGCCTTGAACTGGTAGTACATGCCTGCTTCCAGGGTGGGGCCGGCGTAGGTGTGCTCCACGGTTTCCGAGCCGGACACCGGGCCGATTTCTTCGTTCCAGATCTCGTTGCCGAAGGCGTCGAAGACGTACACCTCGTAGCCCTCCTCGCTGGAGTCGTCCGCCCAGATGAAAGTCGGCGTGAGCGTGTCCACCGCCTCGGGGCCCTCGGCGCCCGGGAAGGTCACCGCCAGGGCCTCGGTCACCTTGAATCCCTCGGGCAGGGTCACCGTGTTGCCGGTTGTTGGATCGGGGACCTGGATGTGGACGATCCGGGTGCCGCCGATGGTCTGATCTGGATCGCGCACCAGATCGTCGTTTTCGAAGGCGGCCAGCACCACGTAGCGGCCGTCGGGGACGTTCTCGATGCTGAAGCCGGAGTCCACCGCGCCCACGCGCAGTCCCGGCGGCACCTCCCCGCGGGCGGCGGCCTCGACGAAGGTGCTCTCCACCGCCAGCACCACGCTGGTCTGCGCGCCGCCCGGGGCGTTGACGATCTGGACGTTGCCCGAGACTGTCGAGAGGGGATTTTGGGACTCACTCAGATCCACGCCGGTCTTTTTATCCCCGGCCGATAGGGTCACGGCGACGGGCTCGATCTGTACGCCCTGGGAGTAGCCGTTTACAAAGTAGCTGCCCGCGGGGACGTTGAAGATGGTGTAGTCGCCGAGGGCATCGGAAAATCCGGTGAAGCCCTCGGTGGCGGTTTCGGCCACCACCAGGATACCGCCGTGCCGCTCCGCCGTGATGGTCCCGGAGATGGATCCCAGCCCGGTGGTGCCGCCGGGAAGTGGCAGCAGCAGGAGGGTGGTGATGGCGTTCTCGATGACCCAGGCACCCTCCGCCTTCACGGCGGCGGTGGCATCCAGCGGCAGTGCCGGGCGGATGGCGGTGGGAAAGCGCTGGTAGCCGGCCGCCTGGACGCGCAGGGTGTAGGAGCCTTCGAGCGGCGCCCCGTCCTGGTCCCGGGTGGCCGGAACCGTGAGCGTGAATCCTCCGCCGCTCCCGGTCTCATCGGAGCTTCCCGTCGCCGCGCCGTTGGGATCCGCCGCCTGGACCAGGGCGCCCGCGATACCCGAATCGTCCGTCGCGTCCAGGACGTCGCCGCGGATTATCACCGGCGGGACGCAATGGGGTTTTCCGCCGGCCGTGGGGTCGCAGACCAGGCCCTCGGCGCAGTCGGGGGCCAGCAGGTCGCACTCGCCCCGGTTGCCCTCTTCGCCGCAGCCGGTAAAAACTAGAACAACGGCAACTACCGGTATAAAAATGAGTTTTTTCATCGGTTAGTCTCCTTTCCCGGAAGTTCTACAAAGAGGTACGACCATCCCGGGTACACGGTTGAATTTTTCTTCGCTACTTGAAAAAGTGATCCACTGGTTGGTTGGAATCGTATCTAGGAACGGAGCCGTTGGCAACGACGCTGAAAACAAGCATCGAGACGCTGGAAGGCTTCCGCGGCGGCGCGGGCGCCGCGTTCGCGGAGGTGGTGCGAGCTTACACACCCATGCTGCGTTCGATCGTGAGCCGGTACTGGCGGGGGGCCTTCCAGCGGGAGGAGGCCATGCAGGAGATCTGGTCACTGGCGTACCGGCGGCGGGAGAGCCTCGACCCGTCCCGGCTCGGCGAGTTCGCGGCCTGGCTGGCGACGCTTGCGCGCAACCGCTGCGTCGACCTGCTGCGCAAGCAGGGCCGGGAGATCGGGCCGGGCTTCGATGATCCGTCCCGGGGCCTGGAGAGCCTCCCGGCCAGCGGGGGCCAGGAGCGATCGGTGGAGGCGTCCGATCTGCGGGCCGCGGTGGAGGCGTTTGCACAAAAGCTCCCTTCGAAGTGGCGATCCTTTTTCGACCTGCACTTTAAAAAGGAGCTCGGCTATGAAGAAATCTCAGAAAAACTCGATATCAGCCGGGCCCGCTGCAAGTACCTCAAGCGCGTGCTGGTGAACAGAGCGCGGAAGAACAAGAAGCTGATGGAAGCACTCGGCCGGGGAGACTCGCATGCACCCTAGCGCCTCCCGAATCGACCGCTACCTCCAAAAAGACCCGCCCCCGCGGGTCGAGGGGAAGCTCCGCGATCACCTGCGCGCCTGCGGGCGCTGCCGTGAACGCTACGACGATCAGATAGTCTTGCTTCGGGCCCTGGCCGGAGACGCACGGATTCCCACGAAGCAGGAGAACGATCGGATGGTTCGGCTGGCGCTGCGGGCGGCCGGTCTGCCCCCGGCGCGGGAGCCTGCGGAGAAGCGCGGCGCACTCGACCGGATCCCGTACATATCCGCCCCGGCGCTCACAGCGACGGCTCTGGTGCTGCTCGTTGTTGTCGCGTTCGGGCTCTGGCTGGCCCTGCGCCCGGCCGAGCCGGTCATCGCCGCGCACCTGGTCAAGGCAAAAAACACGACCCTCGACGGCGTAACGGCGGACACCCGGATTTTCAAGCAGATCCCCATCTGCGACGGGGAGCTGCTGGCGGTGGAAAAGAGGGGGTTCGCGGAGCTAGTGCTCGCGCGCGGCGGAACCGTGCGCATCTACCCCAAGACGGTGCTGTCGCTGTCCGGCCCGGGTGAGCGGGTCGATCTTGGAATTGGTAAGGTCTGGTGTATCGTCAAGCCCTCCGGCATGCCCTTCCTGGTGAGAACCGACCTCGCCGAGGCCCGGGTGGTGGGCACCTCCTTCGTGGTCGAGCGGGAGAAGTCGGGCGAGACCGAGGTGCGGGTGATGAAGGGGGAGGTGGAGGTCCGAAACGTCAACAAGCAGAAGAAGGTCCGCGTCCGGGGCGGCAGCCGAACGCGGGTCGCCGCCGACCACCCCCCGGCCCCGCCCCGCCGCTACAATTCGGAAGACGACGAGTCCCAGTGGGACGCCTTCCTGCGCGAACTAAAACGGGGCGTCAAGCGGGCGATCAGAGACATCCAGAAATTCTTTGACGGCAGGTAAACCCCGCAGTTGTTGTCCCCACGATATCAATGCAC
>JAUXGL010000091.1 GCA_030622135.1 Deltaproteobacteria bacterium
CAGTAATCTTGGGGAACCTAATGAACATGGGCGCATAGTGCCGGTACCTGATATTGTTGGGCGCATCCAGATACCAAAGAGTTACTACCTGAAGGAGATTGCCGTCAACGGCTCGCTCGCTGTGACTATTGGAAGCGTTTTCACTCACGATGTTTCTCCTTTGGTGCTCCGAGTCCTTGACGTCGGCAACCCGGCTTCACCCGTGGAGCTCGGGCAAGTCGATATTGGTCCGCAGTACATTTCCGGAATTGCTTTTAATGGTACCTATGCTTTT
Organism: Deltaproteobacteria bacterium; assembly: GCA_030622135.1. GTDB lineage: Bacteria > Myxococcota > B64-G9 > B64-G9 > B64-G9 > JAUXGL01. Next base: position 275 of record JAUXGL010000091.1, read on the forward strand.
TTTGCCAAGTCCGACTTTCCTGACCCATATGAAGAACCACTGAATGGAGGTATGCTGATCGTCGACATCAACGATCCCTCCCGACCCATTGTCGCCGGCTCGTTTGACGCGGCAGGCCCAGTGCATGACATTGCTATCGATGGCACGCATGCCTTTTTGGCCGGAGAGCACAAATTCTCGATTGTGGACATCGCGGATCCTGAAGAACCCAGTTTTGTTGGCATCCTCTCCTATCCCAATCTGAAGGCCAAAAAAGTGGCCGTCTCCGGCAATCACGCTTTTATCATCACGGGACAACTTTCACCCACTCTGAAGGTTATAGATATCAGCGACCCCGGGACTCCAACCAAGGTGAGTGAACTAAGCCTTCCGGGCGTCTCTCCCAAGGGTCCCGGTATTGCCGTGCACGAAGAATATGTTTTTATCGCCGCCGGCACCGGCGGCCTGAGAGTAATTGACTGTAGTGATCCGGCATCGCCTGTTGAAGTGGGCTCGTTCACTTCAACGGGGGACTTCGCCATGAACGTGGCGGTCTGTAATTCCTATGCCTTCCTGGCGGCAGGAATTGGCGTACACGTTCTGGACGTCAGCGACCCTGGCTCACCGGTGGAAATAATCTTCCTGGACACACCAGGCTACGCTAAAAGAATAGCCTCTGCCGACAATATAATTTTCATCGGCGACACATACGATTTTGGTATTTACGCCTTTGACGATGGCTTATAAACTTTCTTCCGGCCTACCCGACCACAGATAACTCCAAGATGCCGCCCTTGCGCTAACCTTATGGGCCTCAAGACAGCCTCTACCGGCAGAAATAAGAACGCCGCTTTTTCATTTTCTACAGCGGTTACTTCTTCCAGATCCGCCGAGCCCTGTTTGTGCCAGCTCTTTACTTCGTCTTTGAAGTTGGCCTACTAGGCCGGCAGGAGGACGTTCTTGACCAGGACTTCGGGAGGTAGGATCTGGTTTCCGGAGGAGGACGCTATGGTTTCATCATTTCTCCCGGCGTTTCTTACCACTTAGACCCGGGCAGGAATAAAAGGGTTGCCTGGTAGGGACGAAATCGAGGAAATCGTGTGAAACGTCGTGTAGCAATTTCCTCCACAGGCTTTTCGCAATCCTGGCGATAGCGCCGAGGGGCCGGCCATGGTGTGATCACACCACAGCGCGGCTCCGCCGCAGCCCAATGACCCGCGCAGTACTCAGAAAATCTTCGCGGGACGCGGAAATTTTCGGGGTCAGTAGTATGGGGAGATGCTTGGCGCTGCCGGATGTCGTCGAAGGCGTATCCTCGCCGCGGTGGGAGGTAACCGTACGTCATGAGTTCAAAAATGGAGAACGCGACGTTGGGAACAAGCGTCTTGGTGGGATGTCTGTTTTTGATTCTGTGTGTCCAGACCGGTTGTCGCCAAAAGTCTCCGTCCGAGGACGAACGCGAGGCGGACAGGTTGCGCTGCCCGGTCTCTGCAAGGTGTGCTCGGGAATTTTGCGATCAGGTGCTGGTGCCGGCGGGGAGTTTTATCATGGGTTCGGACCAAGAAGAGCACGGGGTACTCCCCCCGGCCTACTTCGGCGGTCTGCACACGTTAGGCGATCCGAGGCCCGCCCACGAAGTGTTTCTCGATTCCTACTGCATCGATCGGTACGAGGTAACGGTCGAGCATTTCGAGGCCTGCGTGCGCGCGGGCGTATGCGATCCCGGCGAAGTCGAATGCACCCGCGCGCCCAACTCGATGGACTACCAGACCAAGGTGAACCACTACCCGGAAAAATGCGAAAACCGGGGAGAGCTGTGCCCGAACTATCCCGTCAACTGCAAGTCCTACGAGCAGGCTTCGACGTACTGCCAGTGGACAGGTGGGCGGCTGTGCACCGAGGCGGAATGGGAGCGCGCGGCCGGCGGCCCCGGACCCGAAAAGAGGGTTTACCCATGGGGTTGTGACGCTGCGGATGCTACCCGGGCCAACACGTCGCTGGATGGGCCCGGACACCTTATGCCGGTCGACAGCCACCCTGTAGGAATGTCGGCCGAAGGCGTCTACAACCTGACGGGCAACGTGTACGAGTGGGTTTCCGACTTCTATGCGACCTACCACGATTATGCCGGCGATATCCCCGTCAATCCCAAAGGTCCCAAGGTCGGGAAACTACGCGTCGGTCGCGGAGGTTGCTTCCTGACCGAGTCTTGGCACACCACCATCGAGAGGACTACGTTCGACCCGAAATTCAACTGGGGCTGCGTAGGCATCCGTTGCTGCAGTTCGCCCTTACCAGACTAACCACAGAAGTGCCACGGCGATTCGTAGAAGAATTTGCTACAGCTTTTTCGTAAATCCCACGAACTCACATTCACAAATTCATCGATAGCGATGGATTTGTCCTGCTGTAGGGTTGAGGCAAGTGGGCGGGGCTGTGAGCGGCGCGTGACTGCGCCGATAGAGACCAGGAGGGAGACCATGAGCAACGCAGAATTGGCCGGCGTGGATGAGTTCTCGAAGGAGGAGTGGGCCCTCGTCGATGAGGCGATCGAGAAGTACAAGGGCAAACCGGGCTCGCTCATACCTGTGCTGGAAGAGATCCAGGCCGTTACCGGTTACCTGCCGGAATCGTTGCAGCGACACGTGGCCAGGGGCCTGGACGTGCCGTTGAGCCAGGTGTATGGCGTGGTAACTTTTTACTCTTTCTTCACCATGAAGCCCCGGGGCAAGCATCGAATCCGCATTTGCCTCGGCACCGCCTGTCACGTTCGCGGCGCTGGGCGGAACGTCGATCAACTGAAGAAGTCGCTGGGGATCGACGTGGGCGAGTGCACCGAGGACCGCAAGTTCGGTCTGGAGGTGGTCCGGTGCCTGGGAGCTTGCGGCCTGGCCCCGGTGATGGTCGTGGACGCGGACACCCACAAGCAGGTGAAGGAAGCCAAGCTGGACAAGATTCTGGACGGCTACCGGGACGAACCGGATGCCTCCTAGGAGCGAAACCATGTCACGGGACAAGCTGAGTCGAAGCGATCTCGATGTTCTGAAGAACCGCGCGGGAGAAGAAAGGATACTGGGGAAAGACGGCCGGCACGCGCGCATCACCGTACACATGGGCACCTGCGGCCTGGCCTCGGGTGCCCAGGAGGTCCTAGACGCACTAAAGGCAAAAGTCGCCGGGTCGAACCGGGACGATGTTCTGATCGCCACCTCCGGCTGCATCGGCCTGTGCAGCCGGGAGCCGCTGGTTACGGTGGAATGCGCGGGGATGGAGCCGGTCGTCTATGCGCAAGTGGACGCGGAGGTCATCGGCCGGATCTTCGAAAAGCACGTGCGGCACGAAGAGGTAGAGAAAGACCACGCCCTCATGCGCGGGCTGGCCCTATGGGAGGAAGCCCCGGAGGCAGTAAAGAAGAACGGCGGCCTGCAGCACGTGTCCGAGTTTCCCTTCTTCGCCATGCAGCGATCTTGGGTCCTGCGCAACCGCGGGCTGATCGATCCCGAGAAGATCGAAGAGTACATCTGGCGCGACGGATACCGCGCCGCGGCCAGGGCGCTGTTCGACATGGAACCCAGGGAGATCATAGCGGAGGTCAAGACCTCGGGGCTCCGCGGCCGCGGCGGCGGCGGCTTTCCCACCGGCCTGAAGTGGGACTTCTGCGCGGCGTCCCCGGGCGAGGAGAAATTCGTTCTGTGCAACGCCGACGAGGGCGACCCCGGCGCCTTCATGGACCGCAGCGTCATGGAGGGCGACCCCCACGCGGTGCTGGAGGGCATGATCATCGCCGCCCGGGCCATCGGCGCGAACCGGGGCTACATTTACTGCCGCGCGGAGTACCCCCTGGCGGTGAAAACCCTGAGCACCGCCATCGAGCAGGCCCGCGAGCGCGGGTTGCTGGGCAAGGACATCCTGGGATCGGGGTTCGACTTCGACCTGGAGATCTACCAGGGAGCCGGCGCCTTCGTCTGCGGGGAGGAGACCGCCCTGATGACCTCCATCGAAGGGCTCCGGGGAACCCCGCGGCCGCGACCGCCCTTCCCGGCGGTTTCCGGGCTGTGGGAGAAACCCACCATCCTCAATAATGTCGAGACCTACGCCAACATCCCTCAGATCGTCCTGCGCGGCGGGGAAGAGTACGCCAAGCTGGGCACGGAGTCGTCCAAGGGCACCAAGGTTTTCGCGCTAACCGGCAAGGTCAACAACATCGGCCTGGTGGAGGTTCCCATGGGCACCCCGCTGGGCCGGATCATCTACGATATCGGAGGCGGAATCCCGGACGGGAAAAAATTCAAGGCGGCCCAGCTAGGCGGGCCCTCGGGCGGCTGCCTGCCGGTGGAGCATTTAAACACCCCCACCGACTACGAGGCCATCATCAAGGCGGGCGCCATCATGGGCTCCGGCGGCCTGATCGTCATGGACACGGACACCTGCATGGTAGACATGGCCCGCTACTTCATGGACTTCTGCCAGGACGAGTCCTGCGGCAAGTGCACTCCCGGCCGGGTGGGCACACGCCGGATGCTTCAGATCCTGGAGCGCATCTGTACAGGCCGGGGCCGCGAGGGCGACATCGAGCTGCTCGAGGACCTGGCCCAGTCCATAAAGGACGCGGCCCTGTGCGGCCTGGGACAGACCGCCCCAAACCCGGTGCTGAGCACCATCCGCTACTTCCGCGAGGAGTACCAGGCCCACATCCGCGACAAGCGCTGCCCGGCGTCGGTCTGCTCCGCGTTGTTCAAAAGCCCCTGCCAGCACACCTGCCCGGTGGGAATGGACATCCCCGCCTACGTCGCCCTGGTACGCGCGGACCGAACCGACGACGCCTACCGGGTGCTCAAGCGCACCAACCCCTTCCCGTCGGTATGCGGGCGGGTGTGCTCGCATCCCTGCCAGGGCAAGTGCCGCCGGGGCGAGCTGGACGAGCCCGTGGCTATCCGGCACCTCAAGCGCTACATCACCGACCGCGCCAACAAACCTAAAGTGCAGAAGCTGCCCGTCACCCGCAAGGAGAAAGTGGCGGTGGTCGGGGCGGGCCCCTCCGGGCTAACCGCGGCCCTGGAGCTCAAAAAACGCGGATACTCAGTGACCGTCTTCGAGAGCATGTCCGAGCCCGGCGGGATGCTCCGCTACGGTATCCCGGAGTACCGCCTGCCCCGCGAGGTACTGAAGCTAGAAATCCAGGACATCCTGGATACGGGAGTGGAGCTGCGCACCGACACCCGGGTGGGACGGGACGTCACCTTCGAAGATCTCCTGAAGAACTGCCAGGCCATCTACATAGCCGTCGGCGCGCAGAAGAGCATGCGCCCAAACGTCGAGGGCGAGGAAACCGCGGGAGTGCTCGGGGCGATCGAGATGCTCAGGACGATCAACCAGGGCGAAGAGGTGAAAATCGGAAAAAGGGCGGTGGTGATAGGCGGCGGCAACTCGGCCGTGGACGCCGCCCGCACGGCGATGCGGCTGGGCGCTTCGAAAGTAACCATCGCCTACCGGCGCGAGCGCAAGGACATGCCCGCACTGCCGGAAGAAATCGACGCGGCACTGGCGGAAGGGATCGAGTTGATCGAGCTGGTGGCCCCCGTTCGCATCCCGGAGAAAAACGGCAAGGTCTCCGGCATCGAGCTAAATCGGATGGAGCTGGGCGACTTCGACCGGAGCGGCCGTAAATCACCCCGGCCGATCGACGGTCAAAATTTCACAATCGAGGCGGACACGGTGATCTCCGCCGTCGGCCAGGATGCCGATCTCGACTTCCTGAAAAACAGCGCTGTTCAAACCGGCGGAAGCGGGATCCAGGTGAACCGGCTATATAGCACCTCCCATCCGCGGGTATGGGCCGGGGGCGACGCGGTCACCGGCCCCGCCATGGTGATCGACGCCATCTGCGCCGGCGGGGAAGCCGCGCGGGACATCGACGAGTTCCTGCGGGCCGAAAACGGCGAGCCCGCCTGGGTGCCTCCGCCGGAGGAGGAAATCGAGATTCCCCCGGCGGTGGATGAGGAGGCCGTCGAGTGCCCACAGGCGCCCATGCCCGAGCTGAACGCCCGCACCCGCCGGCGCGACTTCCGGGAGGTGGAGAAGGGCTACACCCAGAAGATGGCGCTGGCCGAGGCATGCCGCTGCCTGCGTTGCGACGCCGAGGCTGATTGAAAGGAGAACGGAAATGGTTGAACTGACCATTGACAAAAAGACGGTGTCGGTGAAGGAGGGAACCACCATTCTCGAGGCGGCGCGCCGGGTGGACGTGTTCATACCCACGCTCTGTGCATACGAGGAACTGAACCATACGCCCGGCGCCTGCCGAGTGTGCCTGGTGGAGGTGGACCGCGCCCGCTCCCTGGTGGCTTCCTGCGTCTACCCGGTAGCGCAGGGCATGCGGGTGCGAACCAACACACAGCGCGTGCGGCGGGCCCGCCGGGCGGTGGTGGAGTTCTTGCTTTCCGACCACCCTCAGGACTGCAACGTCTGTGTAAAGAGCGGATCCTGCGAGCTTCAGGCCATAGCCGAGCTGGTGGGCGTGCGGGACGTGCGGGTAGACCGCACCGACTTCAGCACCCACCGCATCGACGACTCCTCGCCCGCCCTGGTGCGCGACACCTCCAAGTGCATCAACTGCCTGCGCTGCGTGGCCGTCTGCGCGGAGGTCCAGGGAGTGAGCCTGCTGACCCCCGAGGGGCGCGGCTTCGACTCCAAGGTAGTGCCGGCCATGGCCGCGGACCTGGCCGACTCGGCCTGCACTTACTGCGGCCAGTGCGCGGTGGTTTGCCCCACCGGCGCCATCGTGGAGCGGGACGACACCGAGAAGGTCTGGGCCGCCCTGGAGGATCCGAAGAAGCACGTGGTGGTACAAGAGGCCCCGGCCATCCGCGTCCAGTTGGGCGAGGAGTTCGGCATGGAGCCGGGCTCGCTGGTGACCGGCAAGATGATCGCGGCGCTCAGGCGCCTGGGCTTCGACCGGGTCTTCGACACCAACTTCTCGGCGGACCTGACCATCATGGAGGAGGGGCACGAGCTGCTCAAGCGGGTGAAGGAGGGTGGGGTGCTGCCCATGACCACCTCGTGCAGCCCCGGCTGGATCAAGTTCATCGAGCACTTCTACCCGCAGCTACTCCCCAACGTCAGCACCTGCAAGTCGCCCCAGCAGATGTTCGGGGCCCTGGCCAAGACCTACTACGCCGAGTTCGCCGGCATCGATCCGAAGGACATCTTCGTGGTGTCGATCATGCCCTGCACCGCCAAGAAGTACGAGGCCTCCCGGCCGGAGATGCGCGATTCCGGGTACCGGGACGTGGACGTGGTGCTGACCACCCGGGAGTTGGGCCGGATGATCCGCCAGGCGGGAATCGACTTTGTAAGCCTCCCGGATGAGACCTTCGACGCGCCCATGGGTCGGTACACCGGCGCGGCCACCATCTTCGGCGCCACCGGCGGGGTCATGGAGGCGGCCCTGCGAACGGTGTACGCCGTGGTGACGGGCGAGCCCATGCCCGATCTGAACATCCAGCCGGTGCGCGGCCTGGAGGGCGTCAAGGAAGCCACCCTGGAGGTGGGCGAGTTGGGCGAGGTCAAGGTCGCCGTCGCCCACGGCCTGGCCAACGCCCGCAAGCTCATGGACCAGGTGGCCGACGGGACCGCCGATTACCACTTCATCGAGATCATGGCCTGCCCCGGAGGCTGCGTCGGCGGAGGCGGGCAGCCCCTACCCGTAACCGACGAGAAGCGCGCCAAGCGCGCCGAGGCACTCTACCGCGACGACTGTGAGGTACAGGAGTTCCGTCAGTCCCACGAAAACCCGGCCATCAAGCAGCTGTATGAAAAGTTCTTGAAAGAACCGCTGGGCCACAAGTCCCACGAGCTGCTTCACACCCACTACACACAACGGGGCGTGTGACGCTCCGAGGAGGGATACCCATGGCGACTAAAGACATTCTGCTGGTGGACGACGATCCGGACATCCGGGATTCCCTGCGCATCATCCTGGAGAAGGAGGGCTACACGGTACGCGCCGCGTCTGGCGGCAAACAGGCCCGGGAGGAGCTGGAAAAGCGGCGGCCCGACCTGATGATTCTGGATATCATGATGGCCACCGACACCGAGGGCTTCGATCTGGCCTTCGATCTGCGAGACCGGCCGGAGTTCGAGGGAATGCCCATCGTGTTGCTGACCAGTTTTTTAGACAAGGTGCGCGAGGAAGGACCGGACCAGTTCCAGCACATTCTCGGGGAGGAGTGGCCGGCCAAGTGGCTGTTCGAAAAGCCGGTGGACAGCAAAAGACTTATCGACAAGATCGAGGGCATACTGAAGGGGGTAGAGATAACCTGAACATGGCCGAGCCGCAAAAAAAGGTGAGCGCGGACCCGCAGCACCGGCTTCGGCGCAAGCGGATCTTTCACTCCGAGCTGTGCAAGCGGACGATCTGGTTCATCCGGCTGCGCTGGTTCGTGCCGCCGGGAATCGCGGCGGGCGTGTTCGCGGCCAACGTGCTCGGCTTCGAGCTCAACGCGCCGGCGGTGTTGCTGGTGGCGGTCTTCATCCTCCTGTACAACATCGCCTTCCATCTGGTGCGCCGGCGCATCGAGGAAGGCAACCGGGAAAAGGAACCGGCGGTGCGGCGGTTCACCTACTTCCAGGTGGGCTGCGACTACGCCGCCATGTTCCTCCTGGTTCATTTCACCGGCGGTGCGGCCAGCCCGTTCATCTTCTTCTTCATCTTCCATATTATTTTTGCCTCGATCCTTCTGCCAGCCAGGCTCTGGACCTATGCCTTTTCAGGATTGTCGGCGGTGGGCATGGCGCTGATCGCCACGGCCGAGTACCACGGTTGGATTTCCCATCACCCCATCCTCTTCGCGGGTGCATCCATCGATCTGGCCGGCCATCCCAACCACGTGCTGGTGGAGTTGCTCTTCTTCACCGCGTCGGTCTTCATCGCGGCGTTCACCGCCACGGCCGTCATGCGCGTGCTGCGCATGCGCATTCTGGCCCTGGACCGATCCTCCGCGGCCATAGTGGAGCTCAACGAGAAGCTCAATGCCCTCTATCTCATGATTCAGGCCATCGGTTCCAAGCAGCACCTGAACCAGGTGCTGGAGCCGGTTTGCGACAACCTCACCCGGGTCATGAACGTCAAGGCGATGTCGGTCAAGCTGCTGAACGAGAGCGGCAAGCTGCTCAAGTACGCGGTCGCCTGCGGCCTGCCGGAGTCGCTGGCTTTGAAGAACTCCATCGTCCTGGAGAAGAGTCCCCTGAACCTCAGGATCATCAAGGGGGAATCTTTCGTCACCGGGAACATCTCCCAGCAGGAGATGTTCCAGTTCGGTGAGGATCTGGAGGCGGCGGGCCTCAAGTCGGTTCTTTTCGCCCCGCTCGAGGTGGAGGGAAAGGTCATCGGGATCCTGGGCGGGTACTGTGTGGAAACCGACCGGTTCACTCAAGACGACGTGGACTTCTTCCGGCAAGCGGCCGATCTGGTGGCCATCGCCATAGAGAACGCCCGGGCCTACGAGAACGTCGAGAAGCTCATGCGGGAGCGCACGCGCTTCATGGCGCGGGTGGCCCACAACCTCCGAGCACCGCTGGACGCCGCCATCAGCATCCTGAACGTGGTCCGGGACGGGTACCTGGGCGGCCTCAAGGACCAGCAGAGCGAGTACCTGCGCCGCGTGGACCGCCGGGCCAGAAGCATGCGTTCGATAATAAACGAGCTGATGGTCCTGACCCGCAGCAGATCCGGGAAACAAAAGACTGAAAAGAAACCCGTGGATCTGAAGCTACTGGCGGGCCGTCTCCAGCGATCCTTTCAGGAAAATGCCATCCGCAGGGGCATCGACTACCACGTCACCGTTTTCGATGAGCTTCCCCCGGTTATGGGCGACTTGGAACTAATCGAGCAGATGCTGGAGAACCTGGTTTCCAACGCGATCAAATACACACAGCAAGGCAGCGTCCGGGTCGGCTTCGGCCAAGAAGCGGACGGACGGGTTCACATCGAGGTGCGCGACACCGGGATCGGGATTCTAAAAAAGGATCTGCCCAACCTGTTCTCGGACTTCTTCCGGGCCGAGAACGCCAAGGCCGTCGAGGAAATCGGCACCGGCCTGGGCCTGGCCATCGTCCGGGAAACCATAGACAAGCACGGGGGGACCATAAAGGTGGAGAGCGAGGAAGGCCAGGGCACCACCTTCACAGTCACCCTGCCGATCGGGGAGTTGGAGGCCGGCCATGCAAGCAGCGACTAAAAGAAAATGGATCGATGACGTCGTCCGGGAAGAGGAGAACGAGCCGTACATCGAGGACGACCGAGACTTCATCGACGACGGCAAGATAAAAAGCCTGATCGATAAGCATGCCAACCCGGAGATCGGAGAAATCCGGGACATCATTGCGAAATCCCTATCCCTCGAGCGCTTAGAGCCGCAAGAAACCGCCGCTCTGCTAAACATCCGGGATGAAGACCTGTGGCAGGAAGTATTCGAAGCGGCGGCGTGGGTGAAGAACGATGTGTACGGTCCGCGTATCGTGACATTCGCCCCGCTCTATTGCAGCAACCTCTGCGCAAACTCGTGCGTCTACTGCGGCTTCAGGGCCGAAAACCAAGCGGCGCAGAGGAGGAAATTAAGCTTTCCGGAGATCCGGCGGGAGACCGAGGTGCTGGTATCGATCGGTCACAAGCGCCTGGTCGTCGTGTACGGGGAACATCCCGATTCCGGCATCGACTACATCGCCGGCAGCATACGGACAATCTACGACACAAAAGTCGGCCGGGGAGAAATCCGCAGGGTGAACATCAACGCGGCGCCGCAGTCCGTGGAGAACTATCGCCTCCTCAAGGACATCGGCATCGGCACCTATCAGGTCTTCCAGGAAACCTACCACCACGAGACATACCGCAAGGTCCATCCCCGGGGGATCAAGGCGAACTACGCCTGGCGCCTGTACGCGCTCCACCGGGCCCAGGAGGCGGGCGTCGACGACGTGGCCATCGGAGCCCTGTTCGGCCTGTACGACTGGCGCTTCGAGGTGCTGGGCCTCCTGTACCACACAATCGACCTGGAGCAGAGGTTCGGCGGCGTCGGCCCGCACACCATCTCCTTTCCCCGGATCACGCCCGCTACCGACACGCCTTTCAACCAGAACATTCCCAACCGGGTCGGCGACGAGGACTTCCTGCGGTTGGTTGCGGTGATCCGGCTCTCGGTCCCGTACACCGGGATGATCATCACCGCGCGGGAGCCGGCGCACATCCGCAGGCAGGCCATCGACCTGGGCTGCACCCAGACGGACGGCTCCACCCGGATCGGCATCGGGGCGTACGCCGAGTCCTACGAGCACCAGGAGGTCGAGCGCCAGCAGTTTCTTCTCGGCGATCCCCGCAGCCTGGACGAGGTAGTCCGGGAGATGGCCGAGATGGGCTACCTGACCTCCTTCTGTACGGCGGGATACCGGTGCGGGCGCACCGGTAATTACTTCATGGAACTCGCCAAGCAGGGCAAGGTTCACCGTTTCTGCATCCCCAACGCCATCCTGACCATGAAGGAGTACCTGCAAGACTACGCCTCCGCGGAGACCCGGGCAATCGGGGAAAAGCTGATCGAACGGCATCTGGCCGGCGTTCCCCGGCAGATCCGAGACGCCCTGGATTCCAGGTTGATGAGGATCGAGAATGGAGAGCGCGACCTGCGTTTTTGAAGTGGGGGTAATGCCATGCGCAGGACGGAGATACTCGACTGGCTTCGCGAAGAGCGACCGGGAGAGTTGTGCAGGCTCTGGAAGACAGCCAACCGCGTCCGCCGGGAGAACGTGGGCTCCGGCGTTCACCTGCGGGGGCTGATCGAGTTCTCCAACCGCTGCCGGCGAAGCTGCAGTTACTGCGGGATCCGGTCACCCAACCGGAAGATCGCACGCTACCGCATGTGCGCCGACGAGATCCAAGACTGCGCCGGGGCGGCGGTTCGCCGGGGTTTTGGCACGGTGGTGCTCCAATCGGGTGAGGATCCGGAGCTCTCCGCGGAGTGGATGGCCGATCTGATCCTCGGAATCAAGGCGGAGACGAAGCTTTCGGTGACGCTAAGCCTGGGTGAGCGCACCAAGGAAGAACTGGCCCTCTGGCGCCGGGCCGGTGCCGACCGGTACCTGCTCCGGTTCGAGACCTCGAATCCTCGCCTGTACAAGCGTTTCCATCCGTCCTTGCCGGGCCGGGACTCCGACCGCCTGGCCCTGCTGGCGGTGCTTAGAACCCTGGGCTACGAGACCGGAAGCGGCATCCTGGTCGGACTGCCCGGCCAGACCCACGCAGACCTGGCCCGCGACATCGATCTGTTCGGCCGGCTCGACCTGGACATGATCGGCCTGGGACCTTACATCCCGCATCCCGATACGCCGCTGGGAAAATCGTGGAAGGAGTGCTGCGCCCCTCCCGATCGGCAGGTACCCAACACCGAGGAGATGACTTACAAGGTCCTGGCGCTGGCCCGGCTGATTTGCCCGCGGGCCAACATCCCGGTTACCACCGCCGTCGCCACGCTCAACCGCAGCGCCGGCTTCGAGCTGGGCCTTTCCCGCGGAGCCAACGTGATCATGCCGAACGTTACGCCGATGACCTACCGCCGCATGTACGCGATCTACCCGGGCAAGGCCTGCGCATTCGAAAATCACGACTCCGCCGGCGAAAAGCTGCGCTATCGGATCCAGAACGAAGGCAGGTTCGTCGGCCGGGGCCGGGGAGATTCACCCAACTACGCGCACAGGACCCGGAGCAAGGCGGTCAGAGAGGCGGTTTTATGAAACCCGCGCCCAAAGGCTTTAGGCTGCACATCGGGCTGTTCGGGAAAAGGAACGTGGGCAAGTCCTCCCTGCTCAATGCCCTGACCCACCAGTCTGTTTCCCTGGTGTCGGAGGTAGCCGGAACCACCACCGACCCGGTGGAGAAGCCCATGGAGTTGCTCCCCCTCGGGCCGGTCCTGTTCATCGACACCGCCGGCGTCGACGACGTGGGCCTGCTCGGGCAAATGCGCGTCCTGCGCACCCGGCAGGTTTTCAACCGCACCGACCTGGGCGTGGTCGTGACGGTGGCCAACCGCTGGGGCCGCTTCGAAGACGAGCTTCTTTCCGAGCTTCAAAAGAGGAAAACACCCACCATCGTGGTGTTTAACAAGATCGACCTGTTCCGGCCGGAGCAGGAGGATCTGGAGAAGTTGAAAAAGCGCGGATTCGTCTGCGTTCAGACCCAGGCGACCAGTACCGAAACCGTCCTGGCCCTGCGAAAGGCACTCCTTGAAAGCATGCCTCCAGGATGGCTGCAGGATCGACCCATTTTGGGCGATCTGGTCGGAGCCGGAGGGACGGCCGTCCTGGTGACCCCCATCGACAAGGAGGCGCCCAGGGGGCGGCTGATCCTGCCCCAGGTGCAGGCCATCCGCGACCTGATGGATCACGACGCCATGTGCGTGGTGGTGCAGGAAAATCGGCTCCGCGAGGCGTTGGCCTCCCTGAAAACGCCGCCGAGGCTGGTGGTGACCGACTCTCAGGCATTCGAGAAGGTGGCCCTGGACACGCCGGAGGAGGTGCCGCTAACCTCCTTCTCCATTCTCTTCTCCCGCTTAAAGGGCGATCTGGCCGAGCAGGCGAAAGGAGCCCTGAAAATCGGCGATCTTCGCCGCGGCGACCGGGTCCTGATCGCCGAGGCCTGCACCCACCACCCAATCGAAGACGACATCGGCACGGTGAAGATCCCGAGGTGGCTCAAGAAGATCGTGGGCGGAAAACTCCGCATCCAGAACGTCCGCGGACACGACTTTCCCGAAGACCCCTCGGGCTACCAACTGGTGATCCACTGCGGCGCCTGCATGTGGAACCGGAAGGAAATGCTCAACCGCATAATGCACTGCCGGCAAGCCGGCGTGTCCATCACCAACTACGGCCTGACCATCGCTTACTGCCTGGGCATCCTGGAGCGCGCGCTGGCGCCCTTCCCCGAGGCCAGGGCCGTCCTTTCATCTTCATCCCGGCCGGTCAGAGTAACCTCAAACACATTATACTACTGACCCCGAAAATCTCCGCGGCCCGCGAAGATTTTCTGAGTACTGCGCGAGTCATTGGGAAAAATCCGCTCCGGTGTCTTCTTTTTCTTTCTCCGTATCAGCACGATTACACCTACGAGAAACAGCATTCCGGCAACGGATGCCGGGTCTGACGGGCCCGGGGAAATCGCACAGCGTGCGCAGCTGCCGACAATTGTAGAAACGCCGTCCTCCACGGGTGAGTCGCTCGTAACCTCTATGGTCAGCTCCTTGCCGACAACCGTAGAAACGCTGTCCTCCACATGCACCGCGAACGTATACGGTCCAACAGCATCCGGTATTCCTGAAATATAACCGGTTTCCGGGTCCATGGAAAGCCCCCCCGGCAGGGAGCCGCTCTCGACCGACCACGTATACGGCGGCCCGCCGCCGGCGCATTTGAGTTCCTGTTCGTACCGGTTGCCCAGCGAGGCATCCGGCAGTAACGTGGTGGTTATGTGTAAGGGAGTTGTTGGCTCAAAAACGGGTATCGTCGCCTGATAGGGAACATAGTCAAACTCTGTTACAGTCACCTTCAGATCACCTTCACTCGCCGGTGAGATATGAGCGACAAGCAGGCCATTTGCATCGGCAACTCCTACTCCGTACACTTCAAGTTCACCGGCACTATCTCTCTTTGTCAGACAGACAGTTGCCCCGGGTAGCGTCTCCACTGTGAAGTCCTGCTCTCCTGTAGCTACTTTCTCCGGGTGGGTAGCTGTGAGCTGCTGGGGGTCTTTTGTCCAGACAGGCATCTCGGGGCAACCCAGCATATTGAGTCCGTAGCGAAGATGCTGGCTGTACCCGTCCATCTGATGGGCCCGCTCAATCTTCGTTATTGTAAACGCGTTCCCGCACCTCGGATTCAAGGGGGTTAAACCATAGAGAGTCCTGTAAAAGCGCATTGCCTGCGCATATGAAGAGTAAGGTATCAATTCCGGATAGTCTTGTTCGTAAATACCAAACCCGAGACCGGCATTGCCAATATAAACGACATAGCCGCCGTCCGGGTTGCGCAGGAAAGCCTCGGAAATGGTGTGTTTTGTGAATCGGTTTGATAGGCAGGACGTCGTAAATACCGAGCCGGTTTTCGGTGCGTTGGTACATTCTTTTGCATCGTTTCTCCAGAGTATGTCCCAGGTGCTGTCATAAAAGTCCCACTGGTTATAGCCGGAATGCATGTCGAGAAACATCATGTTATAGCCTGACTCTATCTTCGAAAACATCTTATCGGCCGAGAAGCCGGTCCCCCTCACGTAACTGTCAATCACGGCATCGGGGAGATAGGGTTTTATATATTCGTCCCTTACATCCCTTGTAGGTTCGGGTGGACCCCCTGGAATATTACTCAGCACAAATATCTTATTCACAAATTCCGCAAGCGGCGGGTTCTTCTCATAATTGAGTATCTTCGCCACGACCGTTTCGGCCTCCTCGGGCGTTTCCACGCTTATCCGCGCAAGGACGGTATCCGGCTCCATATCCCCTTCCCCGTCGAAGAGGGTGAAATAGATGTCACTCGGAATGCCGTCAACAGAGTCAAGAGGATCGGTATAAACATGGGCAGGCACGGTGTCGGTATCGCCGCCCAGCACCACCCACTTAGTGCCTTTGTCTGTGCAATAACTCTGTATTGTGGACTTTATGCTCTCCTCGTCGCTGCCAATCTCCTCGATTGTCAAAATCTCCGCGAGAATTCCCTTCTCCGTCTTCCAGTCGGCAAGTGTCTGAAACGCAGCCTTCATTGACTCGCTCGTTATTATCAGATACTTCACCTCACCATCGCCTTTGGCGAAGGTAGACTCCACCAAGGCACTTTCGTAAAATAGCGAAATATCCCCGGGATTTACCACCAGTTTCCCAACAACCCGCTCAAAGAATGGGCTGGCAAGATTATATTCTACCGGCTGCACGATTGGGTCTCCCGCGTAACTTATTCTCAGCTTTATCTTACTGTTCAGAATAAGCCTTTTCTTGCCGGGGATGTACTGGATGGGATTCACAATAAATCTCAGGAGCTTGTAGCCTCTGACAACGCCTGTGCGCAGATACTCGACCACCTTCCCGGGAAACCTCTCATTGGAGACATAGACCTTTTCGTCAGGCAGGATGAAGGGTTCCTTCGGACCGGAGATGGGGTGCGGTTTCTGTGTAGGATAAATAGTAAAAGAGCCTGCAATCTCAGTGCTTTCGACAGATTCCACGCTGACACTTTCGAACTTCGCATCGGGCGGCGCAAGGACATCAAGGAGCAGCGCAGGGAGGGAGGGTGTTCCAAACTTTCTGAGATAGGCTGTACTATCTTCCCTATTCAGAACCACAATCTGATACTTATCAACCTGTTTTATTTCCAGTTCGGTCTGTCGGATTTTCAGCGCTATGTTCTTTTCATCCGCAAGGGCAACGCCGCTCCAGAAAACCCACAAGACGAGAACCGCTCCGGCCAGCAAAGCCACTCGGAACCCGCTCATAATACACCTCCCTTTCAGGATGATAGCACACGCCTGAGTTTTTGGTAACGCATGGGACCACATCGGCCGATTCGGCGGTATCGTGCGGTGCTGGGTGTGATTGTAGCAGTTTCCTCTAAGTGGGTTTCACAATAACCGCCAGGACGTTTTCGACGCTTTTGCCATTGTCAGCCAGGCCCCTGGTAACTATCATTTTAAACTGGAGGGGGGGGAAGGAAGACGTGTATCTGGAGGTCAGCCCTCATTTTTCACCAGCATCATTAATGCGGTGAAAATCGCAAGGCACGTTGGAAAGTGGTGTTTTCGACACACCGCAGAATCTATTTGTGGCTGTTGAGAAATGAGGACTACCGCATAAATTGGCGAGAAATGGCGGTTAGGATCGTGGAATGGCAAATGTGGGTGACGATCGCAAGCGTGGTTCTCATGTTCATATTGCTTGCAAGAACTCACATTGGTCCCGAATGGATTTGCCTGGGGACGTTGGTCTGGCTGTTGACACTGGGCATTCTGGATCCCGAGGAGGCCGTGGCCGGAATGGCAAACAAGGGAATGATCACGGTGGGAATTTTGTTTATCGTGGCCGCCGCGATTAAAGAAACCGGCGCTATACAAATGATTACGCCTTTTCTCTCCGGCCGGGTGAAATCGGAAGCCCGGGCGCAATTGCGCGTGATGCTGCCGACCACGGCATTGAGTGCTTTTTTGAACAATACGCCGGTCGTGGCGATTTTCATCCCGGCCGTATCTTCCTGGGCGAAGAAGCTCAAAATCCCGGTGTCCAAAATGATGATTCCCTTGAGCTATGCCGCGATCCTGGGCGGAACGTGCACTCTCATCGGAACCAGCACCAACCTGGTGGTAAGCGGAATTTACGAGAACGCAACCGGGTATAAAATCCATTTTTTCGAAATCGCCAAGGTGGGCCTTCCCAGCGCCGTAGTCATGTTCGGTTTCATTTTCCTGCTGAGTAGATGGCTGCTTCCCGAACGGTCGTCGGCAATTGAGCAGATGGGCGATCCAAAGGAATACACAATCGAGATGATACTGGGTCCCGGCAGCAATCTTGCCGGGAAAACACTGAAGGAAGCCAGGTTGACCGAAGAAAATGAAATAAACCTTATCGAGATTTTCCGCGGCGGCCGGGCGCTGCCGGCAATCGAGTCGTCCATGCAGTTGAAGGAAGAGGACCGTCTGGTGTTCACCGGCGGCGTCGACATGGTTTCGGAGCTTCAAAAAAACAAAGGCTTGACGCCGGTGATGGACAGATTGTTCGAGATCGACACTCCCCGTCCGGATCGGTGCCTGGTGGAAGCGGTGGTTTCCAGATCCAATCGGTTAATCGGCCGCAGCATCGTCGGGGGACATTTCCGCCAGATATATGACGCGGTTGTCGTCGCGGTATCGAGAGCCGGCCGCCGAATCGACGGGACGATAGTCGGCATCGTTCTGCAAGCAGGCGACACCGTGCTCATGGAAACCCACCCGTCGTTTTACTTGCGCCATAAAAACTCACGGGACTTCTACCTGATAAGCCAGTTGGAAGATTCATCGGCGCCCCGTCACAACCGGGCGATATTTGCTATCGTGGTGTTGTTGGGCATGGTGGCCCTGGCGTCAATCGGCGGGCTGGGCATGTTCAAGGCCGCGGTCATTGCCGCCGCGGTCTTTCTGGTCACTCGCACCCTCACCCCCGCGCAAGCCCTGAGGAGCATCGACGTGCAGGTTCTGCTGGTAATCGTTGCCGCTTTCGGCATCGGAAATGCCATGCAAAAAACCGGCGCGGCCGAGTTCATTGCCACGAAGATGGTCGGCCTGGCGGAGGGAAACCCCTGGCTGGTTCTGTCCATGCTCTACATTACAACCTCGATACTCACCGAGATGGTGACCAACAACGCGGCGGCGTTGATTCTTTTTCCAATTTCGATGGCAATGGCCGGTCAGATGGAGGTAAACGTCACGCCGTTTGTTTTCGCGATAATGATGGGGGCGTCGGCGAGCTTCGCCACCCCCATCGGTTATCAGTGCAACATGATGGTGTACGGGCCGGGGGGATACCGTTTCTCGGACTTTTTAAAAATAGGCGTTCCGATGAACCTGCTCATGTGGCTTCTGGCCAGCGTCTTGATCCCGACGATATGGCCGCTGAAGTAGCATACTCGAAATGGCGAAAGTGAAACCCAATTCCAACACAAACGCAGAAGCGAGCCGAAGGGTTCAATACAGAAATCCGTTTTCGGCTTGTTTACGAGAAACAAACGGAAATAACGGGGTCTGACTTGGGTGGTGCATTGGAGTGCATGTGGACGGCTACCATTTTATTTTTGCATAACGTGGGACAGAATGGTATTGTTATCGGTGGATTGGAGAGCCGTGATGGTAAAAAAGAAGGCAACCAGGAAAATCGTAAAGAAGACCGCGAAGAAGACGGCGAAGAAGACCGCAAAGAAGACCGCAAAGAAGACCGCAAAGAAGACCGCAAAGAAGACCGCAAAGAAGACCGCAAAGAAGGCGGCAAAGAAGGCGGCGAGAAAGAGTAGTGTAAGGGATTGTAACTATTCAGCACCTATTCTAGCTTAACGACAAATTCGGGTAGGCGTCCGTCGAAGAGCATTTGTAGAGCATCGGTTGGCGAGACATCATGCTTGCTGCAAGTCGAAAGATAG
>JAUXGL010000134.1 GCA_030622135.1 Deltaproteobacteria bacterium
TGGTGTTGGAATTGCCGCGGAAGGACGCTTGACTGCATGCAAGCACTGTCACTACACTAGTGTAGCGTCATGAGATACTTGCCGTACTTGGTTGTCCTGTCCTTGGTTGCCGGCGCTTGTTCTCCCGACTTCGACGCGGCGGTGCGGAAGAGCGCGCTGGGCGGCGGGAAGACGCTGACCCGGCTGTACACCTCCGCGCCCGGGAAGCTGCGCTACCTGCTGGCCCGCGAAGGAATCGACGTAACCGGATCGCACCACCGGCTCGGGTTCGTGGACGTGTACGCAACCCCCGAAGAGCGCGACCAACTGGTCTCCCGATACGCCGGCCGAATCCGGACCGTCGGGCACCTGTCCACCCGTAGCCCCCTGGCACTCTCCGACTACCACGACCCCGCGGAGATCCTGGCCTTTTTGGACCAGGTGGAAAGCGACTACCCTGAAATCGCCATGAAGGTGATCCTGGAGGACACGCTTTTCGAGGGCCACGCCATCTACGCGATGAAGATCTCCGACAACGTGGCCACCGACGAGGACGAACCCACTTTCCTGATGGACGGGCAGATCCACGCGCGCGAGGTCATGACCGCCGAAGTGCAGATGGACGCCATCGACTACCTTACCTCCAACTACGGCATCGCTGCGGACGTGACCCGCTGGGTGGACGCCATGGAGATCTGGATCGTCCCGGTAGTCAATCCCGACGGGGCCGCATATGTCCATAGTAGCGACCCCATGTGGCGCACCAACCGCCACCCGGGCTGCGGGGTGGACCTGAACCGGAACTTCTCCTGGAGCTACCGGCGGTGCTGGGGCTCCAGCGACCAGTGCGGCGACGAGACCTACCACGGCCAGGGACCCAACTCCGAGCCGGAGACCCGGGCCCAAGACGCCCTGATGGCCGCGCTGCGACCCATGTACTATATCAACTACCACACCTACGGCGAGTACATCGTCTGGCCGGGCGGATGCGGTCGCGTGGACGATCACGAACTGTTCCTGAGCGTGGGCACCCAGCTAAACAGCCGGGTGCGCACCGACGACGGGCAGACCGGCCACTGGACCATCGGTAACGTGCCGGATGCGATGTACCCGGCGCCGGGCGGGGCGGACGACCAGGCGTACGGAGCCCACGGAGCCATCGCCTTCACCTTCGAGCTGAACAGCTCGAGCTTTCAGCCCGACTACGCCACCTGGCGGGACCTGACGGCAATTCGCCAGCGGGACGCCTGGGGATACCTGATGGAGCGGACCCTGACCGGGCCTGCGCTGACGGGACATACCTACGACGCCGCTACCTCGGACCCGGTGGTGGCCACCTACCGGTTCGCCGACCAGCCCTTCAAAAACGATCAGGCTCCGCTCCGGACGGACGCGGCCGGCCGTTTCGGCCGGGCGGTACTGCCCAATTCGGAGCACCTGGTGATCTTTACCGCCGGCGGCTACCTGCCGGAGAATCACCCGGTCCACGTGAACGCGATGCCGGTGGATCTGGACGTCCCCATGACCGCCGGGGTGAACCACGCCCCCGCGGCGGACGCCGGGGACGACCAGACCGTCAACGAAAGCGACACCGTGCTGCTGGATGCCGGCGGGTCCTCCGACCCCGACGGGAACATGCTGGTGTACCGGTGGACTCAAACCGAAGGGCCGGCGGTGTACCTGAAAGATAAAATCACGGCCACCCCGACTTTCTTCGCGCCTTCGGTGAACCGGGACACACCGCTCACTCTCGAGGTAACGGTCTCCGACGGCGAACTTGAAGGCGCGGCCGACCAGGTCACCGTCATCGTCCGAGACGTGTGGAACGAGAGTAGCGACTACCCCTCCACCGACACACCCCAGAACATCCCGGACTACGATCCCGTGGGCATCACCAGCATCATTCATGTCCAGGAGGACCGGTTGGTCCTCAAGGCGACCATCCAGGTGAACATCACCCACACCTGGATCGGCGATCTGGGCATCACCTTGACCAGCCCGGAAGGCACCCAGGTGGTTCTGCACAATCACGAAAGCGAGGATCGGCACGATCTCCACGCCGTCTACGAACCACCCAAGTTCATCGGCGAGAGCTCCGGGGGCGACTGGGTGCTGTTCATACTGGATGTGGGCCCCGACGACGTGGGTCGGCTGAGTTCCTGGACGCTCACCCTCGACCTGGCCGGCGATCCGCCTTGCGTCAACGCCGCAGACTGCGATCTGCCCCAGGTTCACACCCACGCGTGCAACGCGGGGCGCTGCGAGATCGTCTCCTGCGATCCGGGATGGAGCGATTGCAACGACTACCGGCTGGACGGCTGCGAGACCGATCCGCGGACGGACACCCACCATTGCGGAGGCTGCGGGAACGCCTGCCCACCGGGAAGCCAATGCAAGGCCGGCACTTGCCGGGAGGTGGGGGATAACGACGGCTGCGGCTGCGGTGGTTTGCAGCGGTTTCCAGCAGCCCTATCTTCTCAAGGGCACCGTCCTGGCGGTTCACAGGGCATGAGTACCGCGGGATCCATGTGTGAATGCTGGTTCATCCTGATGGCGCTTGGCCTGTTGGTCATTCGCCGGCACCGGGAGGCGGGATGATCATTTTCGAAGCGTCCGGGTGGGGCCGACGAAAAATCGAGCACGTGGTTTTGGATTTCAACGGCACTCTGGCCACGGACGGATTGCTGGAGCCGAACGTGGACGAAAGGCTGCAGAAGCTTTCCATCCGCGCCCGCATTCACATCTGCTCCGCGGACTTCCACGGCACGGTGGCCGACCAGACCCGGCATTTCGAAACGGCGCTCAAGATCCTCAAGGGCCCCAACCAGAGCCAAGAGAAGGTGGAGTTCGTCCGTAGCCTGGGCCCCCTCAAGACCGCCGCCGTCGGCGCGGGCCGCAACGACGCCCAGATGATCAAGGAAGCCACGTTGGGAATCGCCATCATCGGGCGCGAGGGCGCCAGCCCCAAGACGATCGCGGGAGCCGAGGTGGTGTGCGTGGACATCCTAGACGCCCTGGACCTGCTGCTAAAACCCAAGCGCCTGGCGGCAACGTTGCAAAGATAGCTATTAGCCTTTGCTAAAAACTAATTGCTAACAGCCAATCGCTGGTTTTATCCTGGACATCCTGCCCCCACACAGCTATTCTCCCAGGGATCGTCGAACTGGGGTGACGGCATGGCACCAACCAAGGAGCATGATCTCCCGTTAGCCATCTCCCGGGCCATATTGGACATGCCCGATTTAGGCCGGATTCTTGCCGCTATTCTCTCCGGGATCACCAACTCGCAAGGCCTTGGCTTCGACCGGGCTTTCCTTTTCCTGGCGGACGAAAACGACCGCGAGCTGCGCCCCTATTCCGCGTCCGGCTCCCCCGGTGAAGGCCCGGGAGATCGGCAGCTGTCCGATCGGCTGGCCGGTTTTGCGGTACCGCTGTCGGCATCCGCGCCCACCATCGATGAGGGAGATAAAAACGTTCCCATGCAAGCCCTGTTGGCGCGCTGCGCGGGCCTGAGAGAACCTTTCCTTTCCAACACCATCCAAACTCTCTACCAGCCCCCGCCGGCTTCCGGAGTGGAAGTCCTGCGCCTGACCCACGTGGCCGCGGTGCCGCTGGTCGTGAAAGATTCGGTTCTGGGTGTCATCGTGGCGGACAACACGCACAGCGGCCGCGAAATCCAACCGGACGAGATGAAAGGCCTGGAGACGCTGGGAAACCTCGCGACCATCGCCATTGAGAAGTCCCACACAAATCGCCGTCTGGAAGAAATGGCGCTCAGAGACGGGCTAACCGGTGTATACAACCGGCGCCACTACGAAACCCGGTTGGACCAGGAAATCGAAGTAGCCACCCGGGCCCAGCGGGCGCTGGCCCTGATCGCCTTCCACGTCCGCCGGTTCAAACAGGTCAACCTGACCCACGGACGGCAGTGCGGCAACCAGGCGCTGAAAGACCTTGCCGTTTTTTTAAAAACGCGCGTGCGGGCCGAGGATCTAATCGCCCGCTACGGACAAGCGGAGTTCGTGGTCATGCTCACCGGCGGTGCAACCCGGGAAGAAGCCTTAACGGTTGCCGAAAAACTGCGCGCCCAGGCAATCGAACAAGAGCTGGGCGGGCTGCCGGCCGGCGAAATCCAGATATGCGGAGGGCTCGCCTGGCTGCCTCACAACCGGCTGGGCAGCGAACGACTCTCCCAGATGCTCGATGACGCACTCGAACGAGCCCAAAAAGCGAATGAAAACCAGATGGTCTTCACCCAAGACCGATAAGGAGTTTTTCTAAGTGTCCTTGCTACGTCCCATCTCAAGCATTGGTTACCGCCCCACCGGAAGAATGCGTACAGTTTCGCTGTGCGTCTTTTTCGGTCTGGTTCTGGGCGTGGCGGGCGGGTTTCTGGTGGGCCGCTACACCTCGGTCCTGGGCCCGGACCAACCCCCACCACCCGCGGTGGCGCAGCCCGCCGCCGGTGCGACCGCGCCGGCGGTTTTGGGACAACCGGCGGCACCGACCGAGCCTCCGAAAGAAGACGGTCCGCCGCCGCCCCCCGAGGATGTTCGCCGACTGGACACCAAAATCTCGGGGTCCCTGTATGCCACACTGGCGAAGAACCTGGAGGGCCGGCAGGCCGATATCCTCAACGCTCAACTGGGCCGCATTCTGGTCTGGTGGTTCGAACCGCGCCGCGATGTGCTCAAAAGCGATCGGCTTCAACTCCTGTACAAACCACCGGACAATCCCACCGTACTGAACGTGATGGCGGTGCACTACACCAGCGAGAAAAACCGGCGGACCTACAAGGCCTACCTCTACCGGCCGGAAGATTCCCGCTACGGTCACTTCTACACCGAAAAGGGAGAGGCGGTCGAAGAGTATCTGGTCAATCCGCCAATCGAGGAATATGAACAGATCACCGAATTAATGAATCTGACCGGCCGACGGCATCGCGGTGTGGATTTCAAGGTCGACATGGACACCCCGGTTCGAGCGCCATGGAAAGCCAAGGTGCTGCGGCGCAACTGGAACACGCGCCGCAACGGCTATTGTCTCGAGATCAAGTACGTGGAAACCGGCACCCGCGCCTTCTTCCTGCACCTGAACGAGGTGCTGCCCGAGACCAAGCCGGGCAAGGTGGTAGCAGCAGGCACGGAAATCGCCCGCACCGGCAACTCGGGCCGCTCGACCGCACCGCACCTGCATTACGAGCTACGCACCAACTCCGGTAAAACCCTCAATCCATTCAAGGTACATGAGACCCGGCGGGCCAAACTCGAGGGGGAAGACCTGACGGCGTTTACGGCCCACCGAGACAAGCTGGACAGCTGGCTGCTTCGGCAGGAACCAGCTGATGAATCCGCTCCATCGCCTTCCGGATCCACTCCTTCGAAGGCGAGTGCAAAATAAACCTTTCGTAGGCGCGGACCGCCTCGCTCCAGTTGCCCCGGCGTTCGTGGATGATGGCCAGTAGGAGGTGGGGGCCGGGAAGATGACCCTTCCCCCTGGATTCGGCGGTAGCCGCCAGCCGCTTCCACACCCTGAGCACCTCGTCGCCCTCCACGTCGTGATCCAACGCATCCCCCATGGTCTCAACCGCCCGGTCCAGATCGTTCGTCAGCGCCAAGCAATAAGCGGTATCGAACCGAGGAGTTACCAACTCGGGGTTGTCGTTGACGGCGTTTCGTCCGGCGCTGGCGCAGTGTTCGAAGTTTCCGGCGTGCCGGTACAAATCCATCAGAACTAGCTGAGTGTCTACGTCGCTGGGATCCAGCGCGCTGGCGATCTTCATCTCACGGATGGCGCTTTCGTGGTCGTTTTTGTGATACAGCGCAACCCCCAGGGCAAAGTGAACTTCGGGGGCCGAAGGGTTAATCCGGGCGGCCAACGACAGGGAGCGAATAGCCGATTCAACATCCCCGGACATGAAGAGCGCCTGGCCAAGCCCGAAAAACGTATCGGCACCCCGGCGACCCTTGGCCGCCGCCAGCATGAAGTGCCGGGCGGCGTTGGCCGGCTGCTCACACAAAAAGAGCTTGAGGCCGAGGAGAAAATGCGACTCGGCGTCTTGCGGTCCGATGTAGAATGCCTGCTCAAGAACCTTGGCCGCCTCTTTTAAGTCTCCTTCCCTGACCAGACTGACGGAAAGACACTGGTAGACCTCTGCGTCCTGAGGGCCTGCCGCCAGAGCTCTTTGCAGATGTAAAACAGCCTCGTCGTCCATTCTCTGCTCCTGGCAGGCCATGCCCAGTGCCAGATGAAAAACCGGAGTGTCCATCCCCAGTTCACTCGCCCGGTATAGAGCCGCGGCCGCCAGAACCGGCTGCTGGTTCTTTAGGCGGGCGAGCCCTTCGAACAGATATGCCTCGGGAAAACGCCGGGCCCGGTGAGCCACCTCTCTAAACGCCTGGGCCGCTTCCTCGTACTTCCCCAGAGACAGCAACGCACCAGCCCGGTTGTACCGGGCGGCCACCAACTCGGGGTCCCGCACCAGCGCCAGGTCGTACTCTTTCAAGGCTTCTTCCGGTCGATCCATTTTACGGTAGGTGTTCCCCAGGTTGTTGTGCGCCACGGCGGCGTAGGCCGGCTCCGCGGTGAGCGCCTCGAATTCCTCGGTCGCCATGGAAAACTGCTCTAGCTCGGTCAACACATTGGCCAACCCGTTGCGCACATGCGGGTCCTGCGGGTAACCGGTCGCCGCCCAGGTGTACGCCCGGGCCGCACCGAGCAAATCACCCTTGAGAAAGAGGGAGTGAGCCAGTGCGCATCGAACCTGAGCGCCGTCCTCACCGGAGTCGATCCGGTAACGGAGCACGGTGGCGGCCTCCGCGAAGGAGCCGTACCTTACCAGTGCACAGATTGCCTGGGCCCGGTCGCAGGGAAACCCGGTAATCACGGTCATGTTCTGTGACTTTTCTCCCCGCTCTCTCACAATCTGAAGTTGACCGCTGTCCGAACCTAGAATCACCCGTGCCCGGGGCAACTTAGTCTGTACCCGGGGAACTTCAAGCTGCAGGGTGGTCTCGCCCTCGGATGCATGCACGCCCGAATCGTTAAACGCGCCTCCGGCCAGCGCAATCAGCAGCCAGAGAATCGTCAGCTTGGCGATAGCTCTCCCGAGCCTTCTCACCCCCCTAGGTGCTTTTTGGGTGTTGTTCTTCACAACTTCCTCCAACTTCCAATTAATTAAGACGGAATTTAGGCGCGGATCTGAAGACTCTAATCGAGGATTTAGGCCAACAGAATCAAGCCGTTAACCATCACTTCCGTAAGATGCTGTGCGCGCGGCTATACCTGATGGGTCAGCGGCTTCTGGTGATGAGATGGCTACTTGGTGGGGCGGCGATGGGGGCTGAAAAGATTTACTTGGGGAGCAATCCAACTCTTTTGCCTGGGCCTGAGTGCCCAGGCCGCCAGATCGCCGGGCGGAGTAGGTGCCTTCGGCACCGATTGCAGGCTCTGGTGCAACACGTGCAACTCGTGGGCGCAACGCGGGCAGGCTGCCACGTGATCGCGTATTTTCAGCGCCTGCCGGCCTTTTAGGTTTCCGTCATAGACTGCCGCCAGTTCTTCGGTCGAGGGACATGTCACGGGATCCTCCTTTTTCTCACTCGTGCCGACTCATGACGGAAGTTTGATCGAAATCTGAAGCTTAGCTTCCATTTTTATCCAACAAGCCATCCAACCAGCCGATGGAGCGGCGAGCTTTCTCCTCGTCCACGCCTTCCTTCTTGAGAAAACTTCCCAACCGCCTCCTGGCTTTCGCTAGTTCGTCGTAGACCCGCTGACGCTTGTGAAATCCCATGATTATGCGGACTTCCTCGCCTGACAGCTGCCGCACGGCGTGCAGCAGCAAGACCTGTCTGGTCACCCGCGGCAGAGCCAAAATCGCCTCCAAGAAAACTCTTCGTACTTCTTTGGCAATGGCCCGATCCTCGCTTCGCTCCAGGGCTCGATCGGGCCGGGCCTCCGGCCGGGGGTCGGCGACTTGTACCGGGCACAGGCCACCGGGAACCGGGGGTGAGCCCAGCGTCAGCGAAGGCAGCCGCCTGAGCAGGTCCTGGTAGATGGTCAAGAGGTTTTTCTCGCTCAGCTTCGTGTAAATCCGCTCCAGCCTGCTCTGGAAGTCACCAAAAGCAAGCGGCTCTTTCTGGCCCGCCAGCGTCCCGAACGCCTCGGATTCCGAAAGCCCCTCCCAAAAGACCAGCCGGAATATTTTACGATCGACCAGATCGAGTCCCTCAATCTCCTTGGGAATAATCCTGCGGCCCTCCCGGTCCCGGAACCAGTCCCGAAACAGGTTCCGGGTTACCAGCGCCAGCCAGGTTACGAAGCGGCTGCGAGCGCCGAAACGCTCCAACGAATCCAGGTACTTACGCAACCGATAGAATTCCCGGCCCCCAGTGTCCGGCTTCCTCAACCCCTCCAGAGCCACCAGCACCAGCTCCGAGGCCAGATCGACGTCCCTGCGGGCATACCGCCAGGCCAAAGAGTACAGAAATCCGCAATACGTGTTGACGAACTCTTCCCAGGCAGCCTGCTCACCCGCGATAACCCGTCGGATCAACCCTATGGGGCGATCCTTGAAACCCTTTGGGGATTTTTGTGGGGGCATAAGGCCATTGTAGCGTAAATAAAAAGCACGGCAAGAAGTGGGCGCGTGCCACATCCACAGAACTCCGGCGGACCCAACCGCCGATATTCATTCACGGGTAAGTCCGTGGCTTTCTGCAACGGTGGGCGAAGCCGGAACCGCACCTGCCACCATATGTACGCACATTGGAGACCTATTAAGCGTTCTTGCATGACGCGATGCGCCAAGCCCGAACACGGCCCTAGAAGCTAAAAAAACAAGGTTATAGCATTGCCACCAGCAAGTCGGATTGAACCATGGTGTAAATTGATACGCACCGGGCACGCTCTCCTGATAAAAAATCAGGCCGGTTTGTGGAAAAACCCCATAAAATCAAGCAGTCGAGATCCATGGCACACAAGTTGCATCACGCGGGAGGAGTCCTTTTGGGTTATTGAAAAAAGTGTAGATTTTTGGAGGCATAAATGATTCGTCCCGAGTTGCAAAAGGAAGAGTTGGACCTGATCCTGTCGACTATCCAGACCTTTCAAAAACGTAGGTTGAAAACGGATACGCTGTTGACCTACGACCGGGAGGAAACCTGCCCGGAGGATGTAATCCGAGAGCTCTTGGGGCCCGAGGTGGGCCTTCATCTGGCCTTTATTCCCAGCGCCTATGGAGGTCTGGGTGGTGGCGCCAAGGATATCTTCCGCATTTCGGAAGCGGTGGCCAGCGTGGATCTGGGAATCGCCACTTCGCTTCTGGGAGTTTCACTGGGCACCGATCCGCTGCGCGTGGGAGGAACCGAGGAGCAAAAAAACCGCTGGATGTGCAGGGTGGCCGAGGAAGGTCTGTTGGTGGCCTACGCGGTGACCGAACCGTCGGCCGGATCGGATCTGGCGAACATCAAGACCAAGGCCACTCCCATCGTCGAGGACGGCCGGACGACCGCATACGTGATCAACGGAAACAAACAGTTCATCACCAACGGTGGAATCGCCGATCTCTATACGGTTCTCGCGGCTACGCCAGGTGGACCCTCCTTCTTCGTCATCGAGAAGGGGACCGAGGGTTTCATTCCCGGGTCGCCGGAGATCAAGCACGGGATCCGGGCGTCCAACACCACGTCGCTGACCCTGGAGGACGTGCGGGTACCTGCCGATCGCCTGATCGGAGGAGTGGAGGGCCAGGGCCTAAGCCAGGCCGCCCAGGTGTTCGGCTACACCCGGGTGATGGTGGCGGCCTTCGGCCTGGGCTGCGGGTACAAAGCGTTGTCCCGCGCGATCGACTACGGCCGGGAGCGTTTCCAGGGTGGGTCCCTGCTGTGTGAGAAAAGCGGATGGACCCACAAGCTGATCGTACCGCACCTGGTGGCCCTGGAAGCGGCCCGCGCTCACATCGAATTTGTCGCCGATCGCCTGGACTCCGGCCTGGAAGATCTGGCCGTGGACGGCGCCGTGGCCAAGTTGGTGGCGACCGAGGCCGGTAACGCGGCCGCCGAGGCAGCCATCCAGGCCCTGGGCGGATACGGGTACATCCATGCCTACGAGGTCGAGAAGCTCAAGCGCGACGTCCGCATCACCTGCATCTACGAGGGAACCTCGGAGATCTGCCAGCGCACCATCGCGCAGGATCGCTGGCGGCAGAACCTGCTTTCCAGGGGAGAGCATTTTAGAAAACTCGCCCGGGAGATGGCCGACCTGGAGCAGCAATCGTCCGGCTGCGGCGGCAAACCAACCGCCCTGGCAGCAACCGCCCTGGCCGAAGTCATGGAAGTGTGCCGGCAGGCCCGGCTGACCCGCAACCAGCACGTCCTCTTCTGCCTGGGCCTGTTCATCGCCCACCTGGAGGTGGCGGCCTCCTTCACCCGGAAGGTGGTAGGGGGCGACCCGGACTCGTCCAAGTTCACCAAACCAACCCTGGCGGCCATGAGCCGGCTGTGGGCCCGTCGGGTGGCCGGCGAAATCGCATCGGATGCCCTGGCGCTGGTCGCCAGTGCGGCGGTTTCCGGCGAGGCGCTGCGCTCCTTCGAGCAGCGTATCAACCTTGGCGGCATCCACGATTCCATGGCCGGCCTGCTCGACGACCTGGGCGAGGTAAGCCTGGCACTTTACGGCAACTAAGGAGACAGAGATGACACGATCGATTCACTCTACACCCGTAGCCGTCATCGGCCTGGGAGCGGTCATGCCGGACGCGAACGATCTGGACACGTTCTGGCACAACATAAAGACGGGCCGGGACAGCATCCGTGAGGTGCCCCCGAACCGCTGGCTGCTCGAAGACCACTACGATCCCGATCCCAAGGCCCCCGACAAGACCTACTGCAAGATCGGCGCCTGGATCGACGATTTCGATTTCAACCCGCTGAAATTCCGCATCCCGCCCAAGGTGGCCGCGGCCATGGACCCGGTCCAGAAATGGGTGGTGGAATCAACCCGGCAGGCCCTGGCCGACTCGGGTTACGATCGCAAGGACTTCAACCGCAACCGAACCGCGGTGATCATCGGCAACGCCCTGGCCGGCGAGTTGCAACATATCACCAACCATCGCGTGTACCTCCCCCGCTACATGCGACAACTACGATCCACCCAGACCTTTCAGGAACTGCCCGAAGAAGCCCAGCAGGCCCTGATAAAGCAGTTCGAGTCCACTTTCATCGCGGGTCTTCCCACGATCACCGAAGACACCATGCCCGGCGAGCTGTCCAACTGCATCTCCGGCCGGGTAGCCAACGTGTTCAACCTCCGGGGACCCAACTACACGGCGGACGCGGCCTGCGCCTCGTCGCTGGCGGCCCTGGAGGCCGCGATGGCGGGACTTTCGGAGAGACGCTTCGACCTGGTGGTTACCGGCGGGGCCGACTCAAGCATGTCGCCGCACTGCTTCGTCAAGTTCTGCAAGATCGGCGCGTTGAGCGCGGAAATGAGCTGTCCGTTCGACCAACGAGCCAACGGCTTCGTCATGGGAGAGGGCTGCGGCATCCTTCTGCTCAAGCGCCTTTGCGACGCCGAGCAAGACGGTGACAAGATCTACGCGGTCATCCAGGGGATGGGAAGCGCCAGCGACGGCCGGGGCAAGGGCATCACCGCCCCCAATCCCGCGGGTCAGAAACTGGCCATCGAACGGGCTTACAGAAACACCGGCATCCACCCCAGGGAGATCTCCCTCCTGGAAGCCCACGGCACCTCCACGGCCGCCGGCGACCGGGTGGAGGGCGCCCTGGCCTGCGAGTTCCTCCGCGACGCCGGGGTCGAGCCCGGCGCTATCGCCATGGGCTCGGTCAAGTCCCAGATCGGACATATGAAAAGCGGTGCAGGTGCGGCAGCGCTGATCAAGGCGGCCCTGGCCATCCACGAGGGCGTCATTCCCGGGTCGCTGCATTTCGAGCGACCCAACCCGGATATCCCCTTCGACGGCGCACCCGTCTACGTGCCCACAGAGAGCCGTCCCTGGGAGACCAAAGACGGAAAACCCCGCATGGCAGGCGTGTCCTCCTTCGGTTTCGGAGGCGCTAACTTCCACGCCGTGCTCAACGAACATCGCCCTGAACGCCCCAAGACATTCACGGTCCCATCCGGGGGGAATGGAAACGAGAAAGAGAAGGCTGGCATGACTGACAACAGCAAGATCCTGGCAATCGGGGGGGAGAATCCCGAGGCCCTGCGACAAGCCATCGAGAAACGGCTGGCCCAGCCTCGCGAGCAGGACCCCACCCTGCCGCCCCCGGAGGTCATGGGCGCCGCCGAGCGGATTCTTATCGTCCATTCGGACGATAAGGAACGCACCACCCGCGCCAAGCGGGCACAGAAGGCGCTGGAAAACGACCAGGCGGAGGCCTGGCGCGCGCTGTCCAACCAGGGAATCTTCCGCGGTCGCGGCCGGCGAACCAAGATCGCTTTCCTGTTTCCGGGACAAGGCTCTCAGTATATCAACATGCTCAAGGAGCTCCGGGAGCAGGAGCCCCTGGTGGCCGAAGCCTTCGAGACCGCCGACGCCATCATGACCCCCCTGCTGGGACGGCCGTTGACCTCGTTCATCTACACCGACGACACCGATGCGGCTCGCGAAGCGCTCAGGGACACCAACGTGTGCCAGCCGGCCATGTTGACCGCAGACGTGGCCATCGCGCGCCTGTTCGAAAAGCACGGCATCGTTCCGGACATGGTGGCGGGCCACAGCCTGGGCGAGTACGCCGCCCTGGTAGTGTCGGGGATGCTTTCGTTCGAGGAAGCCCTGCACGCCGTCTCCGCCCGGGCGCGGGAGATGTCCAGCGTCCTGGTGGACGATCCCGGCAAGATGGCCGCGATCCTGGCCCCGGAAGAGAAAATACTCAAGCTCATCCAGGACATCGACGGAGTGGCCCCGGCCAACTTCAACAGCCGCAACCAGACGGTAATCGGCGGAGGCACCGCGGCCATCGAGGAGGCCATGCGACGGATTAAGGCGGAAGGCATCCGCGCCGTCCAGTTGCAAGTCTCGCATGCCTTCCACTCCTACATCGTGGCGCCGGCCATCGGGCCATTGCGCAAGATGCTGGACAAATTCGATTTCCAACCGCCGCGGATCCCCCTGGTGGCCAACGTGGATGCGCAACCCTACGATATGGATCCTGGGGCCATGCGGGCAAACCTGGACCGGCTGGCTCAGCAAATCGCCTCCCCGGTCCGCTTCGTGGAAAGCCTCGAAAACATGCACCGCATGGGCGCGCGCCTGTTCGTCGAAGTGGGCGCCAAGCGCGTGCTGGCCAACTTCGTCACCGACGTGCTCTCGGATCCGGAGGTGGTGTCCGTAGCCACCAACTCCCCAAAACTGGGCGACCTACCCTCGATCCGAAACGCCCTGGCCGCCTGCGCAGCCGTCGGCAGCCAAGAACCCGTTGCCGAGACTTTCCAGGCCGAGGTAAGGACCGGCGATCACACCGACACCGACGTCGTCATCAGCGGCGCCAGCCTGGGCCTGCCGGGTGAGGATCACCCGGTCTTCGACGAAGCCAACACGGATCGCCTTCTCGAAGGCAAATCCGGGATCAGCTCGGTACCCGATGAGAGCCGCCGCCAGCTAGCCGGCCAGCGGGTCATCCGCCTGATAAAAGACGCCCCCGGAGGCCCGGTCTTCGAGGTGGTCGAGAACCCCGAAGAGGTAGTCCAGCTTGCCGGCCGCAAGGGGCCCTTCGACCTGACCCAGGAGTTCGGGCTGGATCCGAAGCGGGTGCAGTCTTACGACATCACCACCCAGCTGGCCATCGCCGCCGGCCTGCTGGCCCTGAAAGACGCGGGCATCCCCCTGGTGATGCACCACCGCGACACCACCACGGGGAAAAAGCTGCCCACGGGCTTCCGCCTGCCGGAGCAACTGGCCGACGAAACCGGGGTCATCTTCGCCTCGGCGTTCCCGGGTATCGACCAGCTGGTCGGGCAGATGAACCGGCGCCACCAGGACGACGTCTACGACGCCCGCATCGCCGAGCTGAAACAACTGGCGACGTCGGTGGGATCATTGCATGCGGTCAGGGAACGGATCGAAGCCCTGGAGAAAGAGCGGGGCAAGCGCTACAACATGGACCGGAATTTCATCTTCCAGGTGCTCAACTTCGGGCACGCCCAACTGGCCGAGCTCATCGGCGCCCGCGGTCCCAACACCAGCGTCAACGCCGCCTGCTCCTCCACCACCCAGGCGCTGGCAATCGCCTCCGACTGGATCCGCCTGGGACGCTGCCGGCGAGTGCTGGTGGTCGGCGCCGACGACATCACCAATGAAAACCTGTTCCCCTGGTTGACCGGGGGCATGTTCGCCACCGGCGCGGCGACCACCGAGTCCGAGGTGGAGAAGGCCGCGCTGCCGTTCGACCGACGCCGCAACGGGATGATCTGCGGGATGGGCGCCGTGGGGCTGGTGGTCGAGGATGCCGAATTATGCAAGCAGAGGGGCATGACCGCCCTGGTACGCATGCTCGGATCGCTGATGGCCAACAGCGCCCACCACGGAACCCGGTTGAACCTGGACCATATCGCCGGGTGCATGGAGCGACTGGTCTCCCGGGTGGAGCGAGACCACGGCCTCGACCGGCGCGAGTTCGCACAAAAGACCGTCTTCATCTCTCACGAAACCTACACCCCCGCCCGCGGGGGAAGCGCCAGCGCGGAGGTCCACTCGCTGCGCAAGACCTTCGGGGACCAGACCGACAAGATCGTCATCGCCAACACCAAGGGCTACACCGGCCATCCCATGGGCGTGGGCATCGAAGACGCCTCGGCAGTGCGCATCCTCGAGCGACAGATCGTACCGCCCATCCCCAACCACCGTGAAGAGGATCCGGATCTGGGCCACCTGAACCTTTCGAAGGGCGGACACCAGGACGTCCACTACGCTCTGCGCCTGGCCGCCGGCTTCGGCTCCCAGATTGCCATGTCGTTCACTCAAAAGATCGCCAACGGCGGCGATCGCATCGTCGACCCGGCCGTGAACCAGGCCTGGTTGAACCAGGTTTCCAAAACCACCGATGCCACGCTGGAAGTGGTCAACCAGACCCTGCGGATCAAGGACGCCACGAACACGATTCCAGCATCCGCGTCCAAGACCGAGACCAAAACCGCCCCGGAACCCAAACCCAGCGAACCCAAACCCAGCATTGAGCCAAAACCGCAACCCGCGGCGCAGTCTGCCGCCCTCGAAGTGTTGAGGGAGCCGACTCCTACGATAGATATCGATTCCATCAAGGACAAGGTCCTGGCCATTGTCTCCGATAAGACCGGGTATCCTACGGATATGCTCGACCTCGATCTGGATCTGGAGGCGGATCTGGGTATCGACACGGTCAAGCAGGCCGAGATGTTCTCGGAGGTGCGAGCGACTTTCAACATCCCCAAGCAGGACGACCTGAAACTGTCGGAATATCCTACGCTCAATCATGTCATCCAGTTTGCACAAGACAAGATGGGCGCCGCTGGCGCGGACGCGCCCGCAGAAGAGCCTGAGAAAGAGACCGTCAACGTTCAGGTTCACCCTCAAGCCGGCGAGGAAGGCCCTAAAAAACAGGACGGCAAACAACAAA
>JAUXGL010000267.1 GCA_030622135.1 Deltaproteobacteria bacterium
GATGCGCACCTGGGGAACGAAGGGCGCGGGGATGCCCTTTACGCCTACCCCGGCGCAGAAGGCCGGGACGTCCTCGGCCAGCAAGGCGCCGTCCGGGTGGCTGTGCACGTCCAACCGGTCGGGCCAGGGGGTGCAGGGGCGAGCGCCGACGCACATTTCGCTGTAGTCGAACACGTAGCGCCGGCCGTCGAAGGCGGCCTCGATCTCCTTCCAGGAGTGGTGCTTCGAGGCGAAGTGGAAGGTGCCGTCGGGCAACTGTTCCACCTGGCCGTTTTTGCAGACGTAGCCTTGCCGGGGCTCGTAGATCGGATAGGAGTACTGGAGTCCCACGGGTTCGGACTTGATGAAGATCTCCGCGTCGACGTTGTCGTGGGTTATCCGGCAGCGGACGTGGGCGTCTTTCACGGTGATCTCACTGCCCATCTCGTCTTCAAATGTATACTCCTGCGGAGCCGAGTACGGAAAGGGGCACTCGCCGAAGACGGGCGTACCGCCGTCGCCCCCGTCGGTTGTGTTATGGCTACCGTTGCAGGCGGCCATGAGGATTACTAACAAAATCGGGATTTTTTTCATCAGAGCAGTTCCAGTATGACTTTTTCCACGTCTTTCATGGGCACGTAGCCCACGAATATCTTTCTGAGGTTTCCACTCCGATCGAACACCGCCAGCAGCGGATTGGCGTTGATCTGGCCGAAGGGGCTGTTTCCCCGGCGGATGCTTTCGGTGGCTACCGCCACCGGGTAGGGAATCTCCATCCCGGTAACGAACGGCGTCGCCACGGTCTCGCCCAGTTCATCCATGACCATGCCTATAAAGGACAGGCCCCGTTCCCGGTATTTCTCGTGCAGAACTATGTATCCGGGGATGGCCAGCAGTGAGGCCTGCGCCCAGGTGGTGTGGAAATCCACCAGAAGCACCTGGCCGCGGTGCGACGACAACCTCACGGTTCCGCCGCCGGCCCGAGGCAAGACCAGCGTGAACGGATCCGGCCGGCGGGTTTCCTGCCCGATGCCGGTGCAGGCACTTAGCAGAAGCAGGATAAGAACGGCGCAGCGCCAAGGCACTTGAGCGGTCGTGATCTTCGCACTTGAGTCACACCTACAAATCAGGTGCAGCTTCGCGAGTTTCATCGAAGGCTGCCACACAACGGTTTTCGGTCTGGTCCCGCGCTTTCCGCGTTTCTCAGCAGCCCCTGTGGGGTTGCGGGGTCAACCTTTTGGTTCCAGCCAGACATACACGTCCTCGGCTACTTCCCGGTCCATGGCGAACTCGCTCTGCTCCACCGCGACCACCAACACCGGCGTGCGCTGGTGGACAGACAGGTGCGCGCCGGGGGCAATGCCCATGGAGAGCAGCACGTGGAGGCGATCGTGATTTTGCGGCCTTACGTAGGCCACCCGCCCCTGTCTTCCGCAGAGAACATCCGCCAGCGGCATCAGTGCCCGCTTGACTTCCTGGCGACCTTCCCGGCAACAGTCGCCCGGGGGTATGGGTCTTCCGTGGGGGCACTCGCGCGGGTGGCCCAGTAGGGTGCAGAGCCCCTCGGTCACCTCGGGCACCACCGCGTGCTCGAAATTGCAGGCCGCCTTCTCGATCTGATCCATGCTCATCCCCAAAACGTCCGCAAACAGCCGTTCGGCCAGGCGGTGCCGGCGGATGATGCACTTGGCCACCCCCTCGCCTTCAGCGGTAAGCTCGACCCGTTCGTCTTTCAAGGTTATCAGCCCCCGCTCGGCCAGTTGCCGGACGGATTCGCGACTGGCCTCCGCGTGGACCTCCCGCAGGATGCAATCCAAATCATAGCGACCCTGTTCCCGGCAGGCCCACACGGCCTCGAGCAGTTCGTCGATCAGGTGATCGTCCATTTGGGTGTCCTCATTTTAGAATTGTACCCCCAGCCAGTGAAAAGCAAAATTGGTCAACCCGCCCACCAGCAGGGAATATACAATGACGACGATCAAAATGGAGGTGGAGACCAGAAATCCCCTCTCCTTGTACATAATCAGGACCGAGTTGATGCAAGGGATCATCAAGGTCATCACCATCAAGGTCACCACCACCTGGACGCCGTCGTACATCCCCGAAGCGGCCTGCTGGGCCAGCAAGGCCGCTCCCGCTTCGCGCCGGACCACCGTCATGAAAAACACGTCGGCGCTCTCTTCGGGCAAGCTCAACAGCTTGACCGAAACGGGTTGCAGTCCTTCCCGCAGAGCATCCAGGACGCCCAACTGGTCGAGAAGAAACAACACGAAGGTACCCAGCAGGAAATAGGGAATGGCCTCCTTGAGGAACCACCCGATCCGATGACCGGTTTTCACCAGCGTAGCCTTCAGCCGGGGCACTCGCATCGGTGGGAGCTCGAGAACGAAGTCCGGGCGCTTGCCGGGAATCAGCAGGTTGGCCAAGACTCCCACGACGAAAAACTGCACCAGCAGCAATCCGAAGAAGACAACCGTGGCCCAGATGGATAGCTGGGCCAGAAGCACCATCGCAACGCTCAGCAGGGGAGCGCAGGGCACCATCAGTATCAGCAGCAGCGTTGCGATGATGCGTTGCTTGCGGGAATCCAGCATCCGGGTAGACAGCACGGCCATGGTAACGCAGGAGAATCCCATGACCAGCGGCAGCACTCCCTTGCCGTTCAGCCCCAGCTTGCGCAGCACCCGGTCCGTCAACAAGGAGAACCGCGGCAAGTAACCGGAGTCTTCCATCAAGGCGAACGCAAAGAAAAAGGTGGCCAGAACCGGCAGAACGATGGCCAGGGACAGGACCAATCCCACGGTCAACAGGCCGAAGGGCCCGATGAGCAATTCGCGCACCCACTGCCAGGGAATGTGCTCGATCCATCCCTGCAGCCAGGGAAGGATCACTTCGCCGAAAAGCTTGCCTTCCAGCCAATCCACGAGGACACCGGCTCCGAACCAACCCACGAAAAGGTAGGTAACGAAAAGAACCAGTACGGCGATGGGAATTCCAGTGGCAGGCTTTCGGCTGAGCGCCGCCAGTCGATCTTTCCAGGTGGCCCGGGTAGCCGGCCGGGAGGTCATTACCCGGGAGGACAATTGCTCGGCCTGAATGCGGGCGGCCTCCATCTTCTGGATCTTATCCGCGGTATTTTTGGGTTCCTCCGCATATTCCAGGCGCACTCGCGACACACGCGCACCGGCCATGGCGCGCCTGAGCTGCCTGAGTCCCCGGCCCTCCGTGGCCACGGTTGGAATCACGTCAACACCCAGGATCTCGGACAGTTTGGCGACATCCACTTCCACACCGCGCTGGCGGGCCTCGTCACACATGTTCAACGCCACGATCATGGGGACGTCGAACTCCGATAGCTCGAAGAACAGTCGCAGGCCCCGAGCCAGGTTTTTGGCATCCAGCACCAGCAGAACGGCGCCCACCTGCCGGCCAACCAGCAAGTCCCGCACCAGGAAGGCGTCTTCCGAGCGGTCCTGGAGCGAATAGAAACCGGGAGCATCCAGGATGCGTTGGTAGTGACGTTGGTAGGAGACGGAGGAGAGTTGACCAACTGACAACTCCGTGCCGCTTTCCGGATGCCGGATCGGATACTGGCGTTGGCCCACAAGGTTCGAGAAAATCGTGCTTTTTCCCACCTTGAGGTTCCCGACCATCAGGACCGCCTCGGGGCCGAACCCCGAGCGCCCTCGCCCCCGCCGCCTTCTTAGCCGACGCGGCTTTTGCTCTTGTCCCTCCATCGGAAATCAGGCTTACATCCATCGATAAAAGAAAGTCAAGGAAGGCGGGCAATTACTCGTATAATCGATTCTCGGTGGGCTGCTAGCTGGACATCTCCCGGAGGGTGCCGGCAGGACCGAGGGACAGGCGGGAGGATCTCCCAGACTCTACAGCTCGACCCGTGATCTCCCACCCCGTTAAATGAAAATACCTCATTGTTTCCCGGAAACCGGGATGTTAGAGTTGTGGTATCGACCA
>JAUXGL010000009.1 GCA_030622135.1 Deltaproteobacteria bacterium
ACCACGCCGATAGCGATGGAGAAAGAGTTGCGGTTCGCCATTCGCGAGGGCGGCCGGACGGTGGGCGCCGGCGTGATCACCGAAATTATCGAGTAATCAAATGAACCGGGTAATCGTCACATTGGAGTGCAAGGAGTGCAAGAACCGCAACTACACGACCACACGCAACAAGCGGAAGCACTCGGACAAATACAAGATGAAGAAGTACTGCCGCTTTTGCCAGCGGCACACCGATCACAAGGAGTCTAAGTAGTTTACGCAGTGCCCGTCATAGAAGCTAATTTGCGAGGACGGGCACTACGAAGTCATTGGGTTTTTGTTGGTGTTCGCGATGTTTAGAGGTGGACATCGAGTAGTCCCGGCTGGTATTGCGGGTCAGTAGCTCAAGTGGTAGAGCAACGGTCTCCAAAACCGTGGGCTGAGGGTTCAAGTCCTTCCTGGCCCGTAGCACGGACGAAGGAGTTGAGATGAACTCCAACCGCAGGTGGGTGGCAATGTCGTTTTTGGCATTCGGGGCTCTTTTGTGGGTTCTGACCACCAAGCTCATTGCCACCATGATGGTATGGTTCGGGATCGAGGAGTTTGATTTCCACCTGGTGGGCGAGCGCTTCACCCTCACGACCTTGGTTGGGCTGCTGATCGGAGGGTTCGCTGCCCTGTACGGCTATCGACACCCGACACTCTCGACTCTCATGAACGAGGTCGTGGTGGAGCTGAAGAAGGTGACCTGGCCCACCGGAAAGGAGACCCGCAGCGCCACTGTGGTGGTAATCATCACGGTGTTTATCATGGCCTTATTCCTGGGAGTTTTCGACCTTTTTTGGTCGAAGTTCATGGATGCCCTATACCCGAGTTCTCAGGCCGGATAGGCACGTCGCACCAGACCCATAAGGATGCCTCGGTTTCCGGGACCCGTGCCGGCGGCGGGCAGGGGACGCGCGAACGGCATCATGGAGTACCTGAAGATTATGAGTGAAGAGGGACACGAAGATATCGAGCAGACCGAGCAGGTAATCGAAGAGGCTTCCGCCTCCGCTGAAGCTACGGCGGACGGGTCCGCCGTAGGGACTGCCGAAGGGTCCGCCGAAGGGACTGCCGAAGGGACTGCCGAAGGGTCTGCCGAAGGGTCCGCCGAAGGGTCCGCCGAAGGGACTGCCGAAGCGGCCGCAGATACGGGACCGCCCAAGAAGTGGTACGTGGTTCACACCTACTCGGGGTACGAGAACAAGGCCAAGAAGACCCTGGAAGAGCGTATCAAGCGGGAAAAGCTCGACGACCACTTCAGCCGGGTCCTGATTCCCACCGAGGAAGTGGTGGAGATGAGACGGGGAAAGCGGCGGACCTCCAAGCGTAAGTTTTTTCCAGGTTACATGCTGGTGCAGATGACCATGACTGAGGCCACCTGGTATTTGGTCAAGTCCACGCCGAAGATTACCGGCTTCGTGGGTGATTCCACCAAGCCGTTTCCGGTGCCGGACGATGAAGTAGCGCGTATCACCAACCAGATCGCCGAAGGGGCCGAGCGGGTCATCCCCAAGGTAATTTTCGAGAAGGGAGATT
Source organism: Deltaproteobacteria bacterium (assembly GCA_030622135.1). Lineage (GTDB taxonomy): Bacteria > Myxococcota > B64-G9 > B64-G9 > B64-G9 > JAUXGL01. Next base: position 1,561 of record JAUXGL010000009.1, read on the forward strand.
CCGTCCGGGTGGTGGACGGGCCCTTCGCCAACTTCAACGGCGTGGTCGAGCAGGTGGATCCGGAGAAGGGAAAGCTGCGGGTGTTGGTGAGCATTTTTGGACGGGCGACGCCGGTGGAGATGGATTTCGTTCAGGTGGACAAGACGTGAGTGTGGAGTAGGAGCCATGGCAAAGAAAATAATCGGAACAATCAAACTCCAGGTACCGGCCGGGCAGGCCAATCCGTCTCCCCCCGTGGGTCCGGCGCTGGGCCAGCACGGCGTGAACATCATGGAGTTCTGCAAATCCTTCAACTCCAGAACCCAGCAGCAGGCGGGCCTGATTATCCCGGTGGTGATCACGGTGTACCAGGATCGATCCTTCACCTATATCACCAAGACGCCGCCGGCCTCGGTGCTCTTGAAGAAAGCCGCCAAGATCGAGAAGGGTAGCCACAACCCGGGCAAAGACGAAGAGGGTCGGGTGACTCGCTCCCAGGTTCGTGAGATTGCCGAGCTGAAGATGGCGGACCTGAACGCCAACGATGTCGAGGCGGCCATGAAGATCATCGAGGGCACGGCCCGAAGCATGGGAATGAAGGTAGCGGACTAACTCTGTTGGCAGGAGCAGGGGCCGGCCCGAGAGCCCCACTGCGCGGACTGCCGGGAGGTATTTAAGATGCCGAGACATGGAAAAAAGTACCGGGCTTCTCGTGAAAAGGCGGATCGCCTCAAGCGCTACCCGGTGGAGGAAGGGTTTTCGATGGTCAAGGCGATGGCCTCGGCCAAGTTTGACGAGACCGTGGACGTGGCCATCAACCTGGGTGTCAACCCGAAGTATTCCGATCAGATGGTGCGCGGCGCGGTAGTGCTCCCGCACGGAACCGGCAAGTCCGTCCGGGTGGCCGTGTTCGCCAAGGGCGATAAGGCCAAGGAGGCCGAGGAGGCCGGAGCCGAAATCATCGGGGCGGAGGACTTGGCGGAGAAGATCCAGGGCGGATTCCTCGGTTTCGACAAGGCCATTGCCACGCCGGACATGATGAAGGTGGTGGGCAAGTTGGGAAAGATCCTGGGTCGGCGCGGGCTGATGCCCAATCCCAAGGTGGGGACGGTGACCTTCGAGATCGGCAAGGCGGTGAAGGAGACCAAGGCGGGCAAGGCGGAGTTTAGAGTGGAAAAGGAGGGGATTCTCCACGTTCCCGTCGGGAAGGCGTCGTTTGGCGTGGAGCAACTCAAAGAGAACCTGGCGGCTCTGGTCGAGGCGGTAATGAAGGCCAAGCCGTCCTCGGCCAAGGGCGCCTACCTGAAGGCGGCGGCGATCTCCAGCACCATGGGTCCTGGAGTGAAGTTGGACGTGAATGACCTCGTGGCGCTCGCGGCGCGAGGATGAAGTTTTTCCGGTCAAAGACAGCAGGTCCCGGGCGCATCCCGGGGTAATGGTTGCTTGCGCCGCCGCCTGCCGAGACAGGGAATGTGATGGTAAATACGCACACATTCTTTCCCTTGCTTCTTTGCCGGGGGTGCACGGTTCGGTCCCTGTATTAAGGCTCTGGGGCTTGGAAAAGGAGGTGATGGAACGTGGAAGAGAAAAAGAAAAGCGCGGGTAGGCAGAGGCGGTCGGAGGAGATCGCGGCGCTGAAATCCCTGTTCGAGAGCGTTCAGGGCGGCGTGCTGGCCGACTACCGCGGTCTCAACGTGGAACAGATCTCCGATCTGAGGCGACGCTTCAGGGCGCGGGGTGTCGATTACAAGGTGGTCAAGAATACCCTGACCCGCATCGCCGTGGGAGAGACGGTCTATAAGGATCTGGAAAAGCTGCTTTCGGGTCCCACCGGCATCGCCTTTACCCTGGGAGATCCCATTGCGCCCGCGCAGGTGGCGGTGGAGTTTTCCAAGGAGCATGAATCCCTGGAGGTAAAAGGCGGGTTCATGGAAGGCCAGGTGTTGTCGGAGGCGGAGGTTCGCGAGGTCTCCCAATTGTCCGGGGTGAAGGAGTTGAAAGCCCGGTTCCTGGCGACACTCAACGGGCCCGCCCAGAAGATCCTGGGCGTGCTCAACGCGGCGCCGCAGAAGTTCCTGGGCGTGCTGATGGCCCGTGCCGACCAGATGGAAAAGAGTTGAGAACAACACGGATCGAAACCGAGCGCCGCAAAAAGCGTGGCATACCAAAGGGCACGGCTACGCTGCGCTTCGCCGCGAGGCCGATTCGCGGGTGTCTGGAGATTTCGATGAGAGTTGAACCGAATGCAAACACTTTTGGCATATCGGGTGCCTAGAAGGAGAAAGTTAGTCATGGCAGAACTTACTACGGAACAATTGGCGGATCACCTGAGCGAGCTTACGGTGCTTCAGTTGAACGACTTGAGAAAAGCTCTGGAGGACAAGTGGGGCGTGGAAGCGGCCGCTCCCATGACCGCCATGGCCATGGGCGCGGCGCCCGTCGCCGAGGTGGAGGAGCAGACCGAGTTCGACGTTATTCTCGAATCCTTCGGCGACGAGAAAATCAAGGTCATCAAGGCTGTGCGCGAGCTCACCGGGTTGGGTCTGAAGGATGCCAAGGACGTGGTGGATGGTGCGCCTAAATCGGTGAAGGAGGGAGTGGACAAGGCCGCTGCCGAGGAAGCCAAGAAGAAGTTGGAAGAGGCGGGAGCCAAAGTAGCGCTGAAATAATCCCGGCGATGTGGTGTTTTGTGATGTCTAGACACTTGAGATGTCGAAACTCATCATCTTGAGTCGCACCTAAGTCTTTGGACGTTCGCAAATCGGCCTTGTTCCGCGAAGTTTGCGGCGCCAGTTGTTTTTGGGGTTTACCCTAACCAGGAGCAGTGCATGGCCACCGTGATCCAGAGTAACTTTCGGGTGCGCAAGAACTTTGCGCAGATCGAGAAAATCGTTGATATTCCTAATTTGATCGATGTCCAGAAACACTCCTACCACAAGTTTCTCCAGTCTGAAATTACACCGGATGTGCGTCAGGACATCGGTTTGCAGGGGGTGTTCAAGAGCGTTTTTCCAATCAAGGACTTCAACGAGACGTCGTCTTTGGAGTTCGTCCAGTTCGTCATGGAGCGGCCCAAGTATGACGTGGACGAGTGTCATCAACGGGGCATGACCTACGCGGCTCCCATCAAGGTGGTGATTCGCTTGGTGGTGTGGGACAAGGACGAGGAGACCGGCACCAAGTCCATCCGCGATGTGAAGGAGCAGGAGGTTTATTTCGGGGAAATCCCGATCATGACCGACAAGGGCACCTTCATCATCAACGGAACCGAGCGGGTGGTGGTCAGCCAGCTACACCGGTCTCCCGGCGTTTTCTTCAACCACGATCACGGCAAGACCCATTCTTCGGGCAAGCTGCTGTTCTCCGCCCGGGTCATCCCCTACCGGGGTTCCTGGTTGGATTTCGAGTTTGATGTTCGCGACCACCTTTTTGTGCGCATCGATCGCCGGCGCAAGCTACCGGCCACCGTGCTTCTGCGCGCGCTGGGATACTCGACCGAGGAGCTGTTGAACTATTACTACCAGACCGAGGTGGTCCGGTTCGATAAGGGAGGCAAGTACCACAAGAGCATCGATCTCGATCGCCTGCCCGAACTCCGGGCCGTCCGGGACGTGCGTGATCCCGAAACGCGGGAAATCCTGGTTCACAAGAACCGGAAATTCAACCGCCGGGCCATCGAGCGGTTCAAGCAGCTGGGTTTGAAGTTTCTGCCGGTGCAGAAGGAGGAGATCCTCTCGAAGGTCGCCGCACACGACGTCATTGACGAGGAGACCGGCGAGATCCTCATGGAGTGCAACGAGGAGCTTACCGAGGCCAAGATCGACCTGTTGCGCAAGCACGGCATCCTCGATCTCGACGTTCTCTACATCGACGGCCTGAACGTGGGCCCCTGGCTGCGCGACACGCTGCAGGACGACAAGGTCGGCAGCCCCGAGGATGCCTTGATCGAGATCTACGGCCGGCTGCGCCCCGGGGACCCCCCCACGCTGGATTCGGCTCAGAAGCTGTTCCACAACCTGTTCTTCAATCCGGAGCGCTACGATCTGAGCAAGGTCGGAAGGCTCAAGCTCAACTACAAGTTCGGGCTCAAGGAGCCCCTGGACAACGTGGTGTTGACCAAGAAGGACATTCTGGAGACGGTTCGCTACCTGCTGGGTTTGCGCGATGGTCAGGGGACGGTCGATGACATCGATCACCTGGGCAACCGGAGGGTTCGCAGTGTCGGAGAGCTTCTGGAAAACCAGTACCGCATCGGGCTGGTTCGCATGGAGCGGGCCATCAAGGAGAGGATGAGCCTGCAGGAGATCGAGACCCTGATGCCGCACGACCTGATCAACGCCAAGCCGGTCAGCGCGGTGATCAAGGAGTTCTTCGGATCCAGCCAGTTGAGCCAGTTCATGGATCAGACCAACCCTCTCTCGGAAGTGACTCACAAGCGGCGTTTATCGGCGCTGGGCCCCGGCGGGTTGACCCGCGAGCGGGCCGGGTTCGAGGTGCGGGACGTGCACAACACCCACTACGGCCGCATTTGCCCCATCGAGACGCCGGAAGGTCCCAACATCGGCCTGATCGCTTCCCTGTCCACCTACGCCCGGGTCAATGAATTCGGCTTCGTGGAGACACCTTACCAGACGGTCAAGGACGGGCGGGTCACCGGCGAGGTGACCTTCTACAGCGCTCTGGAGGAGGAAAACCACACCATCGCCCAGGCCAACGCCAAGCTCGATGACCAGGGGCGGTTCACCAGCGATTTGGTGTCCACCCGCCACAACGGAGAGTTTGTCATCGCCGCTCCCACCGATGTGGATTTGATGGACGTTTCCCCCAACCAGTTGGTTTCCGTGGCCGCCTCGCTGATCCCGTTTCTGGAGAACGACGACGCCAACCGGGCGTTGATGGGTTCCAATATGCAGCGACAGGCCGTACCGCTTATTTGCACCCACGCGCCGCTCATCGGCACGGGCTTGGAGGCAATCGTCGCGCGGGACAGCGGCGTTTGCATGGTGGCGCGTCGGGACGGCACCGTGGATTCGGTGGATTCCACTCGCATCGTGGTCAAGGCCGCAGACGCCGGCGCCGGCGATGTTGGCAGCGAGGTGGATATCTACAACCTGATCAAGTTCCAGCGGTCCAACCAGAGCACTTGCATCACCCAGAAACCCATCGTGCATAAGGGGGACCGGGTGAATGGCGGCGACATCCTGGCCGATGGACCGGCCACCTCCATGGGGGAACTGGCCCTGGGCCAGAACGCCACCGTGGCGTTCATGCCCTGGGGCGGGTACAACTTCGAGGATTCCATCCTCATCAGCGAGCGCATGGTCAAGGACGACAGCTTCACCTCCGTCCACATCGAAGAGCTGGACTGTATTGCCCGGGACACCAAGCTGGGCCGCGAGGAGATCACCCGCGACATCCCCAACGTGGGCGATGAATCCCTGCGGGACTTGGACGATAGCGGCATCGTGCGAATCGGGGCCGAGGTCAATCCCGGCGACATCCTGGTGGGCAAGATCACCCCCAAGGGCGAAACTCAGCTGAGCCCGGAGGAGAAGCTGCTCAGGGCCATCTTTGGAGAGAAGGCCGGCGACGTCCGCGATACTTCCCTGCGCGTGGCCCCGGGGATCTCCGGGACGGTGGTCGACGCCCGGGTGTTTTCCCGCAAGGGCGTGGACAAGGACGAGCGAACCCGTGAGATCGAGGACTCGGAAGAAGCCCGGTTGCTCAAGGATCAAAACGACGAGATCAAGATCATCACCGAGTCGGCCCGCAAGAAGTTTCACCGCCTGCTGGAGGGTAAGGTGGCGGCTTCCCGCCTGACCAATTTGAAGAACAAGACCATCCTGTCCAAGGGCAAGCGTTTTACCGACGAGGTCCTAGAGAGCCTGCCGGACAACTGCTGGCGGGACATCAACACCACCGACGAGAAGATCGACGAGAAGATCGAGAAGATTGTCGAGAACTACAACGAGCAGATCGAACTGATCAAGATGGTGTTTGGCGACAAGATCAATCGCATGAAGAAGGGGGACGAGCTGCCGCCGGGCGTCATCAAGATGGTCAAGGTGTTTGTCGCCATCAAGCGCAAGCTTTCGGTGGGCGACAAGATGGCCGGACGGCACGGCAACAAGGGGGTCATCTCGCGCATTCTTCCCGAAGAGGACATGCCCTACATGCCCAACGGCGCTCCCGTCGACATCGTGCTCAATCCGTTGGGAGTCCCTTCGCGAATGAACGTGGGCCAGATTCTCGAGACCCACCTGGGCTGGGCGGCCCAGGAGTTGGGCGGGAAGATCCAGGCCATGCTCGATGAGGGAGTGGGTGCCGACGCGGTGCGCGCTTACATGAAGAAGGTTTACTCGGACAAGGAGATCGGCAAGTTCATCGACGGCCTCTCCAATGCCGATGTCATCCGTCTGGCCCGCGGCCTGAAGGATGGCGTGTTCATGGCCACCCCGGTTTTCGACGGGGCCAAGGAGGTCGACATCCGCGCCCTACTCAAGGAGGCCGGCCTGCCCGACAGCGGCCAGACGGTCCTTTTTGACGGGCGGACCGGCGAAGCCTTCCGTTCCGACGTGACCGTGGGTTCGATGTACATGATGAAGCTGCACCACCTGGTGGACGATAAGATACATGCCCGGTCCATCGGTCCCTATTCGCTGGTGACCCAGCAGCCGTTGGGCGGCAAGGCTCAGTTCGGCGGCCAGCGCTTGGGAGAGATGGAGGTCTGGGCCATGGAGGCTTACGGGGCCGCCTACACCCTCCAGGAGTTTCTCACGGTCAAGAGCGACGATGTGGCCGGCCGCACCAGGATGTACGAGGCCATAGTCAAGGGAGAGCAGGTTCTGGAATCGGGGCTGCCGGAAGCGTTCAACGTTCTGGTGAAAGAGTTACAGAGTCTGGCCCTGGACGTGGAGCTGATCGAGGCAGAACAGGCCAAGCAGGCCGCTCAGTAAGAAAAGGAGATCGTCTTGAAGGACATCTTCATCAACTTTTTCGAAAAGCCGAAGGATCCCCTGAATGTCGCCGCCGTGCGGATCGGGCTGGCCAGCCCGGCGAAGATCCGCGAGTGGTCCTTCGGCGAAGTCAAGAAGCCCGAAACCATCAACTACCGCACCTTCAAACCCGAGCGGGACGGACTTTTCTGCGCCAAGATTTTCGGGCCGGTCAAGGACTACGAGTGTAACTGCGGCAAGTACAAGCGAATGAAACACCGGGGCGTGGTCTGTGAGAAGTGCGGCGTCGAGGTCATCCAGAGCAAGGTTCGCAGAGAACGCATGGGTCACATCACCCTGGCCACTCCGGTGGCGCACATCTGGTTTCTAAAGAGCCTACCCTCCCGGATCGGCACCCTGTTGGACATTACCCTGAAGGAACTGGAGAAGGTTCTCTACTGCGAGGCCTACATCGTTCTCGATCCCGGCAAGAGCAGCCTGGAGCAGAAGCAGATCGTCAGCGAGGAGAAGTACCTGAAACTGAAGGAGGAACTGGGGCCGGAGGGGTTCCGGGCCCAGATGGGAGCGGAGGCCATCCAGGAGCTTCTAAAGCAGCTCGACCTGGAACAGCTCAGCACCAGTCTTCGCAAGGATATGCGCGCATCCACCTCGGACGCCAAGCGCAAGAAACTGGCCAAGCGTTTGAAGGTAGTGGAGGCGTTCCGCAATTCGGGCAACCGTCCCGAATGGATGATCATGGAAGTGATTCCGGTCATCCCGCCCGATCTCAGGCCCCTGGTCCCCCTGGACGGCGGGCGCTTCGCCACCAGCGACCTGAATGACCTCTATCGTCGGGTCATTAACCGGAACAACCGGCTGAAGCGGCTGCAGGAGCTGAACGCGCCGGAGATCATAATCCGCAACGAGAAGCGGATGCTGCAGGAGGCGGTTGACGCGCTGTTCGACAACGGCCGGCGCGGAAAGGTGATCACCGGGCCCAACAAACGGCCGCTCAAGTCGCTTTCCGACATGCTCAAGGGCAAGCAGGGCCGGTTCCGGCAGAACCTTCTGGGCAAGCGCGTGGATTACTCGGGACGTTCGGTCATCGTGGTGGGACCGGAGCTCAAGCTGCACCAGTGCGGTTTGCCCAAGAAGATGGCCCTGGAGTTGTTCAAGCCCTTCATCTACAGCAAGCTGGAGGAGCGGGGTTACGTTACCACCATAAAGAGCGCCAAGCGGGTGGTGGAGAAGGAGAAACCCGAGGTCTGGGATATCCTGGAAGAGGTCATCCGCGAGCACCCCGTGTTGCTGAACCGCGCACCCACTCTGCACCGGCTGGGATTCCAGGCTTTTGAGCCCATCCTGATCGAGGGCAAGGCCATCCAGTTGCACCCGCTGGTGTGCGTGGCCTTCAACGCGGACTTCGACGGGGACCAGATGGCCGTTCACGTGCCGCTTTCCGTCGAGGCCCAGATGGAGGCCCGGGTGCTGGTGATGTCCACCAATAACATCCTCTCCCCCGCCCACGGAAGTCCTGTCATCGTGCCCAGCCAGGACATCGTCTTGGGTTGTTACTACATGTCCCGCGAGCGGGCTATGGCCGCGGGCGAGGGGAAGGTCTTTTCCAACCTCTCGGAATTGCGCCAGGCCTACGACGCCGGTGTTGCGGATCTACAGGCCAAGGTGAAGGTTCGGGTCGAAGGCCGGTTGGTGGATACCGTGGTCGGCCGTGCGCTGCTTTACGAGGTGATACCCGAGGGGATTGCCTTTTCCGAGGTAAACCGGGTTATGGACAAGAAGGCCCTGGCCGGCCTGGTCGACATGTGCTATCGGATCGGCGGCCAGAAGAAGACCGTGCTCCTGGCCGATCGCCTGCGCACGCTGGGGTTCACCTTCGCCACTCATGCGGGAATATCCATCTGCATGGACGACATGCACATTCCCGAGAGCAAGGCGAAAATCCTGGATGAAGCCAACCAGGAGCTCTCCACGGTCAGCGATGAGTACACCGAGGGGCTGATCACCGACGGCGAGCGCTACAACAAGGTCATCGACGTCTGGGCCGAGGCCACCGAGAGAGTGGCGACCGAGATGATGAATGCTATCGGCACCGAGGAGGCCCGCGATTCCACCGGCAAAAAACGTAGAATACCCAGTTTCAACCCCATTTATATGATGGCCGACTCGGGGGCCCGGGGATCGCAGCAGCAGATCCGGCAGCTAGCCGGCATGCGCGGTCTGATGGCCAAGCCTTCGGGCGAGATCATCGAGACGCCCATCACCGCCAACTTCCGCGAGGGATTGACGGTTCTGCAATACTTCATCTCTACCCACGGCGCCCGCAAGGGCCTGGCGGACACGGCCCTGAAGACCGCCAACTCCGGCTATCTCACCCGCCGACTGGTTGACGTGGCTCAGGATGCCACCATCATCGATTTCGACTGTCATACCCTGGACGGCATCTACCTGACGCCGCTGGTGGAGGGCGGCGAGATCATTCAGCCGTTGTCCGAGCGGATCCTGGGCAGGGTGGCGCTGGAGGACATCAAGGATCCGGTCACCGGAGATATATTGGTGTCGTCCGGCGAGGAGATTGACGAGAGCAAGGTTGATAAGATCCGCGACGCCGGCATCGAGAAGGTGCTGATCCGATCGGTTTTGACTTGTCGGGCCCGTCCAGGTATATGCGCTAAATGCTACGGACGCGATCTGTCCCGGGGCATGATGGTCAATCTGGGGGAGGCGGCCGGAGTGATCGCGGCCCAGTCTATCGGGGAGCCGGGCACTCAGCTCACCATGCGTACCTTCCACATCGGTGGTACGGCCACCCGGCGCGCCGAGCAAAGCTCCCTGGAGAACCGGACGTCCGGCACGGTGGCCTTTAAAAACCTGACCGTGGCGCCCAAGAAGGACGATACCGGGCGGGAATACTTCGTGGTCATGAACCGCAACGGAGCGGTCGCCGTCGTGGACGAAGGCGGTCGTGAGCGTGAGCGGTACACGCTGATCTACGGCGCCAGACTGTTGGTGGGCGACGGCCAGCGGATCGAGCCGCAGACCGCGTTGGCGGAATGGGATCCGTTTGCCATGTCAATCCTGACGGAAGTGCCCGGGATCGTTCAGTTCGGCGACATTCTCCAGGGCGTGACCATGGAGGAGAAGGTGGACGAGGTGACCGGTCTGATCAGCCGGGTCATTACGGAATCGAAGGACCCGGACGCCCGTCCGCGGGTATCCATCAAGGATGCCAAGGATCCCAAGCTGACCCTGAAGCTCCCGGGAACCCAGGCCATGGCCCGCTATCTGATGCCGGTGGGGGCGAACATTCTGGTAACCGAAGGTCAGGAGCTGCAGGCCGGGGACATATTGGCCAAGATCCCGCGTGAGACCACCAAGACCAAGGACATTACCGGCGGGTTGCCACGGGTGGCCGAGTTGTTCGAGGCCCGCAAGCCCAAGGACGTGGCCATCATCTCCGAGATCGACGGCAGTGTTAGCTTCGGTAAGGATCTCAAGGGAAAGCGCCGGGTCATCATCACCCCCGAGATAGGGGAGCCGAAGGAATATCTGGTGGCCAAGGGTAAGCACATCAGCGTGCACGAGGGGGATTATATCCGGGCGGGCGAGCCCCTCATGGACGGGGCCGCCAACCCGCACGACATTCTCAAGGTGCAGGGAGAGAAGGAGCTGGCCAAGTACCTGGTGAACGAGATCCAGGAGGTGTACCGCCTCCAGGGTGTGCGCATCAACGACAAGCACGTGGAGGTCATCGTCCGCCAGATGCTGCGCCGTATTCGCGTCAAGGAAGTGGGCGACACCAATTTCCTGGTGGACGAGCAGGTCGATCGCCATGCATTCGAGGAGGAGAACGAGCGTATCCTTTCCGAGGGCAAGCAGCCGGCCATTGGCGAGCCCATGCTCCTGGGCATCACCAAGGGAGCCCTTTCTTCCGACAGCTTCATTTCCGCAAGCTCGTTTCAGGAAACCACCAAGGTGCTTACCGAGGCGGCTATCCAAGGGAAGACCGATCACCTCACCGGCCTGAAGGAAAACGTCATCATGGGGCGATTGATTCCCGCGGGTACCGGAAGAGTCGAATACAAGCGCTTTAAAATCGATGTGGAGTTGCCCGAGGAAGAGTCGGCCGAGGAGAAAGTCGTGGCCGAGCCCGATTCGGAAACCCAGGCCACGCCCGCATGAGAAATATGTCTTTTGTAATTGAGTGGTTACAAAGAAACACCGGGGTCTTCTGCCGGGGCCCCAGAAACAGGGGAAAAAAGAGTCTAAAGGGCGAAAACATCTTGACTTAAGGTTTTTGGAGACCTAAACTCTCTGCTCCGTTTCCCCCCAAGATACCGCATGTTAGCTTTGCGGAGGGGGGAAGAGAGGTTCATTAGATGCCGTCGATTAACCAGTTGGTACGCCGAGCCCGGAGATTGCAGAAGGATCGAACCAAGGCGCCGGCCATGAAGAAGTGTCCTCAAGTTAGGGGCGTGTGCGTTCGCGTTTATACCACCACACCCAAGAAGCCCAACTCCGCATTGAGGAAGGTGGCTCGGGTGCGCTTGACCAACGGTTTGGAAGTCACGTCCTATATTCCGGGCGTGGGTCACAATCTGCAGGAGCATTCGGTGGTGCTCATCCGCGGGGGACGTGTCAAGGATCTACCGGGGGTACGTTACCACGTCATCCGGGGGACCCTGGATTCCGTCGGTGTCCAGGGCCGGAAGAAAAGCCGGTCGAAGTACGGTACCAAGCGCCCCAAGTAGGGCCGGGAGTTTATTCGATGTCTCGTCGTGGACAAATTATAAAGCGCAAGGTTCTGCCCGATCCCAAGTACCACGATCGGTTAGTGATGAAGTTCGTCAACAACCTCATGCACCGGGGAGAGAAGTCCTTGGCGGAGCGTATCTTTTACGGTGCGATGGACGTCATCGAGCAGCGGACTCGAGAAGATCCACTAAAGCTCTTCAAGAGAGCTATGGATAGCGTAAAGCCGGTGATAGAGGTGAAGGCGCGTAGGGTGGGAGGTGCCACGTATCAAGTACCCGTGGAGATTCGCCCCTTGCGCCGGACGGCTCTAGCCATGCGGTGGCTCATTACCTATGCCCGAGCGCGGGGCGAGAAAACCATGATGGAGCGTTTGGCCGCCGAGTTGATCGATGCGGCAAACAATCGTGGGAGTTCCATCAAAAAGCGTGAAGATACCCACAAGATGGCCGAGGCGAACAAGGCGTTTGCCCACTACCGTTGGTGACGGCCGACATGGCGGCCCGAGCCGCCATGGGATCTTTGAAAATCTTGAAGCGGGCGATCGTCGCTCTCGGGAATTTTCTCTGGGAGCTTGTCCTGACTGAGCCACCGCATCTCTGCAGATTTGATCAATTTAAAAATTGTTGCAGGTAGCGGATTGGGCGTCCAGGTAAAACTGCGGCGCACGGTCGGTGTTTGCTCGCTTGTAAGATGAGTTTTATATGGGTTTTTTGAATAACCCTTTTGAACAACCCTAAGGAGTATCAGATGGCCAAGGAGAAATTCAAGAGGACCAAGCCGCACGTGAACGTGGGGACGATTGGGCACGTGGATCACGGGAAGACCACGTTGACCTCGGCGATCACCAAGGTGCAGGAGGGGAAAGGGCTGGCGCAGTTCCAGTCGTACGAGCAGGTGGCCAAGGCATCCATCGCCCAGGGGCGGCGTAACGAGATGAAGATATTGACGATAGCGACGAGTCACGTGGAGTACGAGACGGAGAAGCGGCACTACGCGCACGTGGACTGTCCCGGGCACGCTGACTACATCAAGAACATGATCACCGGGGCGGCGCAGATGGACGGTGCGATCTTGGTGGTGAGCGCGGAAGACGGACCCATGCCGCAGACGCGGGAGCACATCTTGTTGGCGCGGCAGGTGAACGTGCCGGCGATGGTGGTGTTCTTGAACAAGGCTGACGCGGTGGACGACAACGATCTATTGGAACTGGTGGAGTTGGAGGTGCGGGATCTGTTGACCGTGTACAAGTTCCCCGGGGACAAGATACCGGTGGTAACCGGGAGCGCGCTGAAGGCGATACAGTGTGGGTGCGGGAAAGAAGACTGCGAGTGGTGCGGGCAGATCGGGAAGTTATTAAAGGCGATGGACGAGTCGATCCCTGAGCCGGTGCGAGCGACGGACAAGCCGTTTTTGTTGCCGGTGGAGGACGTTTTTTCGATATCCGGGCGTGGGACGGTGGCGACGGGGCGAGTGGAGCGAGGGATTGTAAAGGTTGGGGAGACGGTGGAGATAGTGGGGTTCAAGGAGACGACGAGCACGGTGGTGACGGGTGTGGAGATGTTCCGCAAGCTATTGGACGAGGGGCGCGCGGGAGACAACATCGGGTGTTTGCTGCGCGGGGTCAAGCGAGAGGATGTAGAGCGGGGGCAGGTGCTTGCGCAGCCGAAGAGTATTCATCCGCACACGAAGTTCAGGGCGGAGGTGTATGTGTTGACGAAGGAGGAGGGGGGACGGCACACGCCGTTTTTCAAGGGGTACCGGCCGCAATTTTACTTCCGGACGACGGACGTGACCGGGACGGTGGAGTTGCCGGAGGGAGTGGAGATGGTAATGCCGGGGGACAACACCAACATGAAAGTCGAGTTGACCACGCCGATAGCGATGGAGAAAGAGTTGCGGTTCGCCATTCGCGAGGGCGGCCGGACGGTGGGCGCCGGCGTGATTACCGAAATTATCGAGTAGGGCTATTATGAACATTCAGAAAATCAGAATTAGGCTGAAAGCTTACGATCACAAACTGCTGGATCAGTCGTCCCGCGAGATCGGCGATACCGCCCGCCAGACCGGAGCGAAGGTGTCGGGTCCCATTCCCCTGCCGACCAGGATCAGCCGCTACACGGTCCTGCGCTCGCCCCATGTCGATAAGAAGTCCCGCGAACAGTTCGAGATCCGGATTCACAGGCGCCTGCTCGACATTCTCGAGCCCACCCAGCAGACCCTGGATGCCCTGATGAAGCTGGATCTTTCCGCCGGCGTCGACGTAGAGATTCGTACATAGGGAGTTCGTAATGCCGACCGTGGATGTATGGAATCTGGAGCACAAGAAAATCGGGACGCTCGATCTGGCCGGCGAGGTATTCGGACAGGAGTACCGGGAGGATCTGATCGGGGAAGCGGTCCGAAACCAGATGGCCCGTCGTCGCAAGGGCTCCGCTTCCACCAAGACCCGGGGTACCGTCTCGGGCACGGGTGCCAAGCCGTTTAAGCAGAAGCGCACCGGGCGCGCCCGGCAGGGCACCGAGCGGGCCCCGCATCACGTGGGCGGTGGCAAGGCTTTCGGGCCCAAGCCGCGATCGTATGCGTACCGGTTGCCCAAGAAGGTTCGTCGGAAGGTGCTGCGATCGGTTCTGAGCGGCCAGGCCCGGGATAACAAGTTGGTGGTAGTGAAGGACTTCGCCCTCGGCGAGATCAAGACCAAGCGCCTTTTCGAGATACTGAAAAGCTTTGGGCTGTCGCGGGCTCTGCTGGTGGACGCCAAGGACAACCTCAATTTGAAGCTGTCCGCCCGCAACATTCCGGATGTGGGGGTCCGCACGCCGGAAGGCCTGAACGTGGTCGAGTTACTACGGTTCGAGAACATCGTAATCAGCGAGACATCGGTTAGGCAACTTCAAGAGGACCTGATGCCATGAAATTTCCAGAAGAGGTTATTCTCAGGCCCCTGGTAACCGAAAAAGGTAACATGCTCAACGAGAAGAGCAACCAGGTTGTCTTCCGGGTAGCCAAGGATGCCAACAAGATCGATATACGCTTGGCCGTGGAAAAGCTTTTCGGTGTCAAGGTGGTGTCCGTGAACACCTTCCGGACCCCCTCTCGCTGGAGGAGGGTGGGTCAGAACACCGGCAAGCGGCCCTCATGGAAGAAGGCCATTGTGCGGTTGCGTGAAGGGGACCGGGTCGAGTTCTTCACCGGTGTGTAGCCTGTTTGTGAGGTAAGTATGGCACATAAGACCTACAATCCAATTACTCCCGGCCGGCGCGGCATGACCGCCAACGATTATAGTTTCCTGGCCGCCAACCAGCCGGAAAAGAGTTTGGTGGGTCCGAAGAAGCGATCCAGTGGTCGCAACAATCGTGGGTGCATCACCGTTCGCCACCGGGGCGGCGGTCACAAGCGCAAGCTGAGAAGGATCGACTTCAAGCGACGGAAGTTGGGCATAGCGGCCAAGGTGAAGTCCATCGAATACGATCCCAACCGTTCGGCGCACATCGCGCTGCTTCACTATCTTGACGGGGTCAAGGCCTATATACTATGGCCGGTGGATTTAAAGGTGGGCGATACCGTGGTGGCCAGCGAGCAGGCCGACATCAAGTCCGGCAACCACCTTCCGTTGAACAAAATTCCCCAAGGGACTACCGTTCACAACCTGGAAATCAAGTTGGGTAAGGGGGGCCAGTTGATCCGGGCCGGTGGCTCAGCGGGTCGGATCATTGCCAAAGAGGGTAAATACGTCCAGGTCAGGCTGCCTTCCGGCGAGGTTCGGAAGGTGCATCGGAATTGCTGGGCTACCGTAGGCCAGTTGGGCAACGTCGAGCATGAGAACGTTAGCATTGGCAAGGCGGGGCGGACTCGCTGGAAGGGGAGGCGCCCTGCCGTCCGAGGCGTAGCCATGAATCCGGTGGATCATCCCCACGGAGGCGGGGAAGGCCGGGCCGGGCAGGGTAATCCCCACCCGGTGACCCCCTGGGGGCACCCCACCAAGGGTCATAAAACCAGGAAAAACCGTCGCACGGACAAGTTCATTGTCCGTCGGCGCAAAACCAAGAAGAGCAGGTGAGGATAAGCCGTGGCAAGATCTGTCAAAAAAGGTCCGTTTGTGGATGAGCATCTGATGAGGAAAATTCGCGAGGCCGAGAGAACCGGTGACAAGAAAGTCATCCGGACGTGGTCGCGTCGCTCTACCATTCTTCCGGAGATGGTGAACATGACATTCGCGGTGCACAATGGAAACAAGTTCATGCCCGTTTTTGTCTCCGAGAACATGGTGGGGCACAAGCTGGGGGAGTTCTCCCCCACCAGGATGTTTAGGGGACACTCGGGCGATCGCAAGACGAAGCCGAGGCCTGGCAAGAAGGGCTAGGTGCTTGATATTAAACCAGCACTTTTTTCAAGCGAGGTCTTGAAAAAAGCGTAGGTGTTTGAAAGGTCGGAACTCATTGATTTTGAGTTAGGTTTCATCGGAGTTTACATCCGCCCGTGAATCGGTTTTGGTGCCGCGCGTTTTGCGGCGCGAGGCGTTTGGCGGGATTTGAGGTGAATCATGAACCGCAGAGAGAGACGCAAGCAGAGGCGCGAGAAAGAGGCCGAGGAGCGTCTCGCCGACAAGCACAAGAGCGCGATTTTGAGGTATCTCCGGGTAGCTCCGAGGAAGGTGCGCGCGGTGACCAAGATCATCCGGGGATGTCGGGTCGAACAGGCGTTGTCCATTCTCGATTTCACCAACCGCGCGGCGGCGGGACCGCTGGCCAAGATGTTGCGGGCGGCCGTGGCCAACGCGGCGGCATCCGGAGACATCGATGTAGACACGCTGGTGGTGAAGGAGATCCAGGTGAACCAGGGGCCCACTCTGAAGCGTTTCATTCCCCGGGCCATGGGCCGGGCCACCCCGGTGCAGAAGAAGACCAGCCACGTCTCGTTCTTGCTAGAAGAGCGGTCGTGAACTGGTAAGTGCCCGTCTCATGTCCCCATTTTCCGAGGACGGGCACCTTGAAATCATTGGGTTTTTGTTTGTGTCCACTACGTTTCGAGGTGGACTCTAGTTTAGGAGGTATTCTTTGGGCCAGAAAGTAAATCCAATCGGTTTCAGGCTGGGCGTCATCCGGTCGTGGGACTCCAAGTGGGTTTCGAGAAAAAATTACGCCAAGTGGCTCCATGAGGACATCCTTATACGGCGTTACATCCGCAAGCACTTGGAGCGCGCCGGGATCTCCCGAGTTTTCATCGAGAGGGCCGGAGACAAGGCTAAAATAAACGTGCACACGGCTCGTCCCGGCATCGTCATCGGAAAACGGGGCGCGGGAGTGGAGAGTCTGAAGGATGAGTTGCAGAA
Organism: Deltaproteobacteria bacterium; assembly: GCA_030622135.1. Taxonomy (GTDB): domain Bacteria; phylum Myxococcota; class B64-G9; order B64-G9; family B64-G9; genus JAUXGL01. Next base: position 18,577 of record JAUXGL010000009.1, read on the forward strand.
GCAGGTAGAGAGCGAGGTATTTCTCAATATACGCGAGGTGCGCAAGGCGGAATTGGACGCACAACTGGTCGCCGAGAACGTGGCCAGCCAGCTGGTCAACCGGATCGCGTTCAGGCGGGCGATGAAGAAAGCCGTTTCCACCTCTATGAAGTTCGGCGCCAAGGGGATCAAGATCCGCTGTGCCGGGCGGCTGGGGGGAGCCGAGATGGGCAGGAAGGAATGGTACCGGGATGGACGCGTGCCGTTGCACACGCTCCGGGCCGACATCGACTACGGGGTGGCTACGGCCAAGACGACCTACGGAACTATCGGCGTCAAGGTTTGGATATTCCGAGGGGAAGTGCTGGACAAGAGATCGCGCGGTGCCGGTAAATAAAGGGAGACTGTTATGCTGCAGCCCAGTAAAACCAAGTGGAGAAAACAGCAGAAAGGCAAGCGCAGGGGCAAGGCCTACCGCGGCTCCGATCTGGCATTTGGGGATGTGGGCATTATGGCTACCGCTTGCGGGTGGACCACCGCCCGGCAGATCGAGGCTAGCCGGATTGCCATTGCCCGGCACATAAAGCGCGGAGGCAAGGTCTGGGTAAGGATTTTCCCGGACAAGCCCTTGACCAAGAAGCCGCTGGAGACCCGCATGGGGAAGGGCAAGGGATCTCCCGAGTCATGGGTGGCGGTGATCAAGCCGGGCCGGATCCTCTTCGAGATCGAAGGTATGGAGGAGCCGGTGGCCCGGGAGGCTTTCCGGCTGGCCGGGCGCAAGCTTCCCATTCCCACGAAGGTGATATCCCGGAGGGAAGAGGTATGAAGGCTAGCGAGTACCGGGAGCGTACGCTGGAGGAACTGCGCCAGGTGGTGGAGGATCTCAGGCAGGATGTTTTCAATCTCAAGTTTCAGCATGCCACCGGGCAGCTCGATGATGTGTCCAAGCTGACACAAACCAAGCACGATCTGGCGCGGGTGAAGACCGTCATCCGCGAGCACGAGCTTGGCAAGCACAGGTTGTTGACCGTCGAGGAACGGGAAGCGTCCACGAAAGGTTGAGGATATAGGATATGGTGAAACGGAAGCATAGAGGTATTCCCAAGGCGAGGACCGGGGTCGTCGTTGGCAACAAGATGGACAAAACCGTAGTGATCGAGGTGCGCACTACCGTTATACATCCCCGGTACAAGAAGTACATCCAGCGACGGCGGCGTTTCAAGGCGCACGATGAGAGAAACACCTGCCGCCTGGGCGATCGGGTTGAGATCGTGGAAACGCGTCCGTTGAGCAAAACGAAGCACTGGCGGGTTCGGAAGGTGTTGGAGGCTGCAAGAGGCTGAGTCTTCCGATCGTATCACCCGGAAGACTGTTTAGGAGACGACAATGATACAGATGCAGTCGATGCTCAATGTTGCGGATAACTCGGGGGCGAAGCGGGTGCAGTGCGTCAAGGTGCTTGGCGGTTCCAAGCGTAAATACGCCGGGATCGGCGATATCATCGTCGTCTCGGTAAAGGAAGCCTTGCCGGAGTCCAAGGTGAAAAAGGGAGAGTTGCGTCGGGCCGTGATTGTCCGGACGGCCAAGGCGGTTGGAAGGCCGGATGGCACTTACATCAAGTTCGACGACAACTCGGCCGTTTTGATTGACAACAAGATGGAGCCCATCGGAACTCGCATTTTCGGTCCAGTGGCCCGGGAGCTTCGCGCGAAGAAATTCATGAAGATCGTCTCCCTGGCTCCCGAGGTGCTTTGATACGGAAGTGAGTATGGCCATGAGAATCAAAAAAAACGACACGGTGCTGGTGCTTACCGGCAAGGACCGCAACCAGCGCGGGAAGGTGCTGGAGATCAACCGGGACAAGCAGCGGGTGGTTGTCGAGGGCGTCAACAAGGTCAAGCGCCACGTGAAGGCCGGAAGGGATCAAAAGGCTCCCCAGGGAGGGATCATCGAGGTTTCCGCGTCCATTCACATCTCGAACGTGCGCCTGGTCTGCAGCAAATGCAACCAGCCCACCGTGATTGGATTACGAAAACTGGAGGGGAACAAGGTCCGCTTTTGCAAGAAGTGTAATGAAAGCATTGACAAGTGAGGCCGGCTGGAGAACATGCTATGCCTAGGCTAAAAGAAATGTTCGAAAAAGACGTGGTCCCGAAGATGATGAAGGAGTTCGGGTACCAGAACCACATGCAGGTCCCGCGCTTGCACAAGGTTGTTGTGAACATGGGACTGGGAGAGGCGTTGCAGAACCCGAAGATTCTAGAATCGTCGTCGGGGGAGATTGCAACCATTACCGGTCAACACCCGGTGATAACCCGCTCGCGGAAGTCCATTGCCAACTTCAAGTTGCGCGAGGGATTGCCCATCGGCTGCATGGTTACCCTACGGAAAGACCGCATGTACGAGTTCCTGGATCGTCTGATGAACGTGGCCATCCCCCGGGTCCGCGACTTCCGGGGAGTGTCCCGGCGGTCGTTTGACGGGAAGGGCAACTTCACTCTGGGGATCCGGGAGCAAATTGTCTTTCCGGAGATCGATTACGACAAGATAGAGAAGATCAAGGGATTGAATGTTTCCGTAATTACCACAGCCAAAACGGATGAAGAGGGTCGTGCCCTGTTGACGCACCTGGGTATGCCGTTTCGACGCTAAAGGAGAGTTCCGTGGCTAAGAAGTCGAAGATCGCGCAGGCTAAGAGGAAGCAAAAGTTCAAAGTACGCCAGTACAACCGTTGCCCGCTTTGTGGGCGTTCCCGGGCTTATTTTAGGCGGTTCGACATGTGCAGGATCTGTTTTCGGACCCTGGCGCTAAACGGGGAGATCCCCGGCGTTGTCAAAGCCAGCTGGTAAGGAAAAGGAAAGGGTTTACCATGTCCGGAATCAATGATCCCATTTCTGACTTTCTGACGAGAGTAAGAAACGCTTGTCGGGCGTACCACGACGAGGTGAGCATCCCCGCCTCCGGTTTCAAGACCCGTCTGGCCGAAATCATGAAGAAGGAAGGATACATCCATGATTTCACGCTCGTTCCCGATCGCTTGCAGGGATTGCTGGTGATTGAATTGCGTTACGGCGAGGGCGGGACTCAGATCATCCGGGGCATAAAGCGTGAGAGCAGGCCGGGCCGGCGGCTGTACGTCGGCAGCGGCGAGCTGCCGCGGGTTCGTAACGGTTTGGGTACGGCCATTCTTTCCACCTCCCGCGGTTTGATGACCGATCGTCAAGCCCGCCGCGAGAAGGTTGGAGGGGAATACTTGTGTTCGATTTGGTGAAGAGAGGGATTTTGTCGTGTCACGGATAGGAAAAAAACCGATAGTCATTCCCCAAGGAGTCAAGGTTGCCATAGCGGGCAACTGGGTGTCGGCGGAGGGGCCCCTGGGGAAGCTCGATCAGGAAGTCATTTCCGGGATCACCGTCGCGGTCGAAGAGGGCCGAGTCCTCGTTCGACGGGGTGACAACCAGCGCCAGAGCCGTGCGAGGCAGGGGCTGGTCCGGGCACTGGTCGCCAACATGGTCAAGGGCGTCTTGGAAGGATTTCAGAAGGTACTCAAGATCAGCGGTGTTGGTTACCGGGCGGAGACCAGCGGCAAGCAACTGGTTCTCAGCCTGGGCTTCTCCCACCGGGTAGAGCACGCCATTCCTGACGGGGTGGATGTGGCCATCGACAAGAACACGCGCATAACCATCAGCGGAATCGATCGTCAGAAAGTGGGCCAGTTTGCGGCCAAGATCCGCACCGTCCGTGACCCGGATCCTTACAAGGCCAAGGGAATCACATACGAGGGCGAGCGGATCCTTAGGAAAGCCGGCAAGAAGGCAATCGGATAACCGGAGTAGTGCGATGATTTTAAATCTGGAGAGAAAGCGTCGGAAGAGGCAGAAGCGTAAGCACAGCATTCGCAAGCGCGTCGTCGGAACGCCCGAAAAGCCTCGTTTGTCAGTGTTTAGGAGTGCTCGTCATACGTACGCCCAAGTCGTCGATGACTACAGTGGGCTAACTCTGGTGGCGGCCTCCACACTGGACCGGGAATTAAAGGACCAGATCAAGGGGCTGAAAAAGCTCCAGCAGGCGCAGAAAGTCGGCGAATTGTTGGCCCGGCGTTGCCTCGAAAAGGGCATCAAGAAGGTGGTGTTCGATCGGAGTGGTTACGCCTACCATGGGCGGGTGGCCGGTGTGGCCGTCGGTGTGCGCGCGAAAGGACTGAAGGTCTGAGGATGAGAACCGTGGATCAGGGATTTGCCAATGAAGTGGAACTGACCGAACGGGTCGTCAACATCAACCGCGTGGCCAAGGTGGTCAAGGGTGGGCGACGATTCCGCTTCGGTGCCATTGTCGTGGTCGGAGATGGCGACGGGAAGGTCGGCATCGGCAAGGGCAAGGCCAAAGAGGTGCCCGAGGCCATCCGCAAGGCGAATGAGAACGCCAAGAAGCAGTTGGTGACCGTTCCCCTTGTCGATGGAACCATTCCCCACGAGGTTCTGGGGCGTTATGGTGCCGGTAAGGTTTTGCTGCGCCCGGCCAGCAAGGGGACTGGGGTTATAGCGGGCGGTCCGGTCCGGGCGGTGATGGAGGTGGCGGGCGTGCGTGACGTGTTGACCAAATGCCTGGGAAGTCACAATCCCCACAGCGTGGTCAACGCGACCATGAACGCCCTGGAGCAGTTGGAGAGCGTCGAGCAGGTCGCCAAGAGAAGGGGCAAGTCACCCGAGGAGTTGCGCTGATGGCCGACAAGAAGTTGAAGATTACCCTGAAGAAGAGCCGGATCGGCCGTTCCCAGCACCAGCGCAAGATACTCGACGGGCTGGGGCTGAAGCGACGCCATCAGGTGGTGGAGCGGGAGGATACTCCGGCCATCCGCGGCATGGTGAAGAAGATCTGTTTTATGCTGGACGTTTTGGAGATCTAAAATGGGTTTGGACAAACTGAGAGCGCGTTCGGGGTCTCGCCAGAAGCGCAAGCGGGTTGGCCGGGGCCCGGGCAGCGGCAACGGCAAAACCGCCGGCCGCGGTCACAAGGGCCAGCTTTCCCGTTCGGGCGTGAGTATCTTCCCGGGCTTCGAGGGCGGACAGATGCCCCTGCAACGGCGAATGCCCAAGCGGGGATTTACGAACCACTGCCGGCGCAAGGTCATCATCGTCAATTGCCGGGATCTGAACATCTTCGAGGAGAACGCGGTGGTAGACCCGGAGGCGATGTGCCGCGCCGGCCTGGTCGGTCGCAAGACGGAGTGGATCAAGATCCTGTCGAACGGAGACCTGGGGAAGAAGCTGACCGTGTGTGCCCAGAGTTTCAGCCAGAAGGCCAAGGAGAAGATCGAGGCGGCGGGCGGTACGGCCGAGGTGATTTCGCAGATTAAAAGATCCTCAAAGCCCGCTCCCAGCGCGGATCCGGTAGCGAGCGGACATCCCGCGCAGGACTCGATGCCTCAATCGCAATCTCCCGACACCTTCGCGAAACGCGAAGATGCCGGGGACGAAGAACCGGCCAAGGAGGGCTGAAGTGCCATCGGTATTTGGAAACCTGGGAAAAATTCCCGAGCTGAGAAAGCGGATTCTGTTTACGATTATCATGCTCGGGATCTACCGTATTGGCGTTTTTGTCACCGTGCCGGGCGTGGACCGAGGCATTGTGCAGAAACTGCTGGGGGGTGGCTCGGGTTTTCTCGGTTTGTTCAATATGTTTTCCGGCGGTGCCCTACGCCAGATGTCGGTGTTTGCGTTGGGTATCATGCCATACATTAGCGCTTCCATTATTTTCCAGCTTCTGGCCGTGGTGGTCCCGTCCATCGAGCGGCTCCAGAAGGAAGGAGAGATGGGGCGCAGGAAGATTACCCAGTACACCCGTTACGGCACCGTGCTGTTGAGCCTGATTCAGGGCATCGGTATTGCCTTCTACCTGGAAAGCCTGAAGTCCAACCTGGGCGAGCCGGTGGTGGCCGATCCCGGCTGGGGTTTCAGGTTGATGACCGTTGTTTCCCTGACCGCCGGAACGGCTTTCATCATGTGGCTGGGCGAGCAGATCACCGAAAGAGGAATCGGCAACGGAATATCACTGATCATATGCGCCGGCATCGTCGCCGCGTTCCCGGATGCCGTGTTCTCCGTGGTCAGCTACGTCGAGAAGGGCATCATGAAGCCGTTTACCATCTTCGTGGTGCTGGTTATCGCCGTGGCTGTGGTGGGGGTCATAGTCTTCTTCGAGCGAGGTCAACGAAGGATACCGGTGCAATATGCCCGGAGGGTGGTGGGCCGGAAGATGTACGGCGGGCAGAGCACCCATCTGCCCTTGAAGGTGAACACCTCCGGGGTTATTCCGCCGATCTTCGCGTCTTCCATCCTGCTCTTCCCGGCCACTTTAGCGAATTTCATCCAGAAGCCCTGGATGCAGGACATTCAGCAGGCGCTCACCCCGGGAAGCTGGGCCTACATGACCATCTACGTGGTTCTGATAATATTCTTCTGCTATTTCTACACGGCGGTTACGTTCAATCCCATCGACGTGGCCGACAACATGAAGAAATACGGAGGCTACATACCCGGGATACGGCCGGGAAAGCAGACCGCCGTATACATCGACAAGGTGCTCAGCCGGATTACTTTTGGGGGCGCGTTGTATGTCTCCGCGGTTTGCGTCTTGCCCTCGATCATGATTGCGCAGTTTAACGTTCCCTTCTACTACGGGGGGACCAGCCTGCTCATCGTCGTGGGGGTTTCTCTCGACACGGTGTCCCAGATTGAAACCCACTTAATCACGCGCCATTACGATGGATTGACCGGGCCACGGGGCCCGCGGATCCGCGGGCGCAGTCGGAAGGGATGATCGTGAACCTGATTCTTCTAGGACCTCCGGGGGCCGGCAAGGGAACCCAGGCACAGCGGCTGGTGGAGCGGTTGAAGCTGCCCCAGATATCGACCGGGGATCTCCTGCGGGCGGCCGTCCGGGACGGAACCGATCTGGGCCGCCAAGCCAAGGAATACATGCAGCGGGGCGAGCTGGTGCCGGATTCCGTCGTGGTTCTCATGCTCAAGAAGCGTATGCAGGCGGACGACTGCCGGACGGGTTGTATCCTGGACGGTTTTCCTCGGGCGGTTACGCAGGCGGAGATCCTGGAGGGGGTGTTCTCCGAGCAGGCACGCAGCCTGAATCACGTGGTCAGCATCGAGGTGCCGGAAGAGGAACTGGTCCGGCGGCTTACCGGACGGCGCAGTTGTCCCAAGTGCGGAGCCATGTTCCATGTGATGTTTAGTCCTCCCGAGAAAGAGGGCGTTTGCGACAAGTGTGATGGCGAGTTGATCACCCGCGCGGACGATAACGAAGAAACCATCCGGAACCGAATCGCGGTGTACCGGGAGCAGACCGAGCCGTTGAAGAAGTACTACGAGGAGAAGGGGCTGCTCCGGCCCATCGACGGAACCGGGACGCCCAAGGACATTGAAGAAAAGATTGCCAAAGTGATTGGCTAGCGCCTTATGAGTATCTATATCAAATCCGAAGCCGAGATTGCCGTCATGCGCAGGGCGGATATCTTGGTGGCCGAGGTGCTCAAGGCGATGCGCGAGCACGCCCGGCCGGGTGTGTCCACCCTGGATCTGGATCGGTTGGCGGAGAAGCTGACCCGCGAGGCCGGGGCCCAGCCCGCGTTTTTGGGTTACCATGGCGCGGGACCGTATCCGTTCCCGGCCAGCCTGTGCACCTCGATCAACGAAGAAGTTGTGCATGGCATTCCATCGGCCGAAAGAAAGCTTAAAGAGGGTGACATACTCAGCGTGGATTTCGGTGTGTTGCTGGACGGGTTTTACGGGGATGCGGCCGTTACCATTCCCATCGGAGTCGTGAGTTCGACCGCCGCGCAGTTGCTGCAGGTCACCCAACAGGCCCTGGAACTGGCGATTGCAAAGGCAACCGCCGGGAACCGGATCGCGGACATCGGAGCGGTGATTCAGGATCACGTTGAGGCGGCCGGATTCTCGGTGGTGCGTGACTTCGTGGGCCATGGTATCGGGCGGGCACTGCACGAAGAACCCCAGATTCCACATTATCGCTCCACGGGCCACAACGAGCGCCTGCGTCCGGGAATGACCATCGCCATCGAACCCATGGTGAACGAGGGAACCTGGAAAGTGGAGGCGGGGGCGGATGGCTGGACCCAGCTAACCAAGGATCGGAAACTCTCGGCTCACTTCGAGCACTCCGTGGCCGTGAGCCTGAATGGCCCGGTAGTGTTGAGTCGTTTGGAAGAGGGAGAACAGCGATGAAAGTACGCGCTTCGGTTAAGAAGATGTGTCAGAAATGCCGGATTTTCAAGCGCAAGGGTGTAGTCCGGGTGGCTTGCAAGAACCCCCGGCATAAGCAGCGGCAAGGCTGAGGAGGAATGTTGTGGCACGAATCGCGGGAGTAGACTTGCCTCGGAATAAGCGGGTCGTCATTGCCTTGACCTACATATTCGGGATCGGGCGCACCCGGGCAAAAGAGATCATCCAGGGCACGGGGATCGACGCAAGCAAGCGCACGGATATGCTGAGCGAGGAGGACATCGCCAGTTTGCGCGAGCACATCGACGCCAACTACAAGGTGGAAGGCGATCTCCGGCGTGAGATATCGATGGATGTCAAGCGCCTGATGGACTTGAATTGTTACCGGGGCTTGCGGCACCGCAGGGGCCTTCCCGTGCGGGGACAGCGCACCCATACCAATGCAAGGACCCGCAAGGGGCCCCGGAAGGCGATCGTCAAGAAAAAGGGTCCGGCGACGGCCCCCAAGAAATCCGCGGCAACGGGCAAAAAATAGTCAGCGCCGCAAGGAGCGCGGTGTCGTTCCGATCCGTTGGCGCATGGAGACTTTGGTGAAACTCACGAAGCTGTACCGGTTTCAAGTTTAGCGCCTACAAGCAGGGCTAGGGAGATTTTAAGGCATGGTGAAGATCAAGAAGAAGGTGAAGAAGAATATCCAGAGCGGGATCGCCCATATCAAGGCCACGTTCAACAACACCATCGTGACAATTACGGACGTGGCCGGAAACGTGGTGTCCTGGTCGAGCGCGGGTGCTCGCGGGTTTAAGGGATCGCGCAAGAGCACGCCGTTTGCCGCGCAGTTGGCTGCTCAGGATGCGGCCAAAAAAGCCCAGGATCACGGGATGCGGCAGGTCAGCGTGGAGGTGAAGGGCCCCGGCGCGGGGCGTGAGGCCGCCATCCGGGCGCTGCAGGCGTCCGGAATGAGGATCTCCATGATCCGGGACGTAACCCCGATTCCGCACAATGGGTGTCGGCCGCCTAAGCGCCGGCGGGTTTGAGAGGAGGCAGCAGTGGCTCGTTATACGGGTTCGGTTTGCAAGTTTTGTCGTCGTGAGAAGTTGAAGCTGTTTCTCAAGGGCGATCGCTGTTTCACCGAAAAATGCTCGGTGGATCGGCGTCCCTATCCGCCCGGAGTGCATGGGCAGGGACGGATCAAGTTTTCTTCCTACGGCGTTCAACTGCGAGAGAAACAGAAGGTCAAGCGTATCTACGGTCTGATGGAAAAACAGTTCCGGATTACCTTCGACCGGGCGGCCGGTATGCGGGGCATCACCGGAGAGAACCTCATATTGCTTTTAGAGCGGCGACTGGACAACTTTGTCTACCGCATGGGGTTTGCCCGCACCCGCCGAGAGGCTCGTCAGCTGGTGCACCACGGACACTTCCGGGTTAACGGCAAGCGGGTGAATGTTCCCTCCGCTCTTCTACGGGTAGGCGATGCCGTACAGGTTAGAGATCGCAGCCGCAAGACGGCGCTTTTCGCCGATTCTCTAGATGCCATCGAGCGCCGCGGACTGCCTGCCTGGATTGAGTTGGACCGGAAAGAAATGCTGGCGACGGTTAAGGCTTTCCCCAGCCGTGAAGATATTACCTTGCCCATTCAGGAACAAATGATCGTCGAGTTGTATTCTAAGTAGGCACTTAGTGAGGGCACATCGACAATATATTGTCGATAATGCTTGTTGATGTTGGAATGTTAACTGTTGGTTAAACCAACGTTTTTTGCAAACGAAGTCTTGGAAAAAGTGTAGACCCTGGGTTGTTGACATGTGCGTATGGGTCGAAGATATCCAGAGGTAGCAATTGCAGCGGCGAGTCTTGTTCGGGCCAGCATGGCTACGGCAGGCGCCGCGCTGGGAGGAATCATGGCGTCCGATATTTCCAGGAACTGGCGGGATCTGATCAAGCCGAAAAGTCTCCTGGTCGACCGGGAGTCGTTAAAGTCTACCTATGGCAAGTTCGTGGGCGAGCCCTTCGAGCGTGGCTTCGGTATCACCATCGGTAATTCGCTGCGGAGAGTGTTGCTGTCCAGCATTCAGGGAGCTGCATTCACTCAGGTGAAGATAGGCGGGATTTTGCACGAATTCACCAGCGTTCCCGAGGTGTCCGAAGACGTCATCGATATCATTCTGAACCTGAAGGAAGTCCAGCTAAAAATGGAAAGCTGGGAGTCCAAGGAATGCATCGTTGATGCCAAGGGGCCTTGCGAGGTCAAGGCGGGTGATATTCAGTGTGGTGAGTTAGTGACCGTCTTGAATCCCGATCACCACGTTGCCACCGTCTCCGAGCGCGGTCATCTGAAGATGGAGATGAAGGCTTGCCGCGGCCGGGGTTACATACCGGCCGAGATGAACAAGGATCCCGAGGGCGATGTCGCCGTCATTCCCATGGACGCGATTTACTCGCCCATTAAAAAGGTGAACTACCAGGTGACCAATGCCCGGGTCGGGCAGATGACCGACTACGACAAGCTCACCCTCGAGATCTGGACGGATGGCAGCGTCCATCCCGAGGACGCCGTCGCCTATGCCAGCAAGATCCTCAAGGAGCAGCTCGCCATTTTCATCAACTTCCCGGAAGAAGATGTGAGTGCCGAGGAGGAGCGCAATGTGGAGCAGGAACGCATGGTGGAGTCCCTCATGCGCAGCGTGGACGAACTGGAGCTTTCGGTGCGTTCGGCGAACTGCCTGGAGAACGCCAACATCAAGACCATCGGCGAACTGGTGCAGAAGACCGAGGCGGAGATGCTCAAGACGAAGAATTTCGGCCGCAAGTCGCTCAAGGAGATCAAGGATATCTTGGTGGAGATGGGCCTGAGCCTGGGTATGAAGCTGGAGAACTGGGTGCCCGGAGAGTTGGAGAAGAAGAGCGTCAAGGAGATTGAGAAATGAGGCATCTGAAGAAGAGTCGACGGTTCGGGCGCAGTCCGTCCCACCGCCGGGCCATGTTCAACAACATGGTAACCTCTTTGTTCCTCCACGAGCGTATTCTTACCACCGTGGACAAGGCCAAGGAGTTGCGCCGGCTGGCGGAAAAACTGGTTACATTGGGTAAGCGAGGAGACCTGGCCGCCCGGAGACTGGCCGCCAGGCGGCTGCAGACCCAGGGTCACCGGGAAGGGAAGCGTACCATCTCGGAGGAGACCGCCCTGCGCCGGCTTTTCGAAACCATCGCGCCGCGCTTCACCGACCGGCCCGGGGGCTACACCCGCATCATTCGCACCGGCCGGCGCTTGGGGGACAATGCCTCCATGGCGTTTATCGAGCTGTTGCCCGAGGAGCGTAAGGCCGCCCCCAAGGGTAAGAAGGGCAAGAAGACCGCCGAGTCCGCCGCCAAGGCCAAGCCCAAGACCGCCAAGAAAAAGGCGCCGGCCAAGAAGGCCGCACCCAAAAAGCCGGCCAAGAAGGCGAAGAAGCCGGCCAAGTCCGCTTCTGCGAAAGAGTAATCGGCTTTCGTCGTCTCAGTTAAGGCAATTTTCCGGATCCCCGCAAATTAGTGAGAAACGGTAGCTAGTCCAGAATTACCTGGTCGCCTTCCGAAAGCCCTTCGAGCACCTCTGCCATTGTGGTGGAGGCCTGGCCGATTTTTACCTGTCTGCGCTCGCCGTTTTTAAGCCTGACGCTGTGCCCGCTCTTTTCCTCGCGCAGCGCGGTCAATGTCACTAGCAACACGTCTTTTGCCAACACGGTACGCACTTCTGCCCGTACCGTGCCGCCGGGTCGCAGTTGTTCGGGCGCCTCGTCCAACTCCAAGACGACCTTGATCTCCTTGAGATTGCCGGCAGGCTCGTCGGTGCCCAGGCGCTGGTTGCGGGTGGTGGCAAAGGACTCCTTGCTGGTTATCTTTCCTCGTATGGACTTGCCCGGCAGAGCCGTGGGAAAAACTGTCGCCTCCGACCCCTCCTTGAGCAGCATGCCGTCGCGTTGGCGGACGTACAGCTCGGCATTGAAGGCGGTCAGATTGGGAATCTCGAGCAACTTATCCCCCGGGCGCACGACCCGGCCCGGCTCCACCTTGGCCCGGACCCAGTTCAGGCGCGTATAAGGTCCGTAGATCATTCCGTCGGCAGGGGCTTTCAACTCCATCTGCTCGATCTGCCCCTCCTTATCCTTGACCTTTTCCAAGATGGACTCCACCTTCAGACGCTGCACCTCCAAGCTGGCCCTCTCTTTGTCGGCGTGGGCCTTGAGGGCCTTTCGGGCCAGCGATAGCTCTAACTCGGCCCGGGCCACGTCGAGCTTGGCCTTCTCCAACTCCAGTTGTGAGATCAGCTTGCCGCCGGCGAGAACGTTGAGTTTCTCCCGCTCGACCATCATCTCCCAGCGCTTGACCGCAAGATCGAGATCGATGCGCTCCTTGTTGAGTTTTTGCCTCTCCCGGCGAAGCTCCGCTTTGGCCACTGCCAGCGCCGTTTTTTTCTCCCGCAGATCCTCCTCCACCTCGACCGAAAGGAACGTGAGCACGACATCGCCCTTTTTTACGTGGGAACCATCCTCCAGAACCGTGCCCACCGTGAGCGACCAGAGATCGGAAAACTCGGGCACATGAATGGCCTGGCTTTCCCGGGCGGTCAGCTCGCCGTAGAAGCTGCTGGTGAAGACTAGATTGCCGCGTTCGACCCTCGCCGTGTGAGTCGATTCCAGAGAGGCGACTTCCTGGCAAGCAGCCACGAACGCCAGAGACAGAACAGTACTCAAAATCAGATATCTATTCATGTTGCAGTGCCTCTATGGGGTTGGTGTCGGCCGCGCGCATGGCCGGTACCAATCCGAAAGTAACTCCGATGAACGCGGATACCGCAAACGAGATCAGCATGGATTTCCAGGCAAAGGCTATGGGCAGATCGACCGACCAGGCCACCGTGAACGATATGAGCGTGCCCAGTACGATGCCGATGATACCGCCGACGAAACAGATCAATACGGCCTCGGTCAGAAACTGGTTGCGGATGTCTTGTCTTCGGGCACCCAGCGCCCGGCGCAGACCGATCTCGGTCACCCGCTCCATGATGTTGGCCAGCATGATGTTCATCACTCCGATACCGCCGACGAGCAGCGATATGGCTGCGATGGAAATTAGAACGATGTTGAGCACCGCTTGGGCCGCCTGCCGCTGGCGCAGGATTTCCTCGGGCGCGACCACTTCGAAGTCTTCAAGGCCGCCATGCAGTGCCCGGATGGTCGGGATCAACACCCGTTTGGCCGCCAGGGTATCGGCCGTATTTTCTACCCGGATCGAAACCAGGTCGATCTCGTTGTATACCCGGGGAGGCCGTAACTCCTCGGTCGCGGTCTGGTATGGAATGATAACCGCCTGGTTGTAAACCTCGGGGTCCACGGGCACCTCGCCCACCGTGGAACGTTTCTGGAGCACACCCACCACCGTGAAGTAGGTGTAGTCGAGACGGAAAACCTTCCCCAGGGCTCCTTCGGGAAATGCGCGTTTGGCCAGTTCGCTGCCCAGAACCGTCACCCGATGGTAGTTTTGGTGATCCAAAGCGAGCAACCGCCGTCCCCGGGCCGCCTCCAGGTTATGAACCTCGAAGATCCCGGGCCCGACGGCCAGGGTGTTAATGCCGGCGAGTGGCACCGAAAGGTCGGACACACCCGGATCCATCCTGACCCTGAATGTCATCGCGCCGCTGCCCCTGATGACATTCCGGACCGTTCCCAGATCGTTGCGGTTGAGGCCCTGGCTGTCGTTGACCAGCTCGCCAATCTTGGTCTCCGTCACGGGTTTGGCCCGGACGTGGACCACGTCTGCGCCCATGGACTCGATGGTCGCAAGTATCTCCTCCTGGGCGCCTTTCCCGATGGACACCATGGCTACCAGAGAACCCACACCGAAGACGACTCCTAGCAAAGTCAGGAGCGTCCTGAGAGGATGCATGCGAAACTGGAACAGGCTTCGTCGTATGGACACCCAGTTCATCATCGCAGCCGCACCTTGACCTCATTGCCCGCCTTGAGGTTTTCCGGCGTCTTTTCGAACTCAGCCATGACGGCGAAAGCCTTCTCGCGCGCCTGCGGGAGCCGATCGTTTTCCAAAAGAAAGCCGAGCTCCTGGGGAATGGGCTCGGCCCTCCGCACCACGGCCGGGTACTCCACGTCCGTGCCGATGTCCACGGCCACGACCATCTGACCCGGCTGCACCTCGTCGCGCCTGTGTTCCGGTACAAAGAATCGCACGGCCAGGCTCTCGTCGCGGGCGATGGAAAGCACGACATCTCCCGCCGGCAGGCCGTCGCCCTTTTGCATCTTGCGCCTTTCCCGTTTGTTGTAAGCATGCCGGATAACACCGGCATGTGGGGCCCGCAGCTGGAAGCGCGACTCGTATGCATGATAGCGCACCATGTCGCTTTCAACCCTGGCCAGGTTCTTTTCGTGATAGGCCTTTTCAGCCTCCAGGTGTTTCTCCAGGGCCACCACCCGCTGGCCGACCGCTTGCGCTTCGAATTGGGCGATCTTCTGCAGGATTCGGTAGAACTCCATCTGGCGGGCTGATACGGCCTTCTCCTTGAGGGTGTCTACTGCAGCTCGCTCGGCCTCGATGGCGAGCTTTTGCTCTTCGACCTTCATGGCCCGCAACTCGCACTCCAGGTCGATGCCGCTCTTTTCCGCGTCGGCCCTGGCTTTCTGCAGACGCTCTGTGATCCAGGCTTTGGCCCTTTCCCAGCGGAAGTCGAACCTGGCCACTATCTCGCCGGCTTCCACTTCCTTGCCGTCGGGCACGAGATGCACGAGCTTTATCCAGCTCCCTCTCCCACTCCAGCCGCCCACACGAAAGCTGTTCTTGACCGCATGCATCTTGGTGGCATTGCCCGGCACGATGCGTCCGTCCAGCAGCCGTCTGTGTGTATCGGGTTCCGCCTGGTCGTGAATCGGCTGTGGGTCCAGCTCCTCCGCAGAGGTGCCCGGCTGGCAGCCCCAGTTGCAGGCGCACATCCAGATGACTGGCATCCACAACTCAGCCCGCCGGAGCATGATTTCCCTCCACCACGCGCCCATCCGAAATGTACACCGCGCGCTGGGCGGTTCTGGCCACGGCCGGATCGTGGGTGACCATGATCAAGGTCACACCGGTCTCTGCATGCAGCCGGTGAAACAGGTCCAGAATCCGCGCCTGGGCCTGGGAATCCAGGTTTCCGGTCGGCTCGTCGGCCAGCAGCACCCTTGGACGGTTGGCCAGCGCCCGCGCGATGGCGACCCGCTGCCTCTCGCCGCCCGACAGCTCGTTGGGGCGGTGGAGCAAACGATCGCCCAGACCGACTTTTGCGAGCAGGTCGGCTGCACGCTGGTGCTGTTCTCTCCTGGCCACCTGCTGGTAGTCCATGGGCAAAGCCACGTTTTGCAGCACCGATACTCCGCGGAGCAGGTGAAAAGCCTGAAAGACGAAACCGATCGTGCGTCCGCGGAAGGACGAGAGGGCGTCGTCGTCCAATTCGTTTACTTCCTGGCCGTCCAGGCGGTAGCTGCCTGAACTGGGTTGGTCCAGGCAACCCAGGATGTTCATCAGGGTGGACTTGCCCGAGCCCGAGCGGCCCATGACGGCCAGGCATTCGCCCGCCTCCACCACCAGGTCGATCCCTCGCAGCGCAGGCACCTCAACTTTCCCCGCCAGGTAGGTCTTGGTCACGCCGTTGAGTTGAATGACGGGCTCGTGCATGCCGCTACCTCAGCCGGCAGCCGACCTTCTGGTGCAGGTCGCCCAGCAGGCTCTGTAGTTTGCTTTGCCGGGTCAGCAGGCTCATCTGGTCTCTGCGGAGCGAGATGCTGGCCTCGTCCAGCTCGCGCTGGAAGCGGACCACGTCCGCCAGGGTGGAGATGCCGCTCTGGTACTTCTCCTCCTCGGCTTCCAGCTTGAGCTCGGCCAGCTCTCGCCGGCGCCGCGAAAGCTCCAGCCTTTCCGTCTGGGCCTTGAGCTGGGTGAGCAGGTTGAGAACTCCGAAGCGCACCCGGGTCTGCTGCTCTTGGTAGCGCGCCTGCTTGGCTCGAGCCTGCATGTTCGCGCGCTCCACATCGGCCCGGTCGGGTCCGCGATCCAGCGGCATCTCGAACTTGAGCCCCAGGGTTCCTTCAGGCCTATCTCCCTTGACCACCTCACTCCATACCCTGGATGCGTTATTATTGATGCCGCCCAGGCGCAGGCCCGCTTCTAGGTCCAGGCGTGGCCAGGCCTGGTTTTCCCGGTAGTCACGCTGCACCCGGGCCCGCTTCCACTCGAGCTTTAGCACCCTGAGCATGGGATTGGCGGCCATGCCCGTAGCGAGTGCGTCCGCTTGGGTAGGCACGGGGGTGGTAGGCGTGTCCAGGTTGCCTGCCGCCACGAGGACCTCCTCCGGTTGCAACTGGAGAAGCTCGGCCAGACGGCGCCGCGCCAGCGCCAATGACTCGCGTGCACGCACCATCTCCTGCTCGAAGAAAACCAGGTTTTCCTCCACCACGTAGATTTCCATGTCGGCGAGGATGCCGCGCTGGATGTAGCCCCGGGTGTCCTCGTAGCGTTCCTGGGCGCGATCCCGCGAGCGCGTCTTGATCTTCAAATCGGCCTGCGCAAAGGCCAGGTTCCAGTAGGCCTGGTCCAGCTCGACGATGAAATCGTTGAGCTGGGATCTGAACAGCTCCTGCTGGATCTGGTCGTCCAACTCGGCCAGCATCAGTGGCGTCCTTGCGCTGGTTCCCCAGGCGTCCTTGAGCAAAGGCTGGCTGACCGAAAGATCGAGTGTGGCCGTGTGATCCGGAGTGGTTTGGCCGGACACGTGGTTGTCCACGTTGACCCTGGCGCTCAGCTCGGTGCCGATCTGCGTCTTCCAGTCCACGCCACTCGATACGACGATGGAGCGGTCCCGCTCGCTGTTGCCTTCCGGAGGAGTCAGGTCGTCGTAATTCACCTCGAAGGTGAGCACGGGCGCAAATGGTCTCCCGGCCGCCTCCACTCCGTAGGCTATGCGCTCTTTTTCCAGCCGGTCGGCAAGCAGGCCGAGGTTACGTTCTACTCCCAGTTGGATGGCATCCAGCCTGGAGATCGGCCTCGGATCCGCGCTGCCCGCATATGCCATGTGCGCTACGGTCAGAAAGCTCAGCAACGCCAAACCGATCCTGCCCATTCTCGAACTCCTGCTGTCCCTGATGAGAACAGTTTAAATCGCCTGGATCATTCCGCCAAAACGGTATGTTCCGTAAAAAAACCCGAGATCGGAGTAGAACCTCCAGGGCCTTTCCAGCGGATCGGCTTTATTTCGGAACCAGGTAGACGATCTTTACCATCCCGGTTGCCTTGGATGGATCCGAGATGGAGACGATCTTGGCGCCGTCGGGGACCTTGATGGGTGCGTCGGCGGGGGCTTCCTTTTCCTTGATCTCGCCGCGCCACTCTTCCCGGTTGCGGGAGAGGTAGAAACAACCCGCGCATCCGGCGAACTCTCCGGCCACGTCTTTTTGAAAGATCTCACAGAACCCGATGGGGTAGTTGGGCAGTGGGTCCACCGAACGGGGATCGGTCCAATGCAGGCAGTCAATGCATTTCATGGTGGGGAGACTGTAGCCTTTCTGGACAGGAATGTAAATCCAATCTTGATAGTCTCGTAAAAGGTTTATCCACGGCCCACGCCGGCGAGGCTGGATGCCGGTCTGTCCGGAGCGCCTATTAGCGCGGGAGCCTCAATCTACCAGTAATACCCGAAAGATGATGTGTAACTCACTGACTTCTCAAAGAAACCACAGGTGCCCGGTGCCAAAGATACGGTGAAAGAAGGGTGGGTTGACGTTTGTTATATTGTTATATATCATACGGTCATGAAAATCGCTCTTGATCCCAAAAGCCCGGTTCCGCTGTACCACCAGGTCGCGGAGACAATCAGCTACCGCATCGCAACCGGACGTTTGTTACCCGGAGAGAGGCTTCCGCCGGTTCGTGAAGCCGCCGTGGTATTGGGTGTCAACATGCACACGGTTCGCCGCGCTTATGCCGAGCTGGCTCAGAAGGGCTTGGTGGAAATGCGGGGTGCCCGGGGGACCCGGGTTCTGGGCCGAGCGCGCGTTGGGCCGCGGGGGGTGTCGCGGCGCAAGCTTGACGGTTTTATGGAGCGTGTGCTGCGTGAGGCGCGTCAGCAACATGGTCTCACGCGACACGACCTTGTTCATCTGCTGGCCAACTGGTCGCCGGCGACTTCCGAGGCAGCCGGCGTTGTTCACGTGGTGGAGTGCAGCCAAGCTCAGTGCAGCGACCATGTGCAGGAGATCAAATCACACTGGCAGGTCGACGCACGACCCTGGTGCTTGTCAAAACAGGGCGAACCGCCTCCGGGCCCGATCGTGGCCACCTATTTTCATCATAACGAGGTTCGTCGGCGTTGGCCACACCGCTTGCACGAGATCCGCTTTGTGGCGATCCGCCCCGACCCGCGGCTCCCGGCGCGGGTTCGCCCGCGCCCGGCCCCGGGCAAGCGCAGCGGGCTTACGCTCTGCGAGCTCGACGAGCCGATGGCCCGAAACATCGCGTCGGATCTGTCGGTATTGTTCCCGGCTGACCGCTATCGCATCAAGCCGCGCGTCGTGCAGCGCGCCGGCGAACTGCTGGAATCGCCCCAGAGCCGCACGCCGGTACTCTTCTCGCCGCGTGTGTGGGGCCAGCTCAGCTCCGCGGAGCGGAACGATGCCCGCGCGATCAAGGTGACCTACGTTATTGAACCGGAGGAACTGGAGGCTGTTGGTGAGCACTTCGGTTGGCGCCGCCGCAACGCAACCGGCAGTGTGTCCAACGAACGAATGACTGGTAACAAAACGCGGAAAAGGAGCACCTCATGAGAACCACTCTCTCTCCCTTTTTGCAGATAAGTTTGCTCATCTGCGTCGGCTGCGCAAGGCAAGCTCACATAGTTGCGCCACCGACGCTTGATCAGGCGGACACCGCGTATGTCAGAGTGGATCTCGATCTGTCGCGCCGGATCCTGGAAAGGCTACTTGAAGACCCGGATGCCTCCCTCGAAGACAAGGTTCGAGCCGAACAAAAGCTGGCCAGACAGGACTGGAAGTTTCACCGGGACATCTCCGCCGCCCGGGCCAGACTCGCGCGGGCTGATGCCCGGGGAGTGAAGCGGTTCGATAGCTGGTTGATACTCAGTCGCATTGAGAGAGAAGCGCGGCATTTCGACGCTGCCGGGGAAGCCGCCAAAAGCGCCCTCCACCATGCGAAGTCCCGTTCACAGACAAAGGACGCCCGGATCCAACTCGCCAACACTGTCTTACTCCAAGCCATGACCGGCCAAAAAGAAGCGGGGAATTACGACAGGCGATTGCTCTCGGAAGCATCGGCGGATCTATCCGAAATACTTGCCGAGGAGCCGGGACACCGGGAGGCTTCCACGCTGCTCCTCGGAGCGGCCCTGCTCCTCGACCACGGACCGACCGCACTCTGGGCCTGGCGTTCCTATTGCCATATCCCGGAAGGGCGGTCGGCGCAGGGGCTGATGAGCGAGCCCGGCCGAGCCCTGGACAGACTGCTGCCGGTTTGGCAACGGCGCCGCTTGACGCGCCGTCAACAGGAAGAGCTGGTCCTGGCCCTGGCACAGTCCCGGTTCTTCAGATATGCGGCACTGGTGGCCCGCAAACCGCATTCCGAAGATTCTGCCCCTCTCACGGGCGTTCCCCGCGTCGCGGAGATCGTGGCATACAGCGAATTCCTGGAGAACGTCGAAGAGCTGACCAACGAGTTCTATCGTTTGACCGCGCTTCGCAAGGAGAACAAAGCCGCCTACATGCAGCAATGGGATAGGGATGCAAGACAACTGTGGGGCCAACTGCTCTTTGACGGCGAACGACCACGGTTCACTCGCCGGTTGTTCGCGGGTGAGATCGATCGGAGGTTCGGAGGCTATATCAGTTTCGGGATGGTAGACGTCTATTACGGTTTGGCTTTCGGGCATCGTTTCGCCGATGACACCAAGATAATAAGACAATATGGACACGAGGTGGAGCTTCGTTTTGTAGCACTGGATTCCATGGTCTCGAATTTCTACACGAGCTGGTTTTGGGATGGAAAGTCGGCGGTAGGTGGCTGGGCGAAACCAAGAACGATTTACCAGGTGCGAGCGGAATACGCAGATGGCCCGTTTCGTGCTTGGCGTAAAGTGACCGATCCAAAGCTGCGCCGAGACATCCGGAAGAAAATCGCCGAGAACAGTGTCTCGGACGATGCCCTGGCGTCGAGTAATCCTTACGCTTATCTGCCCGGATTGGATTACAGGCTCGAGTTGCTGTGCCTGGAACGGCTACTGGAATCAGTACGGACGGAAGGGCGCCACGGCGCACAGGTTTGTATGGCATTCGTGGCCGAATACGAGCGCATGACAATGGAATTCTCGATTTTCGCTCACGAAGGCCGGCACGCCCTTGATGAGGTTCTGCACCCGGCCCATTTCAACTGGCGGCGTCTGCGTAGCGAAGGTTTCAATACATGGAGCCAGGCCGAGAAGGAGTTCCGCGCCAAGTTATCCGAGATTGCTTTTGCGCCCGATCCGCAGATGGCGTTTCATGTCGCGGTTCTCGATCAAAACATCGGAGACCAGACTGGGCACGGACAGGCAGGCGAACGGATCGTGAAGGGAATCGTGGAGTGGATGGACGCGCATCGAGACGACGTCGCCGGTTTGAATGCGAACCGACCGTTACTCCCGCAGTTTGATCTCTTGACCTTCGAGCAGATACGCGCCGCCGTGCGCAAAATGGACCCGCTTGCATCCGGGCACAGATAGCCGGATAGCAGCTCTATACCGCGGCGGGGCTCATCGTTGTATCCTGGCAACGGAGGTACGCGTGGACAAGTGGTGCAAGCTGGAGCAGGTCGTCTGCCGTTCGGAAAGAAGGGCCGACGAGAAGCCGGTCAAGTTCCGCCGGCAGGGGAAGTGGGTGCAGATTGACCGGATCCGGTCCACCCGCCTGGAGCGCGGTCCCGGCGAGTCGGATCCTACCTACCGGGTTTTCGAGGTGGAGAGCGAGTCGGGTGTCGTCTGGCTGCGCGTGGCCCTGGATGGTTGGGTGTGGGAGCTCAGGATATGATTAGTTCGCGGATGACGCTGGTGGCGTATCCGCCGGCCACCAGGGAGAAGGAGAGCAGTACCGAGTTTCCTTGTGGCTCTACCGACAACCCTTCCGGCATCAGGCGTATGGGACGGCGGGTTCCTCGGGTGAGTTTTGGAAATTTGCGGAAGGCTGCCTCGGTCAGACCCGAGTCCCGCAAGACGTCCCGCTCCATGTTCCCGGGCTCGCCCCGGGCCGCCTTCATCTTGGGGCCGAAGATGGGGCCGGAGGGATGAATCTCCCGGGCATCCATCCGGGGTTGCTCCCGCTCTGGATCTTCGCAAAGAAACCGGCCGCCGGTGTCCGCCTTGATCAGCAGGTCTCCCTCGATCGCCTGATTGAATAGCCCGCGGCTGAGACGCAGGGCCAGGACGTCGTTGAACAGGCCGGACTGCACCGCGCTGAGCAGGAGACGCAGGGTACGCTTGTCGTGCCGGCCTTTCCCGCCGGCCAGCAACTCGCGGCCGGCAGCCTCGTTTTGGCCGTCCCGCCCGAAGCGCTGGGGGCCGAAGTAGTTGGGAACCCCCTTTTCTGCGAGGGCGGCGCAGCGCCGGGCAATTTCGTCGCCGCCATTCGTCTCCAGATCGCGAATCCGGATGTGGAAGCGGTTGCCCTTCAGGTGGCCGGTCTTGAGCTTGTTGGTGTGCAGGTCGGAGCGGAGGATGGTCGCGCCTTCGAGTCGGAATTTGTCCAGGCCTTCGCGGGCCTCCGCCGGAATGGAGAGCCACTGGCGGGTCAGCGCCGCGCGGTCCTTCAGACCGGCGCAGCCGATTTGCCCCGTCTTGATCCGCAGGTACTTCGCCAGCGCACGGACGACCTCGTCGGTGGTGCGGTTTCGCTTTTCCACGTGCAAAAACAGATGGGAGCCCTGGCCGGCGGGTAAATAGGCGGGAATCTCCTCCACCTGAAAGTCCTCGGGCTCTTTGCGGATGGTGCCGGTGACGCTGGGGGGATCCAGTCGGGTGGGCCAGCGATCCGACATCAGTCGGTACCCAGCAGTTGCACCACCACCTTGCGTTTGCGGGGCCGATTATCGTGGCAGAGCACCACGACCTGTTGCCAGGTGCCCAGTACCAGCGAACCCCCCGATACGGGCACCGTCATCGAAGGGCCCACCAGGGCGGAGCGCACGTGCGAGAAACCGTTACCGTCGCCCCAGCGCGCGTCGTGTTGGTAGTTGATGTCCTCGGGCGCCAGCCGCCGGACCGCTTCGCGCAGATCGGACACGGCGCCGCTTTCGTACTCGATGGTGGTTATAGAGGCCGTGGCGCCGGGAGTGAAAACCGTGGCCAGGCCTTCCTTCAAGCCTTCGTCGGACACAATCTGTTCCACCCGGGAGGTGATGTCGTGGATGTCGGTGTGCCCCTTGGTGGATACCTCGAAGTCCCGACACAGCGCGATCATGATTTCCTCCTTCGAACCTTTTTTCTCCGGGCAATGAGTTATTGTATGTTGTGGGACCCATGGAGGCAAGGGATGAGGGACACCTCCATCTGTTCAAATACGTGTACCATCCTTCAAAATGCCATGAATGGGAGCGTCACTTTTCCGTTGCAATTCCATCTCGGGCCTCACAACCCCCTCTCCCGCTGGCGGGAGAGGGTCGGGGTGAGGGTGGATCAGCGTGCAGTGTGTTCCAGATATCCTGCAATACCGCTCCTGTTTTTTGGAGCACCTGCTGGCTCCAGTTGCCGTCGAAGAGGTTGAGCACGTGCCGCATGTAGGTGCGGTGGACGTTTGACTCGGGGGAGACGTCCTCGCCCGACCCCCCAATTTGGCCCGCGTGCCAGGCGGGAGAAACGCTTGGGATTAGCCTGAAGCGATCTTGCGGCGCTCGTGGGGCAGTGGGGCTATATCGAGTCCGTACTTTTCAGCGTCCTCGATTGTGGTGCGGCGGTAGTACTCTAGGAACTCTTCGTCACTCCAGTCCTTGCGCTCTTCGTACAGCCGCTCCCGAATCTCGTGCAGTTGCCGCATGGTCTCGGGTTCACGGTACGTGTCCCTGGAGACACGGCTTCCTGTCTCTCTGCTAGTTGAACCCACTCCGTCCCCTTACTTACTTACTTTCCTTTCGAACACCTATCTTCATCCTCTTGTTTGCCGATTTTTCATACCGTTGCAGCGCCAGATCAGGCTTTACGCTTTCAAAGATTTTTGGTAAAGCATCCGCCAAGCGTGTGGGGGTTTGCAGGGTGGCCTTGGCTCCCCGGTACAGATCGGGTACCAGGAAGTATCCTCTCACCACCAGCGAGTCGAGCCACTTTTCTTCTGGAATGCCAGAAGGGGGACCCGCAAAAAAGAGCGTCAGGGCGTGTACCACCATCTCGTCTGCCCATAAAAACAGGGTGTGGTAGTTTTGGCGGATCTCCGGCAGATGAGCCACTTTCTTGTACAGGGCTTGTCGATCCCGGATGGCCTGGATGCAAGCGCCGACGATGGGCCGGGTGATCAGATGCAGGTACTCATGAA
Source organism: Deltaproteobacteria bacterium (assembly GCA_030622135.1). Taxonomy (GTDB): domain Bacteria; phylum Myxococcota; class B64-G9; order B64-G9; family B64-G9; genus JAUXGL01. The sequence goes on from JAUXGL010000009.1 coordinate 42,392, forward strand.
CGATTGTGCACTGCTGGCTTCTTCCCGGTTGTCGGGGAGGGGTCAGAATGTAGGAGACCTTGTCGAGTTTTTTTACGTCTGCCCGGCTGTGAGACTCGAGCAGGTTCGGGATGATCACGATTTTCCCTTCGCGGGGTCGGTCCGCCAACTTCTGTTGGACAGGTTCTATCCATTTCTCTGCATGTTTTCGATAGTAGGCGATATCCTTTTCATACTCATGAAACTGCTTGTTCCACAGATCCGCAAGGGTCGCATCCCGATAGAGTCTGGCCAGTTGTTTTCCCAGTCCTTCCATTGGTTTCAAATATTTTTGGTCGGATGGCTGAAACGCGGTCCAGTCCACCGTGAAATGGGGAGGTGCGGACAAAGCCATCGCATAATGAGAATACACATACCAGGGTTGCTGATGAGCCGCCAAAAAACGACAGAATGGATGGACGGCCACCTGCCTTTTCTTCAGATACCGGCGTGCCTGCAATCTCGGCAGGGACATCAAAGAAGCCGGGAAGGGTTTCGAAAAGCGCAGGTTTTCCTCGTCATACCCGCAAGCATTGAATCCCGCATAGAGGGCAAACAGGCGTGGATCCGCCATGACCTGGATGCTTCCGTCTCTGTTCGGCTCCGTCGGGGGCGCCTCCTTCGATATATTCGATGCGTTCCTTGCGGCTTGTTTGGGTTGGACCTTCCGTTTCCACTCTGGCTTTTTCCGGCTGGAGGTGTTCTGCGGTGACTTCGTCTGCTTTGATTCGCCGTCTTTGGGCTCGCAGGCCGCGAAAACCAAGGTCGTCGCGACGAACAAAGCGATGGATGTCCATTTCATCGTGCGTTTTCCAAAGGATCTCAGTGCCGTCGCCGCTGCAGCAACCCTACAACTTCGTGGCGCGGCGCGTAGCGCTTAAAAAGGTTCATGTCTCGTTTGGCCTGTCGGTTCACTTATCGGCGCTGGCCGAGAACAAGTCAAGCAGGAAGATCCGTTTCGGCACCGGTAGGTGTGTTGCCCGCTGCCGTTTGGCTGAATCAAGGCGTGTCGGGTGCGAGAAGACCCCGTGCGCTTCTGGTGCAATTGGGCGAAGTTCTTGCCGAAATCCGGATGCTTTGGTAAGATGTGCCGGTATTTTCGGAGTGTGAGACATGTGTGCTGAGCGTCGACGGATCATGCTGGGGGAACTGTTGCTGCGGGCCGGAGTGATCACCGAGGAGCAGTTGCGCACGGCGCTTGCGGAGCAGAAGAAGTGGGGAGGAAAGTTGGGCCAGGTCCTGGTGGATCTGAACTTTCTCGATGAGGGGTTGCTGGTCAAGGCCCTGAGCAAACAACTGGCTTTGCCCCGGGTAGACTTCGTAGGCTTGGTGATTTCTCCCGAAGCATTGAGGCAGCTGGATGCGGAGTTTAGCAACAAGCGCCAGGTGCTGCCCATCTCTTTCGATGAGAGCAAGAAGCAACTGGTGGTAGCCATGTCCGATCCCGGGGATCTGGACCTGCTCGATGAGATCGAGTTCAAGACCGGGTGTCGCGTCCAGGTGGCCGTGGCCGGCGATCGAGCGCTGTCCCGGGCCGTTAGGCAGTTTTACTTCGGCGAGACGATGACTTCGGGAAGTGTTATTAAAGAAGACAAGCCGATGAAGATGACCGACCCCTTGGGCAACACCATGGTGTGTCCTACTTCCCCGCCTCCGCCGGTTGCCGGAGACAACCTGACCGAGGACAGGATCAAGCGTTTGGAGCAGTTGCAGTTGAAGCAGGTGCTGGTGTTGAAGGCCGTGGTGGAGTTGCTGATCGAGCGGGGGTACATCGAACGTGAAGAATACCGCCGGAAGGTGGAGAAATAGGGAGGAGGATCTCGATGACCGCAAAGAAACAACTGGGTCAGATCCTGCTTGAGGCCGGTGCCATCGACGAGTTTCAGTTGAAGTCCGCGCTCGGGTATCAGAAACAATGGGGCGGCCAGTTAGGGAAGGTGCTGGTGGAGAACCGGTTCATCACCGAGGATGCCCTGGTCGAGGCCATCCACGATCAGACCGGGATCGAGGCAGTCCAGTTGAAAGAGCTGAAGGTGCCGGACTACGTCATCAAGTTGGTTCCGGTCGACCTGGCCGAACGCAACAGCATGGTTCCCATTCGCCTGGAGGGAGAAACCGGCAAGCCCGGGGAGTTTATTGTCCTGGCCATGTCCGATCCCACCAATTTAAGCGTTCTAGACGAGGTCCAGTTTCGCACGGGAAAGCGGGTCCGGGGGCTGCTGGCCACCGAGAGTTCCATTTCCAAGGCAATTCGTTTCTATTACCACGGTGATGAAGGCGGAGAACCCGCGGAGTTTGTGTCGGATCTGCATAGTATCCAGTTCGGCGGCAGGGAGATCGCCGAGGATGAAATGGTGGTGGTCCAGGGCAAGCTCGAGGCGACTCCCCCCAAACCGCAAGAAACCCTGATGCCCGAACCAATGACACCGGCCGCGGATTTCCAGATGAAGGACCCCTTCGCCGAGTTGGAGTCTCTGGCTACGGGTCCCGGTACTCCGGTTCCAAAAGCACCACCACAGCCTTCTCCGATCAGGCCGGTCGAACCGGAGCCGGAGGACATGATTGCCGTGGATATCGACATAGGGACCGAAGACGACTTTCCCGAGGTGGAGATCCTGGAGGAGGTGTCGGAGGAGCTAGCCGCACCGGAACCAAAGCCCGTGCCCGTGCCAGAACCGGCACCGCAAACGGCAGCGGAGCGAAGCGAAGCAGCACCCATTGGTGTGCCGACATCGCAAGCGGTGCCGAAGGCGAAGACGGAGACGGAGACGGAGCCAGCTTTAATCCCCATGGATCTAGAGAATGAGTTTGGCACATCTGGGGCTCTCCTGGGTTCCGAGGAACTGACGGAGGGGCTGTTCGGAAAAGCAGAACCAACACCCGAACCTGCTCCCAAGCTGCAAGTAGAGCAAGAAGCAGAGCCCGTCGTCGAGGAAGCAGAGCCCGTCGTCGAGGAAGCAGAGCCCGTCGTCGAGGAAGCAGAGCCCGTCGTCGAGGAAGCAGAGCCC
>JAUXGL010000185.1 GCA_030622135.1 Deltaproteobacteria bacterium
CATGATTTGGGCTCTCTTCATGACTCCTCCCATCCAACTATGCACAAGCAAGTCCCGTACCACGCCCGGCTAGGAGCCGTCTGCGCTCTATCTATTGGTTAAAATTGACACTTACAGGACGCCTGTAGGCGGATTGGCGAAAGCCTGGTGGGACAGAATGTCACGGACCGAGGATTGATGCGGGTTTGGCTGGGGGTTCTTCTTTATAAAACAAGCAGTTGCGTGCTAGGCGAACTTTTTCTTACAACCGGACAGACGACTGACCGGTTGGCGATGTCCTACCGGCAGAGGACGCAGCCCAACAAGTACTTCCGGGATCCCGGCTTCAACGATGCCGGAAACACGGATAATAACTGCGACGGGGAAATCGACGAGGGGTTGTTGAAGAAGGCGCCTGAATCTGACGGCCTAGAAGAATCCCTGAACGCCCAGGTAGCCGATGGGGACCTTCAGCATGGAGCCGCCACCGTCTTCCAGCGACATGAAGTACTGGATCCGGACTCCGACGTCGAGGCCCAGATGGGCGTTTAGCGGGAAGAGGATGCCCAGGGGAACCTGAATAATCAGAGCCTTCATTGTGTCACCCTCTTCGGGGATCAAGAACTGCATGCCCAGCGCCGCCCCGACATGGATTGCCATGCTTTCCATGGGAATGTAGTAGTTGAGGCCGGCCCCGAAGCCCAAGATCTTGGGGAACTTCTCGTACAGATCTCCGAAGCCCATGCCAAAGATCAAATCTCCGGTCAACGCCAGGTTGTCCATGAGGAAGTAGCCGACACTCGGCATGACATTGAGTAAGAAGCCCGTGGTGCTGTCCCCCTTGTCCGGCATATCCATGTCGATGTCGAAGGAAGCGCTTCCGCTGAGTTGCATGGTTCCCTTGGTGAGTTGAAGGTCCTCGGCCAGTGCGGCCGGTGTGAGCATTACGACGATGAGTCCTGCCAGCAACAACCGTTTCATGTTTTTCCTCCTTGAAATTAGAGAAAATATAGTGTTACTACGTTTGACTACGCCTGACTACGTATTCCTACAATGACGCAAGGAAGTCAATAAAATTCATATGTTTTTCCCGCTGTATTTCTAGGGTCTTACATCGGCGAGGCCGGGGGAGCCGGGGAGGCCGGCGAAGCCGGTATCGCGGGGGGTGCCGGCCGGGCCGCCGCGGATGTCGTAGTAGCCGAAGGTGTCGTCCACCGTGCCGGAGCCGGCGTCGATGATGATGCGTCCGCCTCCGCCGCCTCCGCCTGCGTCCCCGTTGTCGGACCGGCCGCCGGAGCCGCCGTGTACCGAGATGGTGTCGTTGACCGCGATGGTTCCCCCCTCGGTGGTGATGGTGATCCGGCCGCCGGAGCCGCCGCCGCCACCGCCGGTGCCCAGGAAGCCGTCGCCGCCGTTTCCGCCGTCTGTGAACAGGGCGCCGTCGATTACGATGGTTCCGCTGGAGATGGCCGAGATGACCAGCACACCGCCGCCGCCACCGCCGCCGCCACCGGAGTTTTGGCCGCAGCAGGAGCCGCCGCCGCCGCCGGTGCCGCCGTTGTAGTCGGAGCCGTCGGTGTTGGCCAGGCCGCCGGGACCGCCGCTGCCCACGCCCGCGTCGCCGCCGCCCGAGCCGCCGTCGCCGCCGAAGCCCCCGCCGCCGCCGGCCTGCCCGCAGCCGCTAAAAATGCCCGATCCGGCGCCCCAGCCGCCGCCGGCGCCCGACGGGGTGCCCGCGCCCTGGCCCGCCGCGGCGTCTTCACCCGGGGGCGAGCCGTCGCCACCCGCGGCGCCGCCCGCCGCATCTCCGTCGGCGCCCCCGCCGCCGCCCGAGCCCCCGGGGCCGCCCGCGCCGCCGCCCGCGGGATCGTAGTAGCCGTCCTCGCCCGAGTGCCCGGAGACGTGGATCTCGCCGCGGACGGTCACGTCGCCGGTGGCCAAGAACTGCAGCGGCACGGTGCCGGTGCCGTAAACCGTGGCGCCGGTGCCGATTATGATGTCGTGGTAGGGCTGAACCCCCTGCAGGTATACCACCTCACCCGATTCGACGATCAGGTCGTCGAGGGGTTGATACTCGATGACGGTGAATTCCACCGTAGTGCTTCCGGTCAGGTTGATAAGCGTCACCGTGCCGATGCCCGTAGGCGCCGCCGAGCCGATTACGAAGGTGGCCGAGAGTTGGATGCCGTCGTCGGAGTAGGCAACGGCCGATACCCCTATACCCGGATTGTCGGGGCTCACGCCGCAGCCCAGCAGGCCGTTGCCGTAGAAGATCACTCGGACCATTGTCCCCTGCAGTCCGCTGTCGGGGGACAGCGTGGTTACGGCCGGGGTCTCCACCGCGAAGAACCAAAGGGTGTTGGACAGTCCGCCGCCGGAGGGTGGGTTGTAGACGGCCACTTCGTGGGCGCCGACGCTTACGATCTCGGCGGCCGGCACCACCGCGGTTAGCTGGGTGGCGCTTACGAACGTGGTGGTCAGGTCCATCGAATCCAGCCTGGCCGTCGAGGTGGAGATGAACCCGGTTCCGTTTAGCGTGACTGAGGTGTCAGCGCTGCCGGCCGGCACCTGATCGGGGGCGATCGTGCCGAGGGTTGGCTGGGGGTTTTGCTGTTCTACGTTTACGTCACAGGTGTCGGTCAGGGTTTGGTAGGTGGCGGTGATAACCGTGGCGCCCTTTGAGAGTGCCGTGATCAGGCCGCCGGCCTGCACGTCGGCCACCAGTGGATTCGATGAGTCGTAGGCAGCCTGGGTGGTCACGTCGACCCGGCTTCCGTCCGAGTAGTTGGCCCAGACCACCAGATTGGCGGAATCGCCGGAGGACATCTGCAGGCGGTCGGGCTCGACCTCGATCGAGATCAGATCGGGACCGATCACGTTCACCGCGCTGCTGTCGGTCAGGCCCGAGTTGGCCGCTTCGATCACCGCCTCGCCGGAGGACAGTGCCGTCAGCACCCCGTCGGGGCTGACGGTAACCACCGTGGGGGCCGTGGATGCGTAGGTGGTTCCGGTAAACGAGCCGGTCAAGTCGTCCTGGCTGCCGTCGTTGAAGGTGCCCATTACCGACAGCGGCAGGGTTTCGCCGACAAACAGCCCGGCCGCGTCGGGCAAAAGATCGATGGAAACCAGGATGCGATCCTCAACCGTGACGCGGCAGGTATCCTCGAAGCTTCCGTAGGAGGCGGTAACGGTTGCCTCGCCGGCTCCGGCGGCGGTCAGTAGCCCCTGGGTGTCCACCGTGGCCACTTGCTCGTCGGAGACGGTGTAGCCGGCGGTGGGGGTGACCTCCAGCCGGGAGCCGTCGCTGTAGTCGGCCCAGACGGAAAGCTGGACCCATCCTCCCAAAGAGATCCGGGCGGGGCATGGGGTTACCTCGATGCCGATCAGCTCGGAGGTGCCGGTGACGGTGATGTAGGCTACGGCGCTTTGGTCGCGATGACCGGCGGTGATGGTGGCCTCTCCGCCGCTCACTCCGGTCGCCAGGCCGTGCGGGTCCACCGAGGTCACCGCCGGATCGGAGGATGTGTAGGATGTGTCGGCGTGGCCGGTGAGGCCCTCTACCGATCCGTCTTTGTACGTGCCGAACACCTGCAGTTGTACGGTTTCGTTGACCTCCAGGCCGGCCTGCACCGGCAGGACCTCGAGGGTTTCCAACTCACCCACGGTGACCGTGGCCGTGGCCTGATACTCGCCGTGGGTGGCGGTGATCCCGGTCTGCCCGTTTTTTTGCGCGAAGATCAGTCCCTCGGTGGTGACCGTGGCGACATTCTGATCGGCCGTGGCGTACACGGTCCCGGTGGCGCTGTCGGTCAGATCCAACGTGGACCCGTCGGAAAGGTCGCCGGTGACGGCCAGTTGAACGTAGTCTCCGGCGTCCATTTGGATCAGGCCGGGCGAGACCTCGATACCCTCCAGCAGCGCGTACAAGACCGTCACGGTGACGGTGTCTTCCCGGCCCCCGAAAGCGGCCATCAACCGGACCGTCCCGGCCTGCAAGGCCTGGACCTTGGCGCCCGACAGCACGTTGATGATGCCCGCCTGGTTGAGGCGGAAGATCAGCTCGGGCTCATTGGTCAAGTCCACCACGGACCCGTCTACCCGGTGTCCCTCGATCACCAGCTGGACGGATTGTTCGAGATAAAGCCGCGGGTCTTTTGGAAGAATGCGAATTGACAAGATATCGTCCGGCGCCAGGGGCGTCGAGCGACCGCAGCCGGCCAGCGTCAAAACCAGCGCCAGGCATACGCACGTGTAAATGCGATTCATCGAGCAGACCTCCCCATGTTCATCCGCATCTATACTAGCAGAACGGCTGACCCCTTGCCAGATGCGGTGCATTTAGGCACTTGTTGACGGAAACGCGACAACATGTTGTAAAACAGGTTGGTGATGGCGGCAAGTGCCCATGTCGGTTAAGCCAACACTTTTTCCAAGCGAAGTCTTGGAAAAAGTGTAGCTATCTTAACTGTCCATGGGAGGGAGCATGAAGGTACTTTACGTCGAGGATGATCGGGACAGCCAAGACCTGGTTCGCAAGCGATTGCAGGCCGAGGAAATCGAGGTCTACGTGGCGGATTCGGGTGTCTTGGCCATTCAGATGCTGAAGCAGGCCGACTTCGACGCGCCGATCCTCGACATCATGATGCCGGGGATCGACGGCTTCCAGGTGGGCCGCAGCGCGCGGAAGGAGGCCCGCAACAAGGACGTTCCCATCATCCTGCTCACCGCTCACCCCCGCGCGCTGCGGGAAGGCGAGGCCAAGTGGCTCAAGCCGGTTGCCTCCCTGACCAAACCGGTCAATTTCGAAAAACTCATTGCTGCCATCCGGAAAGCCGGGGGACGGCAGTGAGATCGCTGGACCCGTCGCCGGCCGCACCGGCCCGGGACATGCAGCCGGAGCCGGGGGAGGGGCTGCGCAACTTGCTGGGGTGGATCTACTTACCCTACGCCTGGCTGGTGTTCATTCCCTACCTGGGGGTCAGCACCATCCTGTTCGGTGTCGTGGCGGTGGTCATCTGCCGTTTCAGCCCGCGGGCGGCGTTCCATTGCGGGACCGTCTGGGCCTGGCTCTTGTGCCGGCTGAATTTCACCTGGGTGAGCGTGCAGGGCCGAAAGAACGCCGATCCCAAGCAGTCCTACATAATCATGACCAACCACCAGAGCCAATTCGACATTTTGGCCTTATACGGGCACTGGGGTCGGCAGTTTCGCTGGGTGATGAAGGAGCAGCTACGCAAGGTGCCCGGGCTCGGGTGGTACTGCTCCGCCGGGGGGCACGTCTTCATCGACCGCTCCAATCGCGAGAAGGCCATCGAAAGCCTCCGGGCGGCCAAGCCGCTCCTGGACGGAGGCATCTCGGTGGTGTTCTTTCCCGAGGGCACCCGCAGCCGGGATGGGCGCATGCGCGAGCTCAAGAAGGGTGGTTTCATGATGGCTTTGGAGTTGGGTCTGCCCATCCTGCCGGTGTCGATATCCTTTTCCCGCCATGTCCTTCCGGGCAAGACCTTGAGACTCCTTCCGGGCAGAATCCGCATCCGGGTCCAGGAGCCCATCGACGTGGAAAAGTACGGCGTCGAGCGGCGGGAAGAGCTCATGGCCGATGTCCGCGAGGCCATTGCCTCGGGACTGACGCCCTGGGAACGGGGCGAATAGCTACTCTTTCGGGAAATTAAAGCTTTTGGGGACTACTGAAACTCCCGGGCCCAGTGAACTTCCACGATATCGGCCGGTAGGCCGTAGGCGGACACCATGGCGTTGTCCAGGGCCTGGCCGGCGCGCAGAGCCCCCAGTAAGATCATCAGCCGTTCGAAGGTGAAGCGTTTGATCAGCCAGTGCACCATGTGGTGCGACTGCAGGTAGAGGGCCCGGTTCTCGTCCGGGTCGTTCCAGTGCCGGGTGAAATGCTTCTCCATTTCGCCCCAGGGGATCAGCCGTCCCTGGGATGCCCGGCGTTCTATCCGCAGGCGCTTTCTCTGCGGCCACCTTTCGCTCACCCACAGTGCCAGTCCTTCGGAGAGCCAGCGCGGAGCAAGGGAGAAGGTCATTTCGTCCACATAGCGGTGGACGATCTCGTGCTCGATAATCTCCAGCCATTTGCGGTGGCTTCGTTCGGGCTCATCGAAAGTGACCACGCATCCGTAGGCGTAGAAACCGGACTGGTAGATGCCTACCCGGGGGGCGGCTTGCTCCAGAAAGGCCCGCCGGTTCTCGAATACCTTGATTTCCAGGGGGCCGTTCAGGCGGTGGGGAAAAACGCTCATGGTTATCGCGTGGGCCTTCTCCAGCAGGCTTTGCAAAAACGCCGGATCCATGCCGGCCGGGATCTCCAGTTTAGCCTCCATCGATCCGATCTGGACGTTTTTTGAAACGGATTTTCCCGGCAGTTCGAGTGTGCCGTAGATCCGGTCCTTGATCTGACCCGGCCTGAAACTATCCAAGCGTCTCTTCAATGCCCGCTGGTAAGCCATGCGGGATTGTTCATAGCGGCGTGCCCGCATCCACAGATCTCCCAGTGCTACCTGGGCGTCGCCCGATTCGGTCACGTCGCTGTGGCGATCCACTTGCTGCTGGAAAGCGCGGCGGCGCGCCAACGCCCACGCCAGAAGCTCGGTCGATTGCGAAGCGCTGGCGGGTATCTTCAGCGAAGTCGCCTGCAGCAATCCCCGGGCCAGATCGAAGTGGGCGGTGTTGACCGCATCGATGGCCCGGTTGAAAAGTGCCGATGCAATGGTCTGTTCGCAGCGTTGCATGCTGCGCCGGGCGGATTCGCGGGCTACCTTGGGGAGCCGGGCTTGCCGGGCGGCCCGGCCGTAGCGCGTATGCGCCTCGCGCATCCAGACCTCCGACCAGACCCAGTCCTGGGCGGTGAAGAGGAGGTTGCCGAGCTCGAAGGCCGGTTCGGGGTTCGAGGGATCCAGGTGGGCCGCGTTCGTGTAGGCGACCTCGGCGGTGTCGAGCATGACCAGCGCCTGCCGGCATTGCCCGGTGGCCCGGTAATAGATCCATAGCGAGGAGCGTAGCGCCCCCAGCGCCCGGTGGATGCCCCCGGCCCGCGGATCGCGCAGCAAGGCCGCCTGGAGATTCCGCACCGCGTCCTGCATCAAGAACTCCGCCCGCTGGTAGCCGGAGCGGCTCACCTCCCGGCGCGCTTGGGTCCCGGCCAGAGAGGCTTTGACGAAGAGCAACTCGGGGGAATCCGGGTGCAGCGAGAGCCCCCGCCGCAGCGTACGTTCCACCGCATCTAGCTTCCCAGTCTCCAGATAGGCGCGTGCCAGCAGGGCCCAGCGCATGGGCGTGCCGGGGCTGTCCTGCAGGAGAGCCTCCAGGGCGGGAATGGCCAGTTGGGACCGGTCGGTGAGGATCATGGCCACGGCCGCGTGCTCCAGCAGCATGCCAACCTTGACGGCGAAGGACCGGCACGATCCGTGGCAGCGGGTGAGCGGCAGCAGGACAACCAGCCCGCCGATGGCCGATTCGTAGTTGTGCTTTTCGACCAGGACGGTGACTTCGCGGAACAACCCCTTGCGGATGGCGTCCTTTTCGCCGACGCTGGCCGTTTCGAACCTCTTGGCTGCTTGCCGGTACAACTCCAGCGCCGCCAAGTGGTTGCCCTGCCCGGACCGCGAAAGCGCCTTCTGGATGGTCTGGGCCGTTACTCCCGCCCCGGCGGACGCCGGAATAACCATCACCAGGAGTAAGGCTGTAGCGATTTTCTTCATGCTCTCGGATCCCAGAGTCTCACAAATCCAACCCGGACAAAAGCCCGATCGCGGCCACAAGACGATACGGTCATCGCCTATATTTGCCTTGACACTTTCACCGCAAGCAAGATAATTCTCACCTTTGTCGGCCAGATAGCTCAGCCGGTAGAGCAACGGACTGAAAATCCGTGTGTCCCCAGTTCAACTCTGGGTCTGGCCATACGTAGTTGAAGGCGAGGCGTTACAATAGATTGTGATGCCTCGCCTTTTCTTTTTGGGCTCTTCCAGGGGATCTCCGGCTCCTCCGTGTCCCCCTGAGAGCAAGTCACACGTGTGCGGATGTTAGCCGATGTTAGCGGGACAAGTCGAACCGGCTCTTGGTCGTTTTGCCTGGTCTGATCCGGACCGTGATTTTCCGGTTGATGCCTGCATTCGCGTTCACTACCCGCAACTTGATTCTTCCCGCCGGGAGTCTTACGTTGACGAGCGGGGTCTGGCCGAGCCTACGCCCCCGGTAGTAGACCTCGGTCCATGGGACTGTCGTCAGAAATATTTTTCCGGTGGGCCGAGGCTTTGCTATTTCATCCAACCACCTTACGAATCCCTTACGGCGCTTCTTCCGCTTGGCGGAAGCATCGTTGGTTTCTGTTTTGGTGGCGAGTTCGTCGTTCGGATCGGCACTCTTGCCCGGATCGGCACGGATGACGGGTGGCGGGGACGGGGTCGAGGCGGTCGCGGGTGTATTGGACCCAACTGGGTCCTGCTTGCCCATGGTCGAGATAGCCCCGCCCTCACTGGTGGCAGACGACAAGCTGCCTATGGCAATACCGACTGCCGCGAGAGCTGCGACCACGAGGGCCGTGATAGACAAAAGCCGACGCCACGATCGCCGCTTCGATACGGTTTCTTTCCGTACCGCTGCGTTTCCATTGGGAGTGGAGTACGGCACTGAAGTATCGGTGTCCGAAAACAACGCATCCATTTCGCCGAAGAGGTAGTCGCCGGTATCCTGTTCGGCTGCTCGTGCGCTGTCGATGATGCTGCGCTTCTTGGTGATTTTATCGGAGAATAAATCCTGCATGAAGCGTCCGATTGCCACGCTGTCCCAGTCCCCGCCGGAGTTTTTCAGGTACTCCCTCAGAGCCATTCTCAAATCGGCGGCGGACTGATAGCGCTCGTCATGTTTTCGTGCCAGTGCCTTGAGGGTGATAGCATCGAGTTCACCCGGTATCCCCGGGGCGTGTTCCGACGGTGAGGTGGCATCCTCCATGGTGACGGCTTGCAGCAGTTCGAGGTCGCTCGTCTGATTGAACAGTTTTCTTCCCACCAGGGATTCCCACAGGACGACTCCGAGGGAGAACACGTCGGAACGTCCATCCATTGCCATTCCGAGGATTTGCTCCGGCGACATGTAGGCGAACTTGCCTTTCAGCACGCCGGTGCGGGTCTGCGTGTCGCGCAAGACTGCCTTGGCAATCCCGAAGTCGACCAGCTTCACCCCGCCGTCGTAAAGCACGATGATATTCTGGGGAGTGACGTCCCGGTGCACGATGCCTAGCGGCTTGCCGTTCCTATTCATTGTGTGAGCGTGATGCAATCCCTCTGCGGCATGCAGGATAATCCCCGCAGCCAGCTCATGGGGGATCTTCCCCCTTTTTTTCCAGCTTTTCTTGATCAAAGCGGAGAGGCTCTCCCCGTGCAGGTACTCCATTGCGATGAAGTAGTGTCCCTCGACGACGCCCAGGTCGAAAATCTGCACGACGTTTGGATGATTGAGCGTGGCTGCAATGCGAGCCTCGTCCAAAAACATTTGCACGAAGTTTGGATCCCTGGCCAGGTTGGGCAGAATGCGCTTGATTATGACGAGCTTTTCGAAGCCGGCGATTCCGGTGTGGGCCGCCAGGTATATATCAGCCATTCCACCCGTGGCCACATGGGCGATCAGCCGGTACTTACCGAACGGTTTATGTAAACTTTGGCTCTCCCCGTTCATGCCGTTGACGTTACTGAACCCACGACAGTAAGTCAAAGCCGGGCTATCGGCCCCAATCCGCCACCGGTGCCCTTGAGATCGTAAACATTCGGTAAACCCGTAGCCGATTTTCGAGTGGAGGAAGGAGCAATGCGCGCCAAGGCTGAAAGACTCTTGGACGGTGATGTATCAGAGC
>JAUXGL010000193.1 GCA_030622135.1 Deltaproteobacteria bacterium
AGATCGTTTTGCAAATCAAGGAGCTGCGCTGAAGTCGAGCGGAGGCGTGGTTCGGAACGTCGAGCATCGACTTCGGTGCTGCGACGCGGAGTTGCAAAACGAGGTGGTGGATCCGGGCCGCCCTCCACGTTTGCCATTCATGTCCCCGGCAGGCAGGTTGTTGGCATGAATTGTGCAAAAAATCATTGGATTGTGCTATCTTCCAGCCGGAGGTAACGGAAATGAAGAGGTTCAACCGCGGGGGTGGAGCGGGTTTCACGTTGATCGAGCTTATGATCGTCGTGGCGATAATCGGTATCTTGGCCGCGGTGGCCATTCCGGTCTATTCCGGGTATGTCAAGAGAGCCAAGGCCTCGGAGGCCTTCACTCTGCTACAGGGCATCCGGGAGAAAGAGGAGGCGTACTTCGCCGAGTTCAAGAGATATACGGATGACATTGGCTGGGAGCCCTATATCCCGGGGGACGGGACCTGCGATCAGACCACCAACTGGAACCTTGCGGTGGACTCGGACTGGCTCCAGCTCGGCTTCGTTCCCGACGGACCGACTTACTACGCCTATCGTATAGACAGCGGCTATGAGGGAGGAGTTCTGCAACCGGGAGCCCCACCGGCCACACCGGGGACTCCCAATTGGGGGACCTTGCGACCGTGGTTTAGGGCGATAGCCGAAGGCGACGCCGACTGCGACGGTGCCGATGCGCGTTTCTACATCTCTTCCCGCAACAAGACCATCATCAAGTGCGATACGACCGACGCGGTAGCCGACGATGTTTATTGAACCCCCATTTTTCGAGGACGGGCGGCGTTTTTTGCCGTGAGCGCACCTCGAAATTATTGTGGGTGTTTCGTTTTGTTCGCCACGTTTCGAGATAGACACTTGCTAGGAGACGGCGCATGCGGTCGACGAAAAGCGGCTTAACCGACCTGAGGAACCAGCTAGGTATCACCCTGTTGGAACTGATGATAGTCGTTACCATCATCGGTATCCTGGCGGCGATCGCCATTCCGGTGTTCACCGGTTATGTAAAGAGGTCCAGGTTGACCGAGGCGCGTGCAAACATCCAGGGGATCTTCGAGGCGGAACAAGTCTACTTCTCTCGTTTCCAGCGATACACGACGAACCTGGCGATTTGTCCCGCGGCCCTGCCCGCCGCGGGAGAAAACCAGCTCTGGCCCGCGGGTGGTTGCGACGCCGGTTGGGCAATGCTTGGCTGGGAGCCGGACGGGGCGGTGTATTTCCAGTATGAAGTCTTCTCCCACAACGACGAAGCAGCCGATGATCTCCAGAGGCTGCCGAGTGCCACGCTGGGGGGTGACCAGAACCTGTATGCGATCGACTGGGCTGCCGAGGGGTTCAACCCAGCGCCGCCGGCAACAGTGCAACCCTGGTGCGCCGTGAGGGCCACCGCGGACACGGACGGAAACGGCATCAATGTGGTCTTCAGGAGCAACTCTTACAATCAAAAAATCCACCAGAATCCGGACAGCGAATACTGATCGGACGCCCGGCCGGCGATCTGGGTGGTTACGCGAGAGCCAGCAGAATGGCCATTGCCAGCACGCCCGCCAGGCTGAGCCCCAGCCAGGAGTGCTTGTTTTTCCGCTCTAATCCCAAAAGCCCGGTCAGCCAGGCCAAGAGCCCGAGCAGGATCGTCACCGCGCGTGCCGCGGAAGGGCGGCTACCCTCGGCGAAAGACATCCGGACCGCTCGGGATTGCGGACACCGAAGGGGCCGGGAGAGGCCGGGCCGCTCGGCCAAGGTGGCGATGGTTCGATCTTCGGGGCCGGCGCACCAGGCCACGGCCAGCATCTGGTTGGCCAGGGTGGGTAGGCCCAGCTCATAGGCTCCCACCGCTTGCCAATAGGCGTGCCAGGTGACCACCTCGGCCGTGCGTGGATCCTCCCCGCCGTTTTTGCAGACCGGTGGCGCCAGGTTCGCATAGAATATCCGCTGCTCGTCCAGCAGCACCTTCTCGTCGGGTAGGTCGCCCGGTGTGACCAACCAGAGCAAGCCTTTCGGACGCAGCGGAGCGAGCGAGCGGACCTGCAAGTGCGGGCCGAGATCGAGGGCGACCGGCCGGTAAGCGGCGAGTTTCAACAAGCTGGAGCGATCCAGGTCGCCGGCGCGGGGCAGGCGGGCATTCAGGGTAGCATCTTCTCGGGCCAGGGCTGCCCGCAGTGCGTCGTTGTTCAGGTCCCGCAGGTAGATCACCCGGATGTCCGGGCGGATTCCTTCCACTTGAGTCAGGTAGTCGAACATGAATACCAGATTGAAGTCCGCGGTGAGTATCAGGGTGTTTGCGGGCATGCGCTTTAGTGTTCCCGTGGCCAGATGCCTGGATCCGGTGCATCCCGAACGGTCGTGGGCGGCCGGGTCGGGCAGCAGGGTGGCAACGGCTAGCCCCAGCGTGGCCAGTGCGACCACGCTGGAACCCCGGTGGTAAGTTTTTGCCAAGAGGCGTGCGGCCACGGCCAGGCCGCCCGCGGCCACGAGGAACAAGACGGCGGCGCCCGGCAGCGCGTAACCGGTTACGTCCGGGTTGTCGAGTCGTACCGAGCGCTGGAGCAGCAGGGTCAGCGCGGAGGCGCCCGCGATCAGGATAAGGCAGAAACCCAGGCGGCGGTTTGTCCGCAGTAGAGGATACAATCCCAGCAGGGCCAAGAGAGCCAGGGGCAGCCCCAGGCTGTTTACGAACACGGCCAGCGTTTGCAGGCCCACTCCGGCCGCCGGGGTGGCTGGAGGCAGGAACGAGTGGCTGAAAGTGGTTCCCAGGATCATCTGGAACCAGCCCACGACGGTCGACGGATCTCCCCAGCGCAGATCGATGTTCGTGTGCACCATGAACGGCAGCAGCAGCAGAGGAGCGGCGCCGAGCGCAAAACATGTCGTTGTTCGCATGAGGTTGCGGGGAGCAAAACAAGATCTTCGCCTGGCACGGCTCAGCGCGAGCGGCAGGAACCCCAAAACCACCGGCAGGGCCATCAGGGGGTGGACCGCCAGACCCATGCCGCAGGCGGCCGCGGCCCGGCGGATGCGCTTCTGATCGAGATCCGGACGATCCGGATGGTTGTGCAGGGCCATGGCCAGCAACTCGCGCAGGGCGATAAGGAAGAGCAGGAGGGCCAGCGTGTAGACCTCCGTCCGGACGGCCTGGGACCACAGGCCCGGCGAGAGGGCAAAAGCGGAGGTTGCCCCGATGGTGACGACCTTTTCCAGAACGGGCTGCTTTGGGCCCAGGCCGCGCCAGAGATCCTGCACGCTGCGGGCCAGGACGTACAGGCAGCCGGCGGCGAAGAGCGCGGAGAAGTACAACAGCGAGGTCGCCGGGCTTGCGCAGGGCCACAGGGAGAAGAGGTGGCCCAGGATTACCGCCAGCGGTGAGCCGGGCGGGTGGAAGACGCCCAGCCTGAAGGCGGCGGTCATCAACTCGGGGCTGTCCAGCCAGTCGGGAAAGGGATAGGAGGTCAGGACGTAGAGAACGAACCCGAACGCCGCTATCAGGATGGCAAGAAGGCGATCCCTCATCGTTTACGTAAGATCTCGCCGCGAGAAGAACCAAGTGCCTAAGAGCAGGAGGAGTCCCATGTACCCGATCCCGTAGACCCACAGCCAGCCCACCTCAAAAAAGTCGATGGGGATCTCGTGGACCACCCGGTTGCTCAGGTTGAAGCCGGCGAAGTTCGGCAGGACGAAGAACAGGCCCTTTAAAAGCGCCCACACCGCCGTCATCTCGACCTTGTCGGCCAGCGTGTTCAGCGCGTCCAGGGAACGGCCGACCACGAAGACGCCCAGGGTGAACAACCCGCTCAGGTACGGGGAGGAGAAGGAGGCGAAAAAGACCGCCGTGGCCGCCACCAGCAGGATCTCGGCCAGGATGCAGAGCAGCGCCTTGTAAAGGAGCAGGGTCGGGGCCTGGTCGGATGCAAACAGCAACAGGATCAGGGTGGCCGACAGGATGCCCACCTCCACCAGCAGGGTGAGCGCCAGGCCCAGATACTTGCCGACGATATACTGCCGGCGGTGAATGGGGCGGCTGAGGATCACGTACAGGGTTTTTCCGCGCACCTCCTTATGAACCAGGCTCACCCCGATGAGGATGGCCAGGATCACCCCGAAGAAGGAAACGCAGAAGAGCCCCCAGTCGACGATTACCCGGATGCGCTGATCCAGGGCGAGCTCGGCCAGCAGCAGGGCCGAGGCGATGAACCCCAGGGCCAGCAACAGGATGCCCAGGACGGTCCGGTTGCGGATGGACTCGCGAAAGGTGGTGGCGGCGATCGACAAGACGGCCCGCATTCAGCCTTTCCCTTCCCGTTGCTCCCCGGACCCGGAGAGGGTGCGCACGAACACTTCTTCCAGGGAGGCATGGCGTTGGTTGACCGAACGGATCCGGTGGCCGCCGGCCAGAAGCGCTCCGAGCAGGGCGTCGGGCCGGTCCACGGCCGGAACCAGCAGGGTGTCCGGCCCGGCGGGTTCGATCCTGGCCGCCTTCGGCTGGATGTTTTCGTCCGTGCGGACGGCGTGGCCCTCGACTTGGATCTCCCAGCAGTCCGTGTGCGCTTCCAGCACCTCGCGTAAAGAGCCCTGGGCCATCAGGCGGCCGCGGTGCAGGAACGCCACCCGATCGCACACCGCCTCGGCCTCCGAAAGCACGTGGGAGGAGAAGAACACGGTCTTGCCCGATTTGCCTAGCTCCAGGATCAGGTCCTTGACCCAGCGCCGGCCCAGGGGGTCCAACCCGCCCATGGGCTCGTCCAGGATGTATACATCCGGATCGGCAAGCATTGTCTGGGCGATGCCCACCCGCTGGAGCATGCCTTTTGAGAACTTGCGCAGAGACCGTTTTTCTTCCGGATCCAATCCGACCCGTTCGAGCAGCTCGGGCACTCGCCGCTTGATGTGGTGCCGGTCCAGGCCGGAAAGAAGGCCGCAGTGAAAGAGGAGCTCGACAGGCGTCAGGTAGTCGTAGAAGTCCGGCAGCTCGGGTAGGTAGGCCATCCGGCGCCGGCAGGATACGTCCGCCACCGGCCGCCCGAGCAGGCTCGCCTCGCCCGAGTCGGCCTTGAGCAGGCCGACCAGGATCTTTATGGCGGTTGTCTTGCCGGCGCCGTTGGGGCCCAGAAAACCGAAGATCTCGCCACGCGCGACGTCCAGGTCCAGGCCTTTGAGTGCCCGGGTTTTCTTTCGGCGCAGTCCTGTTCTGAAGGTCTTGAAAAGCGCGCGAATGCGAATTGCCTGGTTGTCGACGTTCATTGTTCTCGTACCAGAATGTAAAGGTCCAGCGAGAGGTAATCATAGCCGGATTTCCACTCCCGGACCAGATCCGATCGCGCCTTTTTCAGTTTTTTCCCCTCGCTGTTTTGCATCAGGGCGGCCATCCGCCCGCGAAGGGCCGCGGACAGGGTAGGATCGTCGGTTTCCATTACCAGCTCGGCAAGCATACGCCGGGCGATCTCGTAGCGGCCTTTTTTCGTGTGTAGATCCACAAGCTTGCCGCGTAGCCAGTCCGGCGCGCCGGGAACGCGGGCGGCTCTTTCAAAGTAAGGGATGGCCCGTTCGGCATCTCCCATCTCGTAGTAATAGTTGAAGGCAATCCGCATGGGGAAACGGTGATCGCCGGGAAAACGGGCCAGGCCCCTTTCCAGGATCCGGTTGGCCTTGACGATCGTGGAGTCGGGTATGTATTCCGTCTGACGCTTCTGGTAGATCGTCACCATGGCGCCCCAGAGGTAGGCCTTTTTGAAATTCGGATCCAGCTCCAGCAGGATGTCGATGTAGTCGGATAACCAGGGAAGTTGCTCGTCGGTCAGAATGTGTTGTCCATAGTACAGATTTGCCTGGATGAACAGCAGGTCCGCCGCCAGTGAATGATAGCCGAGATCTATTTGGCGCAGCACCTCGCCCGGGGGAACCATGAGGACCTCCTTGATTTCCGCCGGGCTCTCGGCCCGATGCGAGTGAAGGAGATACCGGCTGCTGCCCGTGACCAGCAGGCAGATAAAGATCAGGCCGGTCACCAGAAAACCGGTTGCTCCGCGTTTCTTGTTCGCCCGCATGCAATCAATAGACAAAAAAAATGCGGGGCGGTCAAGCCCCGCATCGCTACGTGTGAGATCCGGTTATGCCGCGCTAGAAATCGTCGGTGCCGTCGTTGGCGACTGCACCGGCGCTGAACGCACTCTCCGCGCCCCTCCAGTTCGCCGTTTTTAGCCAGTGGGCTTCGACGTCGTCGTTGTCGATGTCCGTCCACGCATGGCAGGAGAAAGCCGGGCTTACATCAGTGACCGGAAATCCGAGGCCTGCGCGGCCCTCGTCATCGTATTGGTAGCACCCGTAAACGGCGTCGGTGATGATGAACTCGATTTGTTTGAATGGCAACGCCGCAGCCGCGTCTCCGTATTCGATGTAACCGGTTTCGCCTTTTAAGCTACCAACAGCGGCTGTTGTGCCGTCTGCCATGGTTGGGCAAGCTTGTATTGTTGTTGGTGGCATCAGAGAAGAAGAAGTGAGCCCCGCCATATTTACGCGTGGCTTGTCGTAGTAGTCCACCACGCCCTTGTAGCAGCGGTCCAGATTCTCGTTCACCTCGACTGCCTTGGACTTGCGGATATAATTGATGAAGGCGGGGATGGCCACAGCGGCCAGAATGCCGATGATGGCGACGACGATCATCAACTCGATCAGCGTAAAGCCCTTCCGATCCAGTTTCCTGCGTATCTTCAGAAGCATGTAACCTCCTTTGAATTAACTTACCTTTCAATCGAGTTTCCATAACACAACTTCCGATATCTTTCAAAGAAAAACAAAGGAAAAAACGCGGGGACCTCCTTTCTTGAAATTCTTCGGTCCTTTGCCTCTCCATTTGCTAACCGGTTTATACGCAATTTTCATGCCGCCCGGTTCGTCGTGTGAACTCTTTTTGTTTACAAGGAGTTAGGTCTATTGGGGGTCGAGCTTCCGGTGCTCCGGGTGACAATTTACGTCACCCGGGATGACAATATCTGTCTTTTCTTAATTGGTTCGGTCTGGGCCGTAAATGGAATATGCTCTTCGATCATGTCCGAGCGCATCCTGATCACCGGTGGAGCGGGTTTTTTGGGCAACGCGCTGGCCGCTGGAATATGCGGCCGGTACGAGGTGGTGATCCTGGATTCATTGAAGAGGAACGTATCGGGGTACAATGACTTGCCTGGTCATGCCGGGGTGGAGCTGGTTCGCGGCGATGTCCTCGATGGCGGCTGCGTGGCCCGCGCCTTGCGGGGGTGTCACCGGGTGGTGCACATGGCCTCGGTGGCCGGGGTGAGCGCGGTGCGGGCGCAACCGGTGCGAACCATGCGCACGGCCCTGATGGGAACCGCCAACGTATTGGAAGCCTGCCGGGAGAAGGGAGACGTGCGGCGGGTGGTGATCCTTTCTTCCAGCGAGGTTTACGGGCGGCATGCGCGGCGGGCCGGGGAAGAGGACGCGGTCATGCCCGTGGGTCCCATGGATGTGCGCTGGTGCTACGCGGTTTCCAAGCTGGCCGCGGAGTACCTGGGATTTTCCTACTATCGCCAGTTCGGATTACCGGTGACGTCGGTACGGCCCTTCAATGTCTACGGGCCGGCCCAGGTGGGCGAGGGTGGCGTGCACACGTTCGTGGAGCGGGCGCTTTTGCAGAAGCCTTTAGTGCTTCACAATGGCGGTCGCCAGGTGCGCGCCTGGTGTTACCTGGATGACATGACCGCGGGCCTGGTCAAGGTTCTAACGGAGGATGCGGCGGTGGGCCGGGTTTTCAACCTGGGCAATCCCGATTGCGCGATAACGGTGCGGGAGCTCGCCGAGCGGGTGGTGCGGCTTTCGGGATCGAGCAGCTCGCTGGAGGAGAAGCTCCACCCGGGGCTTGATGTAGACGTCCGAACGCCGGACATTTCCCGGGCCCAGGAGCTGCTCGGCTTTGCTCCCCGCGTGGGCCTGGAGGAAGGCCTGCGCCGGACGCTGGAATGGTATCGTGAGCACGGATGCCTTCAGGAGGCGGCCGATGGTTGAACCCAGGAGCCTGGGTGCCGGGGAGGTGTCCGCTGCCGATTTGGGGAGCGCCGGCGCCGGATGTGTCATCGAGCCCGGGGTGCGCATCTTCGGCCCGGGCTTCGTGTGTCTGGGCCGTGGCGTGTACGTGGGGCACGACGCCTTTTTGCGCGCCTACCCTGGGGGCCCGCTGACGGTGGGCGATGGCTGCTGGATCGGCCCGGGCTGCTTCATCAACAGCTTTGGCGGCGTCACTCTGGGAGAAAGAGTCGGCCTGGGGCCGGGCGTCAAGATCCTCTCGTCGGTTCACCGGGGGAAGACGCCCGACACGCCGATCCTGGACACCCCGCTTCGAGCCGAAGCGGTGGTGGTGGGCGACGGGGCCGACGTGGGTGCCGGGGCGATCCTGCTGCCGGGCGTCCGGGTAGGCGCCGGAGCCCAGGTGGGCGCCGGCGCGGTGGTGGTAGGAGATGTCGCCGCCGGCGCGGTGGTGGTGGGAATTCCCGCCCGCCCTTAAACCGCCCCCTCTGGGGGCGGTAGATGATTCGCGATGTTGTCTTTGAGCTTGTTTTCGACGCCCTAGAGCCTGATTTCGTGGTCGTTGGCTATGGAGTTGAGGAGGCCCATGTTTCGCTTGATGTCGCGGGCATCGGTTTTGATGACTTCCTGTCCGGCTTCCAGGCGGTCCAGGCCATCCAGGCGGCCTTCGACGGTGCCGAGGCGCCCCTCTACTCGCTCCAGGTGTTCGTTTACGCCGGAGAGACTTTCCAGGGCGAGTTGTGTGTTGCTTTCGATGTGCTCCAGCAGGATTTCGAAGTAATCTTTCTCCATCGGCTCCTCCAGAGTATCTGGAAAAACGATCAGGTACAATACCTCTTTTCTGTTCAGTGGACAAGCAAGACGCGTGCCCAGGATCTCCCACCCCCTGATTGAACGCGCCCGATTTTGGCCCCTGGTCAACGGTTCCGGTTCCGACTGGGCCCCAGATTCGCCCTTGGCAACGGATCCGCACGACCTGACTGATTGTGGGCGGTTTTGACGCGCACTTATCCCACGCCCCGCCCGTTTTCTGCCTTCTCAAAGAGCTGTTGCTAGCCCGGCGCTTCGGCCAGCATTCTTATCTTCTCCCTCGCTCGGTTCAGGAG
>JAUXGL010000192.1 GCA_030622135.1 Deltaproteobacteria bacterium
CAGATTGACGGGACGGATACCTCCCTCACTATTCTCATCTTCAATGAGTACGTTGCCCCCGGGCAACCTCACCACGGCCACCGGCTCGCCCTTCATGCGAACATGCATGTCTCCGACAACCTCCCCCACCGCGGCACATGCGGCGACGACGGGATCTCCATATTCGTCTAATCCCCGCGCCAGCAGAACCTTGGACAATCTGCGATCGATACCCACGAGGGGTATCTCATCCTTCACCGGGGTGCGGACTTCCTGGAGGAGACTCAGTCGCAATACCTCGGAATCCACCGTCCCGAAAGCCAGGTCGTCACAACCAAACGGCTCGGTCTCCGGCGGCTTCAGAATCTGCAAGGAAGTAGACATCACCATGTCCCTGTAGTCTTCTGGAATCTCGAAGGTGACTCGCATTTCAGGGTCCGCGCAAGAACACAGCATCAACGCACATGCACAGAGCACCAGCGCCGCAAGACACTGCTTTCTCTTGTTCGCCGGAATAAGCACCATGAAACAACTCCTTGTCTCATACATTCATTCTCTACCGCTGTTGCCAGGTCAATTGTAATGATTTCGGGCGGTTAATGTCAAGGGGCGTAACTTCTCCCTTCGGTCGAAATGACAAAAAAACAGGGGTTTTCGGCCAGGCACTACTTCAGGATCACTTTCTTCAGTTGGTTCTCCACGATGTGCACCTTTTGGCGGTAGCGCACCGATCCGGTATCCGGGCTGATCAGGACGATCTCGTGCTGGCCCACCGTGATCTTGCGCCGGAAGATCGGGGTGGTGCCCACTTCCTTTCCGTCGATGCGCACGTTGGCGTAGGGTTCGGTGGCGATGGTTATCAAACCAAAGGTCTGTGGTGGTACAACCACCCGCTCCGGTAGTTTCAGCACCGTCTCCGGCGATCTCAGCACCGTGGTCTTCGGCATCCCGGTACGTCGGACCCGACGGCGCCGGGGTTTGGACTTCTTCTTCGGCTTCACCGCGGGCTCTTCCTCCTCTTCCAGGTCGAGGACCGGCGGCGGCTCCGGTTCCGGGGCCGGGGCCGGCTCTTGCTCGGGGACAACCGGCTGCGTCCGGATGGGCCCGGCAATCTTTTCCGGCCGGCCGCGGTCCCAGAAGAGGGCCATGGCGCCGGTGGAGAGGCCGGCCAGCAGGACGAACAGGAAAAGCCGCAGGGCCGTCTTGCGGCCAAACCGGCGGGGCGCCACCCCGGTGGTGTTGATGTCCGCGTGGATGAGGTAGTCGGGGGTGACCACCGGGTCGGCAAGCTCCACGGTCAAACAGGTGAACTTCAAGGGGGCGGTCTTCACGTCTTTGGAGCGGCCCAGGCCGTCCTGGCCCTCGGTACCGAAGATGGCCTGCTGGAGCCACTCCAAGTGCTTGAGGCGGTCCTGGGCCAGGTCGTGGGTGGCGTACTGCTCCAGCGTCTCGTCCTCGGTTTTCGCCACCACGTTGCCCAGGGTCTGGGCCATGTCCAGTGCGCTCTGGAAGCGCCGATCGGGATCGCGGTCGAGTCCGCGCATGACCACGTCGTCCAGGCCCGGCGGCAGGACTCCGACCAGGTGGGAGGGCGGCACGATGATGGACTCCTCGATGGACTTGGCCACCGCATACACGTTATCGCCCACGAAAAGGCGGTGGCCGGTCAAGAGCTCGTAGAGAACCACCGATGCGGCGAAGATGTCGGTGCGGTGGTCCATGGGCTGGTTCTTTAGCTGCTCCGGGGCCATGTAGGCGGGCTTGCCCTTGATCTGCCCGCACTGGGTGGCGAGGGTCTCGCGGTCACGCATCAGGGCGATTCCGAAATCCAGGATCTTCACGCAGCCGTCGAAGTTGAGCATCAGGTTCTGCGGGCTCACGTCGCGGTGGACCACGCCCAGAGGCATCCCCGACAGGTCGGTGAGACGGTGGGCCGCGTGCAGGCCCAGGCAGACGCCGGCCATGGCCCGAGCGGCGATCACCGGCGGAGGCCGGTGATCGATCAAGGTATCGAACGATATGCCCGCGACGTACTCCATCACCAGGTAGAGGCGGTTGGCCTCCTCGCCAAAGTCGTACACCTGGGCGATGATCGGATGATTCAGGCGCGCCATCAGACGAGCCTCGTCGAGAAACATGGTGCGCATCTCGATGAAGTTGGGCACGTTCGATCGGATGATCTTGATGGCCGCCAACTTCTCGAAGCCGTGGACGCCGATGCGACGCACCAACATTACGTCGCCCATTCCCCCGGAGCTGATCCGGGCGAGGACCTGGTAACCTCCGATCTGCAGCTTGCCTGTCTGCTGGCTGGTCATGAATCGATCAGGCCATATTTCACCAGCAGTTTACGGAGATGGTTGCGATTGATACCGGCGTGCTTCGCCGCCCGGCTGATATTACCCCCGTATTCCTGGATGACGGCGGCCAGGTAGCGCCGCTCGAACTCCTGGTTCCAGCGCTCCTTGGCTTCCTTGAAGGCCAACGCGGTGTCGATGGATCCGGACAGTTGGGAGCGACCGGTCATCTGCATCCACGGCCGCAGCTTGCAGAACTGGCTCCCCATGGTGCCGGTGCCTCCCAGCACCCAGGCCCTCTCCATCACGTTGCGCAACTCGCGGACGTTGCCCGGCCAGTCGTGGGCTTCCATCTTCTTGAGGTTCTCCCCGGCGATCGGCCCCGGAACCACACCCCGGCCCTCGTAAAAATGGAGGATGAGCGCGGCGAGGTCCTCCACTCGTTCACGCAGCGGTGGAATGTGGATGTGAACCACCGCCAACCGCTGGTAGAGGTCGAAGCGGAAGGTACCTTCCTCGACCATCCGGTTCAGATCCCGGTTGGTGGCCGCCACCACCCGGGCATCCACGCCTACGAACTTGTCGCTGCCCAGCGGCTGAACGGTTTGCGCCTCGACGACCCGCAGCAGCTTCGCCTGGGAACCCAGCGGAAGCTCGCCAATCTCGTCAAGGAACACCGTGCCCCCGCTCGCCTCCGCGAACGCCCCCCGACGCGACGACACCGCCCCGGTGAAGGCTCCGCGGACATGCCCGTACAAGTGGGAGTCGATCAGATGCTCATGGGTAGCGCTGCAGTCCACCACCACGAAGGGCTTCTTGGCCCGCGGCGAGTAATCATGGATGGCCCGGGCGGCCAGCTCCTTGCCGGTCCCAGACTCCCCCTCGATGATCACCGTGGCGTCGGTGGGACTGGCCAGCTCCAGGACCGCGAACACCTCCCGCATGGGCAGGCTCTCGCCCACCAGTCCGCCGAACCTTCTGCGGCTACTGGGGGAAACCGTAGGCCGCGAGTTGGCCGAGATGTGCAGCTTGGTCTTGCCAACGCGGATGGCATCATCCGCCTTCAGCACCACTTCGGTGATTCGGGAGGACCGGTAAAAGGTACCGTTGGTGCTGCCCAGATCCCGCACCACCACGCCGTCGTTGGATACCCGTATTTCGGCGTGACGTCTCGATACGGTCGGATCGGAAAGTACCAGATCGCAGCCGGCATCGGCACCCACCGTGACCGGCCGGGCACCGATGGAAAGGGTTTTCCCCGCCAGGTCTCCGGTGGTCACCCCGCAGGTCCACGAACACGGAGGGGAACGGCCCGCCGCCGACGATGTGGCCACCCCGGTCTGGATGATGGTTTTCCGATCCAACTTCGCCATTCGGAGATGAGTTATAGCATAAAAAGACCGTTATACAATGATATCCGGTCGTGCTGAAGCCGGATACGCCAAAACAGATATCGTGTCTGAGGACGAGCTTCACCTGATTGGCAGGCTATTCGTCCTCTTCGAACGGATCGATGGTCCCGCTGCTGTCTTCCACACCGGGCGGCGTCCCCCCGTCCGGCGTGGCCTTCCTGCGCTTCTTCTTCTTCTTCTTCTTCTTCTTCCTCTTTTTTTTCTTGCCCCCAGACACCTTGGGGGACTTCTTGAGCCTGGCCAGGGTGACCGCGATCTTGGTGTTTTGCTGTAGGGAAACCTTCTGCCCAATCGGCTCATGGCCCTCCAAGCGGAACTCGAACACCCCCGGCTCGGACGCCGGATCGAGCGAGGCGGAAAAGGGCGTCGTCCCCAGCGGCTCCCCGGCGCCGTCACGGTAGACTCCCGCGCCCGGCGGGTTGGAATCGAAGGTAATCTCGATCGTCTCCACCTGGATGGGCTCGAGAGGTATGACCGCACCCGCCTCTTCCGGCTGGGGGGGCAACTCCGGCGGTCGCGGCCGGTCGCCGTCCAGTTGGGCAATCAGAACGAACCCCACCACCGCGCACCCCAGAAACACGGCAAACAAAATCATCAACCAGGAGACTCGCCGGGTACGCGGCTTGACCAGGGGATCGAGTTCCGAGGACTCCATCCGCCCCGCATAGGTCAGTCGCGTCTCGATCTCAACCATGTCCGCGGGACGCTTGTTGGGATTCTTCTCGAGGCACTGCATGATCAGGGCTTCGATCTCGCCCGGTATTCCCTGGGGCAGATCGCTCAGTTGGGTGGGGCTGGGAGGCGTAACAGTCAGGTGCTTGATAACCATCTCGCCGTAGGTCTCGGCGTTGAGAGGCACTCGCCCGGTGACCATCTCGTACAGGATCACGCCCAGCGAGTAAATGTCCGTGCGGTTATCGACCGGCTTGGCGCTGGCCTGCTCCGGCGACATGTACTGGGGCGTGCCCAGAATCGCACCCACGCCGGTCTTGTGAACCGGCATACAGTCCTGTACATCCATGAGCTTGGCCACGCCGAAGTCCAGGAGCTTGACGAAGTCTTTCTGGCCACCCCGCTCGGTGAGAAAGATGTTGTCGGGCTTTAGATCCCGGTGAACCACGCCCGATGCGTGCACGGCCGTCAGGGCCTTGCACACCTGGAGAGCAATGTCGATGATGCGAGGCACCGGCAGGGCACCGGTCTCCTTTAGCGCATCGGTGAGGATCTGCCCCTTTAGAAGCTCCATGATGTAATAGTTGTCCCCGCCCTCCTTCTCGAAAAAGTCG
The DNA here is from genome assembly GCA_030622135.1 of Deltaproteobacteria bacterium. GTDB lineage: Bacteria > Myxococcota > B64-G9 > B64-G9 > B64-G9 > JAUXGL01. Next base: position 4,975 of record JAUXGL010000192.1, read on the forward strand.
GTGATCTCGATGATGTTCTCGTGGTTGATGTCGTTGACCGTGCGGGCCTCGCGGAAAAAGCGCTTGATGGCCGGCGCGTTGGAGGCATACTCCGAGCGCAGCAACTTCAGCGCCACCTTGCGGCCCAACCGGATGTGCTCGGCCAGGTAGACCCGCCCCATTCCCCCCTCGGCCAGCAACTCGATCAGCCGGTAGGTCCCCAGGACCGTCCCCTCGTCGCGCGCCAGGCTCCGGGTAACCTTGTCCAGGTCGGACAGCTTGGTTCCGTCCTTGCTGCAGAAGGTCACCTCATCCGGATACCTGGTACCACATTTGGGGCATGCCCGCATGAATACGCCTATAAATCCCTAAAATTAGTATGCACGGGTCTCCCGGACCGTGCAAGTTTGTCCCGAACATTAGAGACGTTTTGGGTAGATTGGGGTTGCCGTGAAAGGGAATGGGAGATTATGGTTGTAGTTATTTGGTTGGCACTTATACGTTCAGGTGGTAGAAGGAAATTTTACCGTCGGATGTGGGTGGGGCACTGATGAGCAAAGACAAAAACACCAAGCTTGAAATCCTTGAAACCGTTGAGGTTCCGGAGGAATTCGAAGCGGTGTTCAAGATGGTGCAGGACTACGTCAACGACTACTTCGACAATCGGCGGGAAGATCCATCCAAGGCCAACATCGAGATCCAGGGTGAGCGGTACATCCTCATCCGCGCCGCGTCCATGTCCGTCGATTTTTTCGAGACGGTGAAAAACCTGTACTCGACCGAGGGCGAGGAAGAAGCCCGCAACGTGGCCTGGAACATGCTGTTCGATATCGCCCACTCCATCGGCAAGGCCGACGCCAAGAATTTCCACAAGAAGATGAACCTGAAGGAACCGCTGGAAAAGCTCTCGGCGGGCCCGATTCACTTCGCCTACTCCGGCTGGGCGTTCGTTCGCATATTGCCCGAGTCGCACCCGAATCCGGACGAATCCTTTTTCCTGGTCTATGACCATCCCTTCTCGTTCGAGTCGCACGCCTGGGCCCAGTGCGACAAGCAGAGCAACCACCCGGTGTGCGTGATGAACGCGGGATACTCCTCCGGCTGGTGCGAGGAGAGTTTCGGGCTGCCGCTGGTAGCCGTTGAAATCATGTGCAAGGCCAAGGGAGACGAAAGTTGCCGCTTCGTCATGGCGACTCCCCAAAAAATCGAGAGCTTCATCACCGACTACCTCAAGCGGGCGCCCGACCTGGCCCGAAGGGTCACTACCTACGAAATCCCCGACTTTTTCCAGAGAAAGAAGCTGGAGGAGGAAAGGACGCGGGCCCTCGAAGAACTGAGCGAGACCCGGGATAAACTGGAGGTACGGATCCGGGAGAGGACGGTGGAGTTGGAGCGGGCGAACCTCTCGTTGCGGGAGGAAGTCTTCGAGCGCCGCCGTACCAAGGCAGCCCTGGCCGACAGCGAAGAAAAGTTCAGGGTCATCGCGACCACGGCGGCCGACTCCATCCTGCTGGTGGACGGGAAGGGCCGCATCGTTTACTGGAATCCCTCCGCCGTGAAGCTGTTCGGGTATAACTCCGATGAAATTTCCCTGATGCAACTGCGCACGCTCCTCGGTCCGGAAAGCGACGGCGTCCGAGGTAAATCCGACGGATCCTCGGAGATCTCGACACTGGCTTCATCCGTCAAGGCGCAGGAACTGACCGCGACGCGAAAGGACAAAACAACGTTCCCAGTCGAGGTTGCGGCCTCAACTTTCAGGTTCCACGGGGAAAAGCACACTCTCTGCCTGATCCGAGACGTAACCGAGAGAAAGCGGATGGAAGCGGAGTTGTTCAAGTCGAAACAACTGGAATCCCTCGGCGTCCTGGCCGGGGGATTGGCCCACGACTTCAACAACATATTGACGGGCATTTTGGGAAACATCTCCCTCGCCCGGAAGAGCGAATCGGCCGGCGACGCCCTGTCGAGAAAGCTAGAGGAAGCGGAGAATGCCTGCCTACAGGCCAAACTCCTGGCCAACCGCCTGCTGACCTTCTCGAAGGGAGGAGCGCCCGTCACGGAACCTGCCTCAATCGAGGAACTGGTCCGAGAAACGGCGGATTTCTCGCTCAGCGGATCGAAGGCACTGGCTGTGTACGAATTTCCAGACGATCTGTGGCCGGCGGAAATCGACCGGGGCCAGATCAGCCAGGTCATCTACAACCTCGTCCAAAACGCGGAACAGGCCATGCCGAAAGGCGGAACGATAAGAATCGGGGCCGGCAACATGGTCATCCGCCCGGGCGACGAATCCCTCCAGAAGGAGGGTGCCTACGTGAAGATTTCCATTCGGGACGAGGGGCACGGGATTCCACCAGATATCCTTCCCTCGATCTTCGATCCCTACTTCACCAGCAAACCGGGTGGTACCGGGCTGGGGCTCACCTCCGCGTTTTCCATAGCCAAAAACCACCAGGGGACCATCACCGTGGAATCTCCCCGAGAAGGCGGAGCCACGTTCTCCGTCTTTCTCCCGGCCTCCCCCGGCAGCGAGCCCGTGGTAACACAACACAATGATATTCTACCGCGCGGCCACGGCAGAATCCTGGTGATGGACGACTCGGATATTATCATCGAGGTCGCCGATGCCATGCTGCGCCGCCTCGGTTACGAACCCGCGTTCGCCACGGACGGAACCAGCACGATCGAGATCTACCGGGAATCGAAGAAACGACGCCGGCCGTTCGATGCGGTAATAATGGATCTGACCATACCCGGCGGGGTAGGCGGAAAGGAAGCGGTGCGGGAGGTCCTCGCCATCGATCCCGACGCCAGGGTGATCGTGTCGAGCGGCTACGCCGACAATCACACAATGTCCAATTACCGTGAGTACGGCTTCCGCGGCGTCATCGCCAAACCGTTCAACCTGTACGATCTGGGCGCCGTGCTGCAAGTGGTGCTCAGCGACAGAGATCCACACACCCAATAGACATTGCACACATCGAGCCGGGGCCATCGAGTGCATCCCGAAACTCCTGTCCAACCGTGGAAAAAATTCCTTTCAATAAAAATGTGCGTTGTTTTACACTGTACATAAGTAAGGCGAGTGAAAACCGGTGCCGATCACGCGACTCGCATGTGACCCGTTACCCAAATCGATGGGATGGATCGGCACAATGCCACAGGGATTACCATGTTGCGTTCTGTCCTGGTCACCGGAAAGATAACCGGGCTGGCTCTACGGATTTCCTTTGCCGCGGTCCTGGCGGCATGCGTCATCTCCTGTGGAGAGGACGAATTCGGCACGGGGGGACAGGATCTGCGCGGCATCGGTCCCTGTGCCGGAGTCTGGTGCTCCGGACACGGCACCTGCTACTCGGAACAAGGCCAGGCGTTCTGCCTGTGCGACTCCGGCTACCACGCCGTCGACCTGACTTGCTCGGAAGTGGAGAACTACCGGGGCGGCCTCCCGGTTCGAGGCGAGTTCAACGGAACCTTGATCGTTTCCATTGGCGAAGCGGAAGAGGGTCGCGGTCCCAACGAAGTAGGCATGAACCTGACCGAGTACCCGTACGATCTGGGCAGATACCTGGCCCCGGGCGAAGCCTGGTGCTCGGAGTTCGTCTCCTGGGTCTACCGCGTGGCCAACGACCCGTTCACCGGAGGGTATGAGGGCGGCTGGATGCTGAAGGGCTCCACCGGCGTCCGGAGTTGGTTTCAGAACAACGCGGTGTGGATCGAAAATGGCGGCCCGGAGTGGGCCACCTTCGAGCCGGCGCCCGGGGACTATGTGCGACTGACCATAGCCGGTGGCCACAGTGCCATCGTCCGCTACGTGTCCGGAACGAGCTTGTACACGGTCGAGGGCAACATAAGCAACCAGGTGGTACTCTACACCACCACCAACTACAAGAACGACTCCAGCATCGATGGGTTCGGGCACCGGATAAACGATAACGACCCGCCCACGGTGAACGCGGGCGCCGACCAGACGGTGGTGCACCCGAACGCGGCTTCTCTGCAGGGGACGGTCGACGACGACGGGCTTCCCGACGGCACCCTGACCACGACCTGGAGCAAGCTGAGCGGTCCCGGCACGGTAACCTTCCAAGACGCGGAAGGCCCACAGACCTCCGCCACGTTCTCCGCCGCGGGGAGCTACACCCTGAAGCTCTTGGCGGACGACGGCAGCCTCCAATCCAGCGACGAGGTGACCATGGAGGCGCTGGAGA
>JAUXGL010000089.1 GCA_030622135.1 Deltaproteobacteria bacterium
CCATCTCCCCGCAGGCCTCCCCGCAAAAATCCGGCTTCTGCTTCACATGGGGAACACCCTTGATCAGCACCTCCTCCCTCTCGGGCAGTGCATGAACCACCGCCAGGAAGGAAGCGGCCAGGGCGAAGGCGATCAGAATGTACCGGAGCATGCTTCACCTCTCTGATCATCATTATGGCACATTGAAAACCCGGTGTGGGTAAACGGGCTGTAAATAGATACTCCCCGCGTCCATACGGGCACAGTCCGCCATCCGCCGGATCGCAATGGCCCGGGGTTTTGGAAGTTTCTTGGCGGCACGGGATCTGCGGGGTAGCATGGCACCGATGAGAACGGTCCTATTCATCTGGCTCCTCTGGACCCCGGCGGCGGCGGTCGCCGATATCTTTGACGCATACCTCAAGACCGAAGTTCCCCCCGCGGACGGCTTCGATTTTCCGGTGGGCAACTCCGACGGCCAGGGCAGCTACAAGAACGAAAAGACCGGCAAGACCCACCACGGCTGGTACGTGGCCACGGACTTCGGGGAAAAGTTCTATCTGGGCATCCATCCCGGCGAGGACTGGAACGGCAAGGGCGGTGGCAACACCGACGCCGGCCAGCCGGTGCACGCGGTGGCCGCCGGCAAGGTGATCTACGCCGACTTGGCCGGCAACCTCTGGGGCCGGGTGGTGATGATCCAGCACGTATTCTACGAAAACCACCGGAAGAAACGCATCCGCTCGCTGTACGCCCACCTGGGCGAGGTCAAGGTGAAGAAGGGCGACACCATAAAGCGCCGCCAGGTAATCGGCACCATCGGCCGAGATCCTCAGAAGCTCTACTATGCCCACCTGCACCTCGAGCTGCGCTTCAACGAAGAAATCCCGGCCATCTACTGGCCGACCGCCCAGAAAAAATCCAAGGCCTGGATCTACAGCAACTACGCCTCCCCTACCCTGTTCATCAAGTCCCACCGCAATCTCTTCGTCCCCCTGAAAGAAAAGGTCCTGGTCCTGGTCGACTTGGAAACCTACAAGATGTGCCTGTACCAGCAGGGCCGGCTCAAGGCCGGGTACGACGTCAGCTTCGGCCAGGGCCAGGGAAGAAAACGCCGACGCGGAGATTTAAAAACCCCCAAGGGCATGTACTTCATTACCGGCCGCAAGAAAGGCAAGTTCGGCGGCGAGTACGGCGCCTTCTACGGGGGTCACTGGATTAAGCTCAACTACCCCAACCGCTACGACGCCGCCTGGGGCCGCCGGAACAAGCTAATTAACAAACCCACCGAAGCCGGTATCAAGAAGGACTGGACCCGCCGCAAGCTCACTAACGCAAAAACCCGCCTGGGCAGCGGAATAGGGTTCCACGGCTGGATCGAGGAATGGGACAACCAGGGCCCCCGCCATCTCTCCTGGGGCTGCATCGTCCTGCACAACCGGGATATTGCGGGGTTCTACAAGCTGGTGTCCACAGGTTCGATGGTGGTCATTTTCTAGCTGGAAGTTGTTACCAGAACGCATGTACGCCATAGATCGAGAACCGTTTGTCGGACGTGAGCACCGGTAAGCGTTCCACCCGAGCCTGGGTGATCAGCATTCGGTCGAAAGGATCGCGGTGATGGAACGGAAGATCGATGTACGATATCAGGTGCGTGAGTCGGATGGCGAGCAGATCCAACTCCCGGGTCTGCACGCACCGATGCAGGAAGTCCGAGAACGACATACCCAGGTCCAGCTTCTTGAGGCCCACCTTGAGCGCTATTTCCCAAAGGCTCGCGACGCTGAGAACTTTCTTGATGTCTTGAGCCGAGAACACCCGATCCGCATCTGCCGACAGCCTGGGATCGTCGAAGACAAACCAGAGGAAAGCATGCGTGTCGACCAAAACCGATTTCATCAGGTGTATTCCGAAAAGTCGTCCGGGGTATCATCGAAATCCGAGGCCATCTTGTAGTTCGGGTTCTTGGCACAACCGCGCACCATCCGTTGTCGATCCGCCGGAGCGGGACGCAACTCAGCCACCCGCCTGCCACGCTTGGTGATGTAGAACCTCTGTCCCCGCTCAACCTTTTCGATGATCTCGGACAAATGGGTCTTGGTGTCAAATACTCCTATTTCTTCCGGTTCCATATTAACTAGATAACATACTAGTTTGCTTCCGTCAATCCCCAGGTCAGGAACCTACAAATCAGGAACGGGATCTCCTGCGCGTTCTGTTCCACGTTCCATCCTGAGATGTCCAACAATCCGATTGTCGGGCAGAACTGATGAACCAGGCCGAACAGGCCATCGAGGACTCGGTTATCCCGGGATACATGGCACTGAGCGACCAGTTCGATCGGATCCGGCAGCAGGCACCGGGTTTTTCGCGCCTCGCCTAAGGGGAAACGGAGGATTCGCGGACAGGCTGGATCAGGTATTGTGTCGATACGAAATTACGTCGCCGTCGAGTACAATGTAGTCGCGACCTTCCAGGCGAACCTGATGGTTTTTTTTGGCTTCTTCAAAACTTCCACATTTTAGTACCGATGGTGTATCGCAAACCTCGGCACGGATAAAACCCCGCGAGATGTCGGTGTGAACGGCTCCGGCAGCCTCGCGAGCTCCGGTATTGCGGCGAATGGTCCAGGCCCGGACCTCGTCCGCGCCTACAGTGAAGAAAGAAATCAGACCCAGCAACTCGTAGCCGCTTTGTATCACTCGTTCTCGGGCCGGGGCATCGATGCCGTAGTCGACTAAGAACTCGCGTGCCTCGGCGGTAGAGAGCTCGGCAATCTCGGCTTCCAGCTTGGCACACAAGGGGATGAAGTGGCCCCAAGCACCCTCGCGCTGGGCGTACAAGGCTTCAGGTAAACGATTGGCGGCCCAGTTGGGTTGCTCTTCGATCGTGTTGACTACCGTTATCACGGGCTTGGCCGAGAGAAAGGCAAAACTGGCCAGGTTCTTGTGGCTCGCCAGTTCAGCGTGGGTACGCAAGGTCTTGCCCGCGGCCAGCCAATCGTTGACCTCCGTAAGCAACGTAAGCTCTTGCTGGGTGGGCCCGGTCTTGGCCCCCTCTTTACGTAAACGCTCGATTCGTTTTTCGCACTGAACCATGTCGGCCAAAGTCAATTCAGTGTCTACCGTCTCCACCGCTTCGCGCACGGCATCGTCGGCCAACTCCGGCACCGAGAAGGCATCGATTACGTGCAGCAAAGCATGCGCCTGGCGAATGGCGGTTTGAAAACCCTGCCCCAAATCCTGCTCGCGCTGCAACCCGGCACCAGACTGCAAATCCACGAACTCCACCGAGGCATGGATGGTTTTCTTGGGTTGATACAACTCGCTGAGCCGGTCCACCCGTTCATCCGGAACCCGGACCGTCGCGATGCTCATCTCCTGCGCCTTGGGTTCGGTGCCCGACAGCGCCTGAAATACCGTCGTCTTTCCACAGCCGGGAAACCCGATAATTGCAATTCTCATGACACTCTCCTTCCACCGCGCCGCCTATCAGCCACCAGGATGAGTGTCAACGCTCTCTGGTGGCCCCGCGGATTGCCGCGGAGAGCTTCACTCGTATTTCTTCAGTTGTTCGATAAGTTCCTTGCCTTTTTCGTCCAGGTTCTTGGGGACCTGCACACGGATGCTGGCGAACAGATCGCCGTGATCGCCGCCGCGCTTGGGCAGGCCCTTGCCTTTCAGGCGCAGGCGCTGGCCGCCCTGGGTGCCGGGGGGGAGCTTCAGGTCGGCGGTGCCTTCCAGGGTGGGAACCTTCACTTCGCCGCCAAGCGTAGCCAGTGAAAATGGCACATTCACGTCCGTGGCGAGGTTTTCGTCTTCGCGGGTGAAGCGGGGATCGGGTTCGTAGACGATCTCGATGAGCAGGTCGCCGGCGGGGCCGCCGGAGAAACCGGGGGTTCCCTTGCCGGCTAGGCGGATCTTCTGGCCCTCGACAATACCTTTTGGGATCTTGACGGTGAGAGACTCCTGGTTGCCGACGGCTGTCGAGATGGTGATCCGTCGCTCGCCGCCTTTCACCGCGTCTAGCATTGGAATTGCCAGGCGGGAGAGGGAGTCTTCGCCGCGGGCGGGTCCCGGGCGCCGTCGGTGTCGTCGGCCGCGGCCGGAGAAGAGGCCGCCTAAGAGATCCTCTATATTCATGTCGCCTAAGTCACCCGGTCCCGAGTTGGTGTGAAAGTGCATGTTCTCGGCACCGGGAAAACCACCCCAGGAAAAACCACCGCCGCCGGGCGGCGGCGCGCCTTGCTTGAAACCGGCCTTCCAGGCATCGTGGCCCACCCGGTCGTACTGGGCGTGCTTCTTCTTGTCGGAGAGAACGTCGTAGGCCTCGGAAACCTGCTTGAACTTCTCCTCGGCGGATTTATCGCCGGGGTTCACGTCCGGATGGTACTTACGCGCCAGCTTCTTGTAAGCGCTCTTGATTTCCTTCTCGGGCGCGTTTCTCAAGACGCCGAGTATGTCGTAGTAGTCGGCCATTAAAGAGACGGTCAGCTTTTGGCGTTGATGGGTATCTTCTTGGCCTTGGTTTTTTGGTGTGTCGGCAGGACGATGGTTAGCACGCCGTGTTCGTAGCGGGCCTGGACATTTTCGGTCTTTACGGGTACGGGTAAATCAACAATCCGCCTAAACGGGCCGTGCTGCCGCTCGATGCGGTGGTACTCGGCCTGTCCTTTGCCGCAGGTAGGCAAGCGCTCGCCCTTGATCACCAGCTTACCGCCGGAGAACTCGATGTCGATCTCCTCCCGGTTGACCCCGGGGATTTCCATATGGATCACCATCTCGTCCTCATTGTCATAGACGTCCACCGGAGGAGTCCAGTAGTCCGGTCCCACGTCTTCGCCCAGGCTGTGCTCCCTGAAGCTCCTTTCGAAAAGCTCGTTGAAGATGTTCCTTAGCTTCAAGAACTCCTGGAAGGGGTCCCATTTTTCCATGGGCATCTGTGGATCCTCCATAAGGTTGTTTCGCCCACAGAATCTAGCTACTTGCACTCGGAAAGTCAACCGCCTTCGGTGAACTCGGCGTCGATGACGTCGTCGCCGCCCGGGGACTGTTGCGGCGGCTGGTACCCGGAAGGTGGTTGCCGGGCCTGCTGGTCGCGGTAGAGGGTTTCGCCCATCCGCTGCGCCACGGTCTGCAGCTCTTCCAGGGCGCTTCTCAATGCCGACACGTCCTCCCCGCTCTTCTGCCGCTCGACCTCCTCGAGCTTCTGCTCCACCATGCGCACGGTGTCGCCGTCCAGCTTGGACTTGTGCTCCTCCAAAATGCTCCGGATCTGGTGCCCGGTGTGGTCGGCCTGGTTGCGCAGCTCCACCACGTCCCTGCGCCGGCGGTCCTCCATGGCGTTGTGCTCCGCGTCGCGGACGGCCCGGTCGATCTCCTCCTGGCTGAGGCCGCCGCCGCTCTGTATGGTGATGTCCTGCTTCTTGCCGGTGGCCTTGTCCTGGGCGGAGACTTTTACGATGCCGTTGGCGTCGATGTCGAAGCTTACTTCGATCTGCGGCATTCCCCGGGGCGCCGGGGGTATGTCTTCCAGCCGGAACTGTCCCAGGACACGATTGTCGCCGGCCATGCCGCGCTCACCCTGCAGTACGTGGATCTCCACCGAGGTTTGCCCGTCCGCGGCCGTGGAGAATATCTCCGACTTCTGGGCCGGGATGGTGGTGTTGCGCTCGATCAGCCGAGTCATCACTCCACCCAGCGTCTCCACTCCCAGGCTCAGCGGAGTCACGTCCAAAAGCAGCACGTCGTCGTAGTTACCTTCCAGCACAGCGCCCTGCACCGCGGCGCCCAGGGCCACCACCTCGTCCGGGTTCACTCCCCGATGGGGCTCCCTGGAGAATATTTCCCCCACCAGCGCCTGCACCCGCGGGATTCTGGTGGAACCGCCCACCAGGACTACCTCGTCGATCTCGGTGGGTTTCAGGTCGGCGTCCTTGAGGGCCTTGATGGCCGGCTGGCGCGTTTTTTCGATGATGGGCGCGGCCAGCTCTTCGAGCTTGGCCCGGGTCATCTTGAGGTTCATGTGCTTGGGGCCCGCTTGGTCGGCGGTCAAGAACGGCAGGTTGATCTCGGCCTCCAGTGTGCTGGAGAGCTCGATCTTGGCCTTCTCGGCGGCCTCTTTCAGTCGCTGCATGACCATCTTATCGGAGAGCACGTCGATGCCCTGGTCCTTTTTGAACTCCGCCGCCAGGTATTTTACCAGCACCGCGTCCACGTCGTCGCCGCCCAGGTGGGTGTCGCCGTGGGTGGAAAGAACCTCGACCACCTTCTCACCCACCTCCAGGATGGATATGTCGAAGGTCCCGCCGCCGAAGTCGAACACGGCTATCTTCTGGTCCTTCTGCTGGTCCATTCCGTAAGCCAGGGCGGCCGCGGTGGGTTCGTTGATGATCCGTTTGACCTCCAGGCCGGCAATCTTACCCGCGTCCTTGGTGGCCTGGCGTTGGGCGTCGTTAAAGTAGGCCGGCACGGTGATCACCGCCGCGTTGACGGCCTCTCCCAGGTAGGCCTCCGCCGACTGTTTTAGTTTCTTCAAAACCATCGCCGAGATCTCCGGCGGGCGATAGCGCTTGCCGCGGGTTTCCACCTCGGACATTCCGTCCTTGCCCGAGACCAGCGTAAATGGAAGCTTCTGGTCGTCCTCGGGAAGCTCCGCGTGCCGCCGGCCCATCAGGCGCTTGATGGACATGACCGTGTTCTCGGGGTTGGTAACCGCCTGGCGTTTGGCCACCTGCCCCACCACCCGCTCGCCGTCCTGATTGAAGGACACCACACTGGGGGTGGTCCGGGCACCTTCCTCGTTGACAATGATCTTGGGTTTGCCGGCTTCCATTACCGCCACCACACTGTTGGTCGTTCCTAAATCTATTCCGATTGTCTTGGCCATGGTACACCTCCACCCTCCCCTATCCCCATGTGCTGGTTTGTTTGCAACTTCTAACTATAAAGGTAAGTCCGGATCCGGGATTGTCAAGGGAGCTCACGGACGTTGCAGCGGCAAATCGGGTTCGTGGCGCCGCCGCTCGAATCGCACCAGTATCCCAGGGGACATTCCGAGTGCATGCTGCAGTACTTTGTGCACAACTCCACTGGAGGATCCTGGTCGATGTCGGATATGCACTTGAACTCGGGAAACATAATAAGGCATTCGCTCGGGGAAATACCGTCGGGTCCGCACTGGGTCTCGATACAATAGCACTCCTTCTCTATGCACCAGCCGTGGGTGGAAACGCCGTCGTCCCAGCAATACCAACCGGCCGGACAAAACTCGCTCGACTGGCACGCTGCCGTGCAGGTGTTGATCTCATCGCCCCAGGGATTCGTGAAGGACATGCAATTCATCCAGGAGATCTCGCATGGATCGGGATCCTTCGGGATGCATTCCTGGCAGTAAAATTCTGGTGAGCAAGCGCAGCGGTTGGGAGTGTTGCCCTCTCCCCAGTGACAGTACAGCTTGTCGCCGTACTGGGCTTGCGGGCACTCGGCGTTCTTGGTGCAGTCGTACTGGCATTCCTTGAATAATATGCCCGGGTTTCTCTGAGTGTCCCGATAGGTGCAGAACGCGTCCAGGTGACAATCGGTTTCCAGGTCGCAGGCCAGGCAGCTAAAGCCGATGTTGGTGGGATCGCATACACAGACGCCTTGAGTCGACTCGCAAACGTAAGGGGGCGGGCAGTTGAAATTGTCCTCACAAAGGCCGCGGCACTTGGAATCGCTGTCGCAGAATGTCAGACCGTAGGGATAGCAGTCCTGGTCAACCCGGCACTCCTGCGGACAGGCTTCGGTCTCGCACACGCATGCGCGCCCCAGGGCGAACTTGGGAACGTCCACGCATACCTTGGGTTTGCCGCCGGTGGAAGACGGACAGGCATTGTCTCCCACGCAGCGTTCGATGCAGGCGGTCAGGTAGCCGGGAATCTGTTCGCACTGGGCGTCTCCCTGAGGATCGCATACCGCGATGTCCTGGCATCCCGTCAGGCAAGCGCAGACGCCCTCGTCGTCGGGCTCGCCGTTGCAATCGTTGTCCAGGCCGTCGCACATCTCCGGCTTGGCGAAGTAGGTCTGCTGGCAGCCGAGCCACACGCCGTCTTGGCAATGGTCCTTTCCGGCGGCGCACTCACCCGGCATGCCCGTGTCACACGATCGCGACACGCCGTTGGTACACTCCTCGACACCGCCGTCGTCGCCCTGCCCGCCGTCGTCCTCGGCACAACAGCCGTCGTCGGCATACCCATCGTCCCCGTCATCTACGGGTCCGCCGTCATCTTCTGGAATCCCGCCGTCGTCTTCTGAAATCCCGCCGTCGTCCCCGCCGTCGAGAGAAGGTCCCGGCTCCTCCGTCTGGCCGATGCAGACGTCGTTTTGGCAAGTCATCCCGCTCGGGCAGTCTGCGTCCGTTTGGCATTCGTGGCGTGGTACGCAGTTTCTAACGGGATCGCAGACTTCGGTGCTGGCGCAGAGTTTGTCATCGGGAACGTGCTGGCAGGCGTCCAGGTCTTCGTTGCAGGTGTCCACGGTGCAGTCCACGGCGTCGTTGCAAGCGGGAGCTGTTCCCCGGGCGCAGCCGGCCTTTGCGTCGCAGATCTCTACACCGTTGCAGTATTCCCCGTCGTCGCAGTGGATGTCCTGCGAACAACCGGTGGGCAAGCACTTGCCGTTCGTGAAGACTTCTCCCGCAAGGCATTTCTCAAAGTCGCCGCGATCCAGCGTGTTCGAGGAACAGGCGGCCACGGCGAAGCACGACAGTGATAACAGAAGAGCCGCAGGATTCAATTTGGACACAGGCAGACTCCGGTTTCGCAAATCATTCCGACCGGGCAATCCATCGAGGTGATGCAGGATCTTGAGCACATCCATTTGTCTAGGCTGATTTCAATACACTCCAGGCCCAGCGGGTTGCACACGTCCGGAAACAACGGGCCGCAGTCGGGCAGGGAGCATTCCAGGCAATCCGGGTTCACGCAGCGGAAGTCGTCGGTTCCTTCCACGTACTGGCAGGCCCAGTCCCGGGGGCAATCGTAGGCGGTGTCGCAGGGGGACGTGCACATGGGAACGGGCAGATCATCCGCAAACGCCACCGGAGTGCATTCCATGCGGTAGGGATCGCAAACATGCTCGATCGTTTGACAGTTCTCGCAAAATCCTTCGGGCGGCGAGCAGGCGCACAGGGTGCTCTGGTGGCAGTACAGTTTGCTTCCGTCTTCCGGAACCGGGCATGGATCGGCACTCGAGCAGTGAAGCTTACACTCGTTGTAAGACACGCCCCGATTCATGTCGTAGCACCGGTTTCCCAATCCCCTCAGATCGCACTCCATCGACAAGACGCAGCCCAGGCAGCTAGCCATCGGGTCAAGCCTGCAGGAGCAGTGGTCCAGTGCGGGATCGCAGAAGTAGGGAGCCGGACAATGATCGTCCGACGTGCAGGGAGATGAGCATCTCCCTTCCATACACCGGCTCAGACCGTAGACAAAGCACTCTTGATCACACGCACAGTTCCGCGGGCAGCCGTCCGATTCGCAGACGCAGACCGACACAACAACGCCGCTCCACTCCGGGGTTACGCAAGTCATGGGCAGACTGCATTCGCCGTTATGGTTGCACTCCGCCACGCAGAAGGACCCCACCCCGTCGATATGGGCGCACTGGGTGGTGACCCCGCCTGCGTTGCAGTCGGCCTGGATTTTACAGGGTGTCATGCAGGCGCAGATGGCTCCTTCGGTAGAGTCAATTTCCCCCTCGTCGGTCAGGCCGTCGCAGTCGTTGTCGGTCCCATCGCATATCTCCGGGGGACCCTGAAGGGAGACGAACGCACAGCCGGTGTCGGGATCGGCGTTCGGGGCGGTCGGGTCGCAACGGCCCTGCAGGCAAGGATCCGTCGACTCGCAGTATGTGTCATGAGCTATGTGCTCGCATTCGCCCATGGCTTCGTTGCACTTGTCCTCGGTGCACTGGAAGTCATCGCTGCAGTCTCGGGGAATATCCCAGATGCACATGTTGTTTTCGCATCTGCTCTCCAGGAAACAGAAGCGCTGGGGACATTCCGAATCGAGCGTGCAGGTCGTGCCGGCGACACAGCCTGCGGCGGGATCACACACCTGCCCCGGTGAACACGATTCGTGATGCAGGCTGTAATCGCAGCGGTTTTTTTCCTCGTTGCAGAGACCTTGCATGCACGGGTAGGCGCCGGCACATTCAACGGTCTCACCGGCCTGGCACTTGCCGTCGGCGCCGCAGGTTTCCAACCCGTTGCAGTACTCACCGTCGGCACAGTGGATGTTGAGTCGGCACCCGGTGGGACCGCACATCTTCTCGATCACGTCCCACGCCTCGCCTGCCGAGCACTTGGTCGGATCAGGATCCTCGGGCGTATACCGCGTGCAGGAAAAAACCAAAACCGGCAGAAGACCAAGCAGAATTTGGACTATTCGCTTCATGGTTACAAGTACAGTCTACACCAAGAAGCGACAAATGGATAGATGGGGAATCCCGCCGAATCAGAGGCCTTTTTTGATGCGGTCCAGGAGGTTTTTACAGAGTTTCCTCTCGGTCGGCTCCCCTTTGCGGGAGAATTTCAACAAGAACCGGAATACCTTGGGGGCCTTGCCGCCGCGACGCTTGATTTCCTCGATGTAGATCTCCAGCACCGGATCTTTATCCATGTCCCTGGAGAGGTTCCGCACCGCGTTGGCTAGGCGGTGGGGACCCTGTTCGGCCATTGTGTAAAGAGCCTTGCCCATTTGCTCCCGCATCTGGGTCGGCGCCGCCGCCGCCACTTTAAAGAGAACCTCGTTGGCGGGCGGATCCTCCTGCATGGCGCCCAGGTTGGCGAGCTTCTCGATCATCTCGTCGAATATCCGCTTGTCCGCTTGAGCCAGGGCGGCGATGCCGCCGGGGCTGGTGGGGAAGTTCTTCACGAACGACTCGTCGGATCCGTCGATCTTGATCCGGGCCAGACCCAGGCCCAGCCTCACGATGGGATCGGAGATCTTGCGCTGGTAGGCGATGATCTGCTTGCGGTACTTGGTCTTGGACAGCATCACCGCCGCGCGCAGCCGGTCTCCCACCTGGGCTTCTTGGTTCTCCAGCATCATCTTGATGTAAAGCAGTGAAGGCTCCTCGGGCATCTTGGATGGCCCCGGCCGGGACTCGCCCGCCCAGTTCCCCGTGGAGGCCATTAATTCCGAGAAACGGATTTGCTCCCCGCTCTTCACCACCGGAATGGCCGCCGGTCCGGCCTTAGAATCCACCACCAGCAGGAGGCTGTCGGGTCCGTTTTTAAGGGCCTCCACGTCGACACCCTGAAACACCCCCGCGGAACGCTTTTTCAAGCACTTGCCGATGTGCTTCTTGAACTCGATCTCGGTCGTGGTGGCCACGAGCGACGCTGAGAAGAAACGGGCCACCAGAATCGGATTCTTGCCGGTTTTACTATCCCCCAACGCCTTTTGGTAGTCCGTCCATAGTTTCAGGCCGGCTAGCTTGTCCGACTCGGGTGCATCGCTCAGGTCATCGTATTTACCCTTGGGGCAACCCGCAAGTAGAACCACAAACAGTAGCGTAATCCATACAGTGTGCCGCATGCTCGCCTCCCTTTAGAGCTTTACCTTGTTTGTCAACTTTTCCACCAGGACGCCAAGCCGTTTCAGTGACCGGGGGGTATCGAAGCAGAACAGGCCCATCCCTCGGCGAGTATCGACTTTGTCGATCCAGCACACCCGGGCCGACAGCGAGATTGGAAACCATAAACGCCGGGGATACAAGCGTATGAAAATGCCCTCTCCAACCTGGGGTATGACCTCATCGGTCCGCAGGAAAACACCCTGGGAACTGACATCGGCGGTTTCGCACCGGTAGAAGTTAGGCGGCAGAAAATACGATGCCCGCATCTCGGCGCGAAGCCGGGGGGCTTGCCGGCGGGTTCCGGGCCTCCATTTTCCGTCGGCGAAATCGCACAGCCGGCCGAAACGATCCGTGTCTTCCTTGATGATCTCCAGGTAGACGCCCCGGGGACTGCGGGTGCCCTGGGGGCGCTCTCGCCGGGCGATGACCATGGCCCGCATGGGAAACAAGACATTGGAATCGCCGGCGGCGATCTCTATGTCGATCAGCTTGCCCACTTGCATTTGCTTGACGGCCGGATAGAACAGAACCCGGCGTTCCCAGTCTTCCAGGCAACGCCGGAGTTTCTCCGGCGTATCGTATTCCAGCAGGACCCACTTGCGACCCACGCACGCCTCCCGCCTAGGCACTTGCTAGAGCAATAGCATGTGGTCTCACCGAAGTTGACCACACTCCTGTTGGCACGCCTTGTGCCGCGCTTTCTGCGGTGCCATCGCTCCAGTTGAATAACCGACCGAATTGTGTCATAAAATAGGGAGAGGTGCAACGATGCGTCTTTCGGGGTGTACTTTCCTATTCTGCCTGTTCGCCACTGCTACCTTCGCCCAGGAGCCGCCCGAGAAGGAGCCGGAGCATCGGTTCGAGGTCGAACAACACCTTTTCGCCAGAAGCGTCCACATCGATCGGGAAGGCCACTGCCAGAAAACCGCCAACACCCGGATCAAGACATGGTATGTGCTTGGGTTTCCGGCGGAAATTCCTCCCTTCGAGTCTTGTACCACCATCGCGTCCAAGACCGCCCGCGGCGAGGTGGAGATAAAACTGTCCATAGTCTCGAAAGACAAGCAGAGCGTTTTGGTCGTGGACGGTATCCTCGATCTGGGAATCGACGGCAAGGCCAGCCAGGCCATCGACTGGGACCACGTAAAGATCCCCGCCGGCGGCATCTACCACATGCTGATCGAGGTGGAGGGCAAGCGGGTAGCCAAGTTCTCCATGCGCTTCGCGCTGAAAAAGAAAAGGAAGCACTGATCGGCAATCGGCCCGGTTAATCGATTTGCATTATTTTTTAAGCAGCATTTTGGCTCTTTGCAGTTGGGGATCCTTGCCCCGGCCGCTCCATTCGACCTCCACGTCCGGCTCGATGCCCTCGTACAGCGGCGTGCCCCGGGGAGAGTAGTAGCGACCGGTGGAGAGCTTCAGGGCCGAGCCGTCCATCAGCTCCATCACCACCTGAACGGTCCCCTTCCCCCGCGTCTTTTCGCCCACGATCTTGGCCCGGCCGTAGTCCCTCAGGGCCATGGTCACTATCTCGGACACCGAGGCGCTGCGGTGATCCACTAAGAGGACCAGGGGCAGCTTGCGGTAGGGGCCCGGTCGGGGATTTTGCTCCACTTCGGTGCGCAGGTGCTTGCGACTGACCACCGATACCACCGGGCCCGCCTGGATAAACAGCCCGACCACCTCGGTACCCTCGGTGACCAGTCCCCCGGGATTGCCACGCAGATCCAGGATGAGGGCCTTCATTTCCATGCCGGAGAGTTTCTTCAACACACCGGCCAGCCTTCTTCCGGTACCGGCCTGGAAGTTCATCAGGTGAACCCTGGCGATTCCGTCCACGGGCGGATCCACCGCGATATTACGCTTGGGTGGCAGAACGAGCTCCAGCTTGTGGCTCTTTCCGCCGACGACCACGGTTACTTTTTTTCCGACCGGCCCGCGCATCAGCGCCAGCGCCTCCAACTCGTTGAGTTGCCCCGCCGGCCGGCCGGCGATCTTCGAAAGCCGGTCACCTACCCGGATGCCCGCCTTGGCCGCGGGACTTTCCAGCGTCACGTCCAGAACGCATAGACCCTCCCCGCGTGGTTCCACCAGCAAGCCGACGTCACCGGTCTTTCCCGATCCGTCGTCCAGCAGCCGGTTGTATAGGTCCTCCTCCAGGAACACGCTCCAGGGATCGCCGCAGTTTGTGACCATCTCGCGGATCATGGCGTGTTCCAAAACCCGGCGGGTCTTGGCTAGCTTTTGTCTCTGAATCAACCGGCCCACCTGGATCAGAGCCTTTTCGAGCTTCTGGTAGTTTTGGATGGCGTCCTTGGCGATCTTGACGGATTTACCCTGGGCCTTTACCTCGTAAAGGCTTGGGTGGGAAAGAACCCGGATTTCGCACTTCGGCGCGGCCTGCTTGACTCCCCGCAGGGCTCCGGTAAGCAGCGCTTCCATGTTGGGCCGTTCCACGAAGGCCACCTGGAAGTGCCGGATCACCTCGTGAAGAGTGTCGAAGCCCTGGCCGGCCCGGGCAGATTGGGAACCCAGCAGAACCGCTACAAAGGCCAGTAGGTATGCCAGTCTTATGCCTATATCGAAACGTGGCGAACTCAAACAAAAACCTAATGATTTCGGGGTGCACTCAGACAACGAGTACGGCAAGAAAACGCCGCCCGTCTTCGAAAAGTGGGATTTTGAGACGGGCGCCAGTCTTGGGGACATGGGCGGGTCCTCCCTCTGCCTTCAATGCCGAATAGAGAACTCCTGGAACTCTCCGGTTTCATCTTTCCATTCGGTCTGTATGTCCGACACCCGGGCCAGGTCGGGCCCCCGGCGGCACCAATCTAGCAACTGATCGAGCTTGTCCCGGGCCCCCTCGGCCACCAGCTCGACCGTACCGCCCGGCAAGTTGCGCACCCACCCGGTAAGACCCAGCTCCGCGGCGGTGTCCCGAGTGTACCAACGGTAGCATACCCCCTGGACGCGTCCGGATATCTTCAGCTTCAGCCGCATAGGATCCATTACAGGATATCGCTGGCCAGCTCGGCCAGCTCGCTGCGTTCGCCCTTGCGCAGGGTTATGTGGCCGGAAAGAGGCTTCCCCCGGAAGCGGTTGACCAGGTAGGAAAGACCGTTGTTCGAGGAATCCACGTAGGGATTGTCGATTTGGTACAGATCCCCGGTCATGACCACCTTGGTACCGTCTCCGGCCCGGGTGATGATGGTCTTGACCTCGTGGGGAGTCAGGTTCTGGGCCTCGTCGATGATGATGTACTGGTTGGGTATGCTTCGGCCCCGGATGTAGGTCAGCGGCTCGATCTCGATGATATCCATGTCCATCAGTTCCCGGTAGCTGCGACCCTGGCGCTTATCCTTTTGGCTCAGATTCAGCAAGAACTCAACGTTGTCGAAGATAGGTTGCATCCAGGGGCTCAGCTTGTCCTCCACGTCCCCGGGCAGGTACCCGATGTCCCGGCCTAGCGGAAAGATGGGTCTTGAAACCAGCAGGCGGTGGAAGGCCCTGTCCTCCACCACCTTGTGCAAACCCGCCGCCAGGGCCAGAAGCGTCTTTCCGGTTCCCGCCTTCCCGGCCATGGTTACAAGCTTGATGCGATCGTCTAACAACAGGTCGAAGGCAAAGGTCTGCTCGCGGTTGCGGGGCGTCACTCCCCAGATGCCCCCCTTGACCTTGATTAACGGAGCCAACTTGTCACCAGCCGGATCCATGCGACCCAGGGCGGTGTGGTTCTCGTCGGTTTCGTCTTTCAGATGCACAAACAGGTTGGGCACCGTTTTGATTTCGCCCAGCTCGGAAACCGGGAGAATCTGCTCGCGGTAGAATTCATCCACCTTCTCCTCGGAAACCTGAAACTCCGAAAACCCACTGTAAATCTCGTCCACGGTAACCCGCTCGAGATCGAAGTCCTGGGCGGTTATCCCCAGGGCATCCGCCTTGATACGCAGGTTGGTGTCCTTGGTGATGAAGATGGCCGGCTTTTCGGGTTCGCGTTCCTTGATGTCCAGCGCCACGGAGAGAATTCGGTGATCCATCTTCTGGTCCAGGCCCAACTCGGCGGGAAGCGGACGGTTGGCAAACAGCACCCGCAGAATACCGCCGGTGGGCAGGGCCACTCCCGTGCTCAGCTCCCCGGTGTCCCGGTACTCGTCGATGAGACGTGCCACCACTCTCGCGTTCCGGCCCAGCTCGGACAAATCCCGCTTGAAACGATCGATTTCCTCGATCACGTAGATAGGTACAATGATGTCGTTGTCGTCGAACGACAGCAGGGCATTGGGATCGTGAAGCAATACGTTGGTGTCGAGAATGAAGTTCTTTTTCATGATACCTTTCCCGAGGCGGCTACTAGGCACTTGTTAATGGAAACGCGACAACATGTTGTAAGGCAGATTGGTGATGGCAGCGAGTACCCATGTCGGTTAAGCCAACACTTTTTTCAAGCGAAGTCTTGAAAAAAGCGTAGGCGCCTTTGACGGCATAAACATGTGTACTTGGGTCAAGTTTCATCGGAGGCTTCCACGTTTTGGTTATCGGCCTGGTGCCGCTGTTTGTGCGGTGCCGGCCGGATGTCGGCGTAATGCACGGTCTGGTCTCGCCCATGATCCTTGGCATGGTACAGGGCCTGGTCGGTCTTGTCGATGAGTTCCTGTTTGTGCCGGGCCTGATCCGGACAAGTGCAAATGCCCGCAGAAAGCGTAACCGAAAACTCGCCCTCGTCGGCCTTGAATTTCTGCTCCCGAATCTCGATGCGGAATCTTTCTGCCAGCAGTTGTGCTCCGCTCTTGTCCGTCTGCGGCATGATGACGGTAAACTCCTCGCCCCCGTACCGGCAGACTCTATCGGTTGTCCGGGCAAACTCGTCAAGCACCCGGGCCACCCGCTTTAGGACCTGATCGCCCATGGGGTGACCGTAGGTGTCGTTCACCTTCTTGAAGTGGTCGATGTCCACCAGCATTAGTGAGAGCTTGCTCTCGTACCGCTTAGCCGCCTCGACTTCATCCTCCAGCATCTCCTGGAAGCGCCGGTGGTTGTGCAGCCCGGTCAGCCCGTCGGTGGTGGCCAACTGCTCCAGCAACTCGTAGCGCATGGCGTTCTGGATGCTGATGGCCGCGATGTTGGAGATGGTCTCCATGGTTCTTTTCACGTCTTCGGCCCGCCCGCCCCGATCGGTGAAATAGGTTGACTGCGTGCTGCCGAGAATCAGGGCGCCGATGCACCGGCCCTCCTCCGAGGACGCCAGTTTCAACGGAGCCACCTTCACCGACCTTAGGCCGGGTGGATCAAGCTTTCCGCCGAATATTTTCTTCTTGCTTTGGCTTCTCTTGTGGTAGGCCGCATCGGGGAGTATGAGTCCCTTGCGAATGGATAGGGAACAGAGGTGGTTTCCCCAGGGAACCTCCGCTTGCAGGTGCGCGTGTTGCCACTCTTCGAAATCCACCGATGCATTCACCGCCCTGATTACCAGAGGCCGCCCCTCGGCTTCTTCCAGGGCGATGGCGCAAAAATCCGCTTCGCGGAAGATCTGCCGGGCCGACTGGGTGACTTCGTCGACGACCTGCTGCAAGGTGACCGCTTCGATCAGTCCTTTGGTGGCGTCGGAAAGCTCCTCGGCCTCGTTGCGGATCGCGTCCATCTGGTTTAGTATTCTTTCCGTGTCCACGATCCGGGATATCTCCCGGGCGACAACTTGCAACAACTCCTTGTCCTGCTCCCCGAAGGCGACGTCTACCTTCCGGTCGGCCAACAAGATACCCCGCAGGTGCTGGTCCTTCCGGTCCAGCACCGGAACCCCCACGAACTTCCTGACCTGGGGATTATGACGATAGTAAGTCAGGCCCTCGTAGGACTTACGCAGGTTGTTCAGTAAAATGGGCCCGCACTGTTTCAGGATTCCCCCGATGATTCCTTCCCGGGCATCCAGCTTGTCAACCAGGGCATCCTTGGAAGGCCGGGCATCCTTGAGGGTTACCGTACTTTCGTCGGTGGACAACAGGTACAAAGCGGCTTTATGCGGCTGCAGCGCGGCTTCCATGACTTCGAGCATGTTTCCCACGCTGATGCCCACCTGGCGCACCGAGCTTCTTTGCAAGTCCTCCCGGCGTTTTTCGATGGGCGTCTCGGTCTTGAACGAGGTCATGCCGCTCAGGCGATACTCTTCGGCCTGGCGTTCGGTTTCCTGGATCAGCTTGTCCATCTCGGCTTTTCGTTTTCTGCGTTCGGAGGCCGTCCAGGTCCACTCCAGCAGGCCCACTACGAACGGAAATCCGGAAATCGAAGCCAAGTGAATGATCAAACGTTGAAGCCCGATCGCGTCTGCCCGCCACCACAGGATCAGTTCGAGACAAATAGCCGCGGAGACCAGCGCGATGCGGCTGATTAGGGAAGAGTCGAACCCACCGATTGCGGCCAGCAACAGGAAAAGAACCGGATACAGAGGGCTGCCGGCGGAACCGGTGATTTCCAGCAACAGGTAGGTGGCGCAGAGCAGCAGCAACTCGAGTTGGAAGACCTCCAGGACCTCTCCGGGCTCGTCGACACGCTCGGGACGGAAACGCCCGGCCAGTCTCCACAGGCGGGACAACAACAGCGCTGCCAAAAAAAGCGTGATCGCGGGCGGAAGCCAGCTCCAGCTGGAGAGCAAGCCCTGATACAGGAAAAACGCAAAGACCAGGGCGAAACAACCGGCCAGAAGCTTCTCCGCGAACCAGCCGATTCCACGTCCAAGTTGTCGGCCTAGACCCATTATCCTAGAATCCCGTCAGGGTCTCTCGACCGGGTCTTTTCCAGACCTGCCGTTTCGGGGTTCTTTGAGGTGAATGACCACTTCGTCCTTTTTCACCAGACCTAGTTTGTCCCGGGATATCTTTTCCAGATAGTCCCAGCGGTGTTTCAGCGCATTCACCTGAAGGGTCAGCCGGCGATTCTCTTTGCGGAGCCTTTGGGTTTCCTTCAGAAGCTGGTCCAGCTCGGTCTGCATCCGCGCCTGGTTTCCGCCGCCGCCGGGTCCGATCAGCGTATAACCGATGCAGCCCATGGCCAGGGCCGTGGCCAGAATGAATACGATTTTCCAGCGGGATTCCACGCTCTTGCTATTCCAAGACGGTGGCGATGGCCAGGCGCTTCAGCCCAATCGAGGCCGCGAGATCCATCGCGTGGACCACGCGGTGGTGTTCTACCGTCCGGTCGGCCTGTATCACCACCATCGTCTGGGGATTGTCCTTGTAAACCTGCTCGAGTTTCGCCTGCAAAGCTTGATCGGAGACCGATTCCCCGCCCACTACCATGCGTCCGTCCTTCAGTACGGCTATGACCAGGTGGCTGGCCATGGAAGAGATCTGGGCCGACTTGGCCCGGGGAAGATCGACCTCCAGCCCACCTTCCTTGACATTGACGGCAAACGTGGTGGTAAGCAGGAAAAAGATCAGCAGCTGGAAAACCATGTCGATGAGCGGGGTAAGCTCCAGGGTCACTTCCTCGTCCCGCATGGGCGAGCCGGTGAAGTTCATGAGTCGTTCTCTCCGGGTGTGGAGGCGAGCGAAGACCCGGATAGTTGTTGGAGCATGCCGAAGGCGCTTTGTTCCATTTCCATCACCAGATTGCCTACTCTAGCGCGGAAGTAACGGTAGAAGGCGTAGGTGGGAATGGCGATGATCAGGCCGGCCGCCGTGGTAATCAATGCCTGCCATACTCCCGAGGCCACTACGCTGGGATTGCCCACCACCTTGAGCGCCTCCACTTCCCGGAAGGACTCGATCAACCCCAAGACGGTGCCCAGCAGGCCCATCAGCGGCTCCAGGGCCGCGATGGCGCCCAGGGCTCCCACCCAGCGGGACATCACACCGGTTTCCATGCGCCCGGCCAACTGCAGCGCCTCCTGAATTTCTTGCCGGGGCCGGCCGGTGTTTTCCAGCCCGGCCGTCAGTATCCGGGCGACGGTGGATTCGTTCTCCCGGCAAGCCCCCAGCGCCTCCGAGATCTTCTTCTCCTTGACCATCTCATTCATTCGCCGGAGAAAACGCTCGGGAAAGACCTTGTCGCGTTGCAAAATCCAGAAGCGCTCGATGATAATGGTCAGGGCCAGCACCGATCCCAGGAGAATCGGCACCATCATGAATCCACCACGAAGGAGTGTATCGAACATCGCCGGAATCCTACCACATTTCCCATTGGTTGCAAGAACCGTGATCTCCCACCCCGTTAAATGAAAATACCTCATTGTTTCCCGGAAACCGGGATGTTAGAGTTGTGGTATCGACCAACAACCTTC
>JAUXGL010000021.1 GCA_030622135.1 Deltaproteobacteria bacterium
AATGTTGCCTCTCCTAATGTTGCCTCTCCTATGGATAGTACTCGTCGTGGCCTATGTCGAATCCGCCGCCGGGGTCGGGGCGGGATTCCAGGTCGATGTCGTCGGTCGGGGCGGTGCTGGAGAACATGCCGGCGTCGATGGCCGCGCTCCCCGGAATCAGTCGAGCCGTGGATTTCTCCCAGTCCTGTCCGGGCTCGGTCAATCCCGGCAGGTCGGCGAAGTTGCCCGCGCAGGTGGGGATGCCGGCGATGGCGTTCAGGGCGGCCGGGGAGTAGTCGGTGGTTACGGAGTGATCGGTGACTCGGACGTAGGGCGGTGCGTTCGGATCGGTCAGGTCGTCGCCCTGGATGTAAAACAGGTTGGAGGAGAGCTCTGCGATGTTGCTCGAGGTTCCGGTGGCGACCCACTCGGTGATGCACAGCCGTTCGCTGACCCGGTCATAGGGGTCGTCCTCGTGGGAGTAGATGATGTTGTTGATGAGCGTAAGCCCGTCGGGATCGATGTTGTCGGCAAAGACCGGCCACTTGTTGATGCTGTTGTGATCGGGCGGGGGATCCCAGGGTTTCAGCATTTGGTCGGAATCCAAGGTGTTGTTGACCGCCAGCACGCCGGAACCGCCTCGCTGCCACAGCGCTATTAGGAAGTTGCCCTTGGTGGCGGCCAGGTGGTTGTTGGTGAGGTACGGCGCGGTGGCGCCGGTGGGGATGTTGAGCTCCACCACCGCGCACCAGGTGACCACTCCGGCGCCCATGGCCCCGTTCTCGGGCTGCTGGGCGCAGGATGCGCCGTTCTTGTCGAATACCGTGCCGCGGGAGGGCAACTCGCCGGGGACCGGGCCGAGCAGAAAATCGTCGTTGGGCGGCAGCCCGTCTCGGTAGGCTGTCGCCGGCGGAAGCTCGGGCGAGGGGTCGGAGGGGATGTCCGGGTTGGCACAGCCCTGTTTCGTGAAGTTCTGGTAGGAGCCCGCGCGTATCTCGTTCGAGAGGACGGTGACGTTCTGGGTGTCGATCAGCCACAGGCCGATTGCCGAGGGCGGCAGGCGACGCTTCAGGGGAACCCAGTGAATCGTGGTGCCGCCGCCGAAGATGCCGGACATCTGCTCGTTGGGCCGGCCGTTGTCCCGGATGGTGGCGTTCTGGCTGCCCACCAGTAGGATGCCGACCGCCACGTCCGCGCCTTCGCCGGTGTCGCCCGGGTTTTGGCAGGGCTGCGCCCACCAGCTCGAGCCGCCGGCGATCATCTGGTTGCCGCTGATGGTCAGGAGATTGGACTCGCCGGCCGCGGTGGTTCCGTCGCGCAGCACGTACCCGTCGGCGATGCCGGCACTCAGTGCCCGGCCCGCGGAAGTCCAGGGAGTTCCCACCGCGTCGTTGTTGGTAATCGAGGTTCGATCCGTGCGCCGCAGGTTGACGGCAATGGACCGCTGGCCCTTACTGGTTTCCGCACTGATGTTCTGGTTTCCGTCGATCAGGGCACCCACCCGGCGAGTGTCGGTACCCTCCAGGTCGATGGCGATGGCGGTGTCGTCCTCCGAGTTGACCCGGATGCCCTGGTTTCCGCGGATCTCCGCCCAGGTGCCCTCGGTCAGGTGGATGCCCCGGCAGGTGCCGGTGCAAGCGGAGATCTGAAGTCGGTTCATGTGCAGGATCCGGGGCGAGGCGGTGGCGCCCACGTCCACCACCACCAGAATCCCGGTGGAATCCTGCGCGCTGCCGGCAAAGTCCGACACGATTTGGCCGCCCAGGATGGTGGGGGCGGCGGTCCCCGCCATCGCGACTCCGGCGTGGATGTACACGCCCACCGGGGAGTTGCCGTCGGCCAGGGTGATGTGGCAGTCGGAGATCTCCGGCGATGCGTTCACAACACTGACCGTGTTATTGCCCGAGACCGACTGCTGAATGGCGAAGTGATGGATCCGGCCGGCGTGACCGGCCTGGAAGCGCAAGCCCGAAGCGATGGAAGCGATGATGATGGGCCGGTCGGTCGAGAGGCTGCCGCTGGGGTCGAAGCCGCCCAGCAGATCGGGTGTGTTCGGGCTGGAGGGAAGGTTCAAATCTTCGGTGAAGGTTCCGGCGCCGATGACGCAAACGCTCGTGTCGGCGCTGTTTTTGGCCTGGTTCAGGGCGGTGTCGATGGAGCCCAGGGGATCGCCCAGGGTGCCGGTCCCCGACCCGCCCGCTTCCACCCACACGCAGGCGTCCACCTCGACTATGATGTCGACGGAGGTTGAGTTGGTGGGATCGAAGTCGTCCCATGCCAGGACGGTCAGGTTGTAGGTACCCGGGGACGTCGGATTGCCCCAGTCGACCGTGGTCTGGTAGGGCGAGGAGCCGTCGCTGGACTGGCAGGCGGGGTCGCAAGAAAGCTCGCCCACGTCGGGGCCGGTCCAGTCGAAGTTCAGGGGATTGTCGCCGTCCTGGTCCCAGGCACCGGCGGTGATTGAGAGGTGTGTTCCGGCCGCGACGTGCAGGCGCCAGGCGGTCCCGTCGAAGACGGCGCTGGAGACGTTGTTGATCTCCGGCGGTCGGTTGATCATCTGGACGTCGATTGTGTCGGTGGCGTAGCTGTTTACGGTGATGCGGACGGTGTAGACGCAGTCCTTTTTGGCGAGCAGGTTGGGCATGTCCGCTTGGATCTGGGAGCCGTTCCGCCATTCGCTCTGGTCGTGCAGGGTCACGTCTGAGACGGCGCAGGCGGCCGCCGGCTGCGCGTCGATTACCTCCCACAGGCGGGCCCAGGCCCACGGCGCCGCGGCGTTGGGATCGTCCGGGGTGAAGTTGGCCTGGATCCAGGTGGTGCGTCCGTGGCTGACCGGCCGGGGCTGGGGACCCCACTTGTTGATGATTACGCTTATCGGCGGGCAGCTGGCGGCGTCCTCCAGGTCGGTGAGCCCGTCGCAGTTGTTGTCGATTCCGTCGGTGCAGTCCTCGGCGGCGCCGGGGTGGACGGCTATAGCGCCGTCGTTGCAGTCGCCGCCGGATATGCCCGGGTTGTCGCCCTGGGTGTCGTTGAAGGGGGAGCACTCCACGTAGTTGTCCGAGTCGTCATCGGTCTCGTTGGCCGGGATGGTTCCGGTGCAGGCGTTGTCGTTGCCGTCGCAGACCTCGGTGGCGCCGGGGTAGGAGGCCGAGTCGTCGTCGTCGCAGTCGGGCCCGTCGATGGTTACGTAGGCGTCGCAGCCGGCGTGCCAGTTGTCGGAGTCGGCGTCCTTGCAGGTGGCGCAGGAGACCCAGTTGTTGGCGTCGTTGTCGTCGCAGTCGCCGCCGCCGGATATCCCCGGGTTGTCGCCCTGGGTGTCGTTCCATCCGGCGCACTCTACCCAGCCGTCCGAGTCGTCGTCGGTCTCGTTGGTCGGGATGGTTCCGGTGCAGGCGTTGTCGTTGCCGTCGCAGACCTCGGCGGCGCCGGGGTGCGAGGCAAAGTCCGAGTCGTCGCAGTCGGGGCCTACGATGCTCACGTAGGCGTCGCAGCCCGTGAAGGATCCGTCGGAGTCGGCGTCTCTGCAGGTGGCGCAGGAGACCCAGTTGTTTTCGTCGTCGTCGTCGCAGTCGGGACCGCCGATGGTCACGTAGGCATCGCAGCCCACGTAGGAACCGTCGGAGTCGGCGTCTGTGCAGGTGGCGCAGGAGACCCAGTTGTTTTCGTCGTTGTCGTCGCAGTCGGGGCCGTCGATGGTCACGTAGGCGTCACAACCAACGTAGTGACTGTCCGAGTCGTCGTCTGTGCAGCCGGCGCAGGAGACCCAGTTGTTGGCGTCGTCGTCGTCGCAGTCGGGCCCGATGCAGTCGTCGCCGGTGCCGTAACCGTCGCCGTCCATGTCGGTGCACCGCAGGCAGCAGTCGCCTTCCCAGCAGGTATTGTCGCTCTCGTTGCAGTCGGGGCCGTTTATGCTGATGTAGGCGTCGCAGCCCCCTCCGTACCAGTCGTCGCCGTCGGCGTCCCGGCAGGAGGCGCAGGAGACCCAGTTGTTCTCGTCGTTGTCGTCGCAGTCGGGGCCTACGATGCTCACGTAGGCGTCGCAGTTGCCGTGGTGACCGTCGCCGTCCGAATCGCCGCAGGTATCACAAGATGTCCAGTTGTTCTCGTCGCCGTCGTCGCAGTCGGGGCCTACGATGCTCACGTAGGCGTCGCAGTTGCCGTAGTGACCGTCGCCGTCCGAATCGCCACAGGTATCACAAGATGTCCAGTTGTTTTCGTCGTCGTCGTCGCAATCGGGGCCCTGGCAGCCCGGCCCGTCCCCGTAGCCGTCGGAGTCGTTGTCGGTGCACACCTGGCAGCAGTCGCCCTGGCTGCAGTCGGAATCCGAGTCGTCGCAGTCGGGGCCCTGGATGCTTACGTAGGCGTCGCAGCCGGCGTAGTAGTCGTCGCTGTCCCCGTCTTGGCAGGTGTCGCAGGATGTCCAGTTGTTCTCGTCGTCGTCGTCGCAGTCCGGGCCGGTGCAGGTGTCGCCGGTGCCGTAGCCGTCGCCGTCCTCGTCGGTGCAGCCGCTCGTGCAGCAGTCGCCCTCCCAGCAGCTCTTGTCAGTGTCGTCGCAATCCCAGCCCAGGCAGTCCTGCCCATCGCCGTAGCCGTCGTCGTCGCGGTCGATGCAGTCGGGCGCGGCGGCGTCGCCGCAGCTCGAGCAGCCGGAAAGACTCACGACAATTCCCAAGAACAAACAAAAAATGGTTTTGTTCATAGCAACTGGCCTCCCTTTATGGTGAAACGTATCTACCCATTCCTACACCGAAACGTCGTAAAATAGAACCCCCGGGGAGATAGGGTTGACTCCAGGGGCCGAAGTGGTCTGACCGTGCGATCGGGCTTGACAGCGGGGAGTAATAGATTCATTCTAGGGATGCTCATGAATGAACCGAAAAGAATTCTAGTGGTGGAAGACTCGCCGGCCATGCGGCAGCTCATTTGCTATGCCCTGAAGAAGATCGATGGGCTGGAGGTGCTGGAAGCCAACGATGGTGTCGATGGCTTGAGCAAGCTCACCGGCCATAAGTTCGACATGCTGATCGTCGATATCAACATGCCCATCATGGACGGGCTCAAGCTGATCGACATGGTCCGCAAGTTCGATGAGTACAAGGACGTTCCCATCATCATCATTACCACCGAGTCGGCCGGGGAGGATCGCCAGCGGGCAATCGCCTTGGGCGTGAACGAGTACCTTACCAAGCCGGTCCAGTCGCAGCAGATCATCGAATCCGCCAAGAAGCTTCTGGGGATCTAGCCGCCATTTCTTGCCAATTTACGCAGTAGCCCTCCTTTAACGGGGGGCTTCACCTAACGGGGGGCTTCACCGGGCGTAGCAGTAAGGGCAAGCGTGGCGACAGGTGTTGTAGGCGCCGATGTCCCGGCTGTGGGTGCACCGGCAGTGCTTGCGCTGGGAGGGATCCTTTTTCCATGGGCCGCTGATTCCCCACAGACTTTCGATTAGTTCGCCGTCGACGCAGCGGCCCGGGGAGATGCCCATATCCGAGTAGTCGCGTTTCTGGGCGCAGGTGAAGATCTCGAGTGAATCACCCCGAGCCATGTCGGCCAGATCGCAGAGCAATTCGTCTGTTTCCGGCCGGTCGGCCGCGTCCGTGTCGAAGACGTACCCTTTTTTTTCGAGGGGACGGAGGTTTTGTCGGGTCTTGTTGTAAAAGTCGATCAGGCTCACCACTACCCGGCGGGTGTGGGGCCCGAGCGTGTGGCAGAGGTTTTCGAATGCGCGGCGGTGGTAGTTGGTGTCGGTGCGGTTGGAAATAATGACGGGATCGTACCTCCAGACGACGCGCCGCGGGCCGATCCTGTCGCTGAGATCGATGAAGCCGGCGACGCGGTCGGGAAGCGGGGGCAGGTTGGGCTCCAGGACTTGGGGGTAGTCGTTGAGAGTGAACTGGAAGTAGAACCGGTGGCCCATTTTCTCGATGTTCGCCAGGTGCTCGATCAGGGGAGCGGGATGCTTGCTCCAGAAGACGATGGCCAAGACCTCGTCGGGAAGCAGCGATATCTTCGAGACCTGGTCGGGATTGTAAGGGTTTTTGACTTCCACGAACCCTTCCCGCAGCCGGTGCATGAACCACTCGGAGTGGAAAGCCGGAATATCCGTGCGGCGTGAGGCGCTGACGATATTGGCCATTGGGGATTCATTGTACCGGATTAAGGGCCTTGAAAACAGGAGACGGTTGCATTCGGATAGTGCGTTTTCGAGGGGGGGAGTTTCCTTGGGTTGACAGGTCGCTTGGCATCCGGGTTATGCTGATTTTGAGAGGTAAACATGGCCGACAAGGATCGCGTGGAGAAACTCAAGGAACGCAACTCCCATCTGAAGGAACAGCTGAAGAAGTCCGAGAAACTGATGACGGAGTTTAGGAAGAAGATCGAGGCTGGGGCCAAGACTTCCACTTCAAAAGGAGAAAAAGTTCCGGGCCGGCCAGCCGGTAAAGTCAAACAGAAGCTGGATGAAGATGAATTGGCCAAGGCCAACCGGGAACTTAAGCGGCAGCTTGAGGTGCAGAGACGGGAACTCGAGGCGTTGGCGGGCAGGCATAACCGGGATATCAAAGCGGCCCAGGACGAGCGCGATGAGCTGGTTCGCCGGCTTCGGCTCGCTCAGAAAGCTCTGGCCGAGAAAGGGGAGTCATTTGAAGATGAACCGACGGTTTCCTACACCCAGGAAATGGAAAACGTGATTGAAAAAGAGAAGGGGACGATCGCCCAGGCGGCGCAGTTCACAGAGGAAGAGGCCACCGAGTCGTACTTTGTGGATGAAATACTGGCCCAGAAGGCGAAAGACGAAGAGGAAGACAGCTAGCGCCTCGCCTAAGAATCGGCATCCTCGTCGGAAAGCGCCGTAAACGCTTCAATGGTTTTCTGGAAACTGGCCGAAAGCGCTTCAACTCGCTTCTGGAGTTTCTCTGTCTCCAGTTCTTCTGCCTCCAATTCCTTCTCTCGCTTGTCTAGGCGGCTCTCGTCCGAGGCCAGTTTTTCCCGATCATTCCTGAGCACCCTCCGGTTGGTTGAGATTTCCTGCCGCTCTTCCTCCTGGGTCGTTCGCAGCTCTTCCAGGTTCTCCTGTTCTTCCCGTTGCGACCGCCTCAATGCGTCCATCTCCTCGCGTTCCTCCTCGATCGCCTGTTTCTGCTTCTCGACGAAGGCAGCCATCTCGTTTATTCCCGCCTTCTTTTTGTTTTGCTCTTTCCACTCCGCTTCCACTGCGGCCCGGGCTTCGGTTGCCGACGCGGCCTCGACCGCCAGCGCTTCTTTTTCTCCGGCCAGCCTGGCTTTCAGGCCCTCAAATGATTTCTGTTCCGCTTCCATCTGTTTCTCACGCCTCGAAAGGGCCGCTCCCTTATCCCGGTTCTTCTTCAACTCCTCCTGCGCCGATTGCCAAAGGGCCTGGGTTTCTTTTTCCCGGTTCTCGATCTTCTCTTGCTGTTTTTTGAATCCGGCAGCGAGGGTAGAGAGCATTTCTTCACGCTGGTTCTGCTTGGCTTCCTTCCGCTCCATGGTCCCCTCGATTTCCTTGAAGGCTTCCCGCTCGGCGGTCAACAGCGCCTGATGGGTAGAGAGCTTTTCCTGGGCTGCATCTATTCCCTTCCGTTCGACTTCGAGGCGTTTAGCCAGGGCCTCGAGCTTCTCCGCGCGCACACTTGCCTGTTGTTTCCTTGCTTCCATCTCCGTCCGGGTCTTGCCTAAAGCCTGTCGTTGTTTGTCCAACCGATTGTTTTCCTCGGCGATTTCGGCCCGGGCCTGTTCGAGTTCCTCCTGGGTTTTGCTGAGCTCCTGTCCCTCTTTTTCCAGGAGGGATTCCAGGTGGTCCTCGTCCAGTCGTCGGGTTTGCGCCTGCAGCCACGACTCGATAGCATTGCAACAGTCCATCTCCTTTTGCAGCGATTGCCTGACCGTGGACGCTCCCTTGCCCCGCAAATCCTGGCACCGCCACAGAACCGTTTTCGCGATTTTCTTCAGATCGGACGATTTACCCCAAAGCTCCCGGCACTGCTTCTTGACCACGAACCGGATCTCGTTCAGCTCGTTTTGGGCCGACTCGATCTCCTTCCGCTCAATTTGCAGAACCGCCTGCCTGGAATCCAGATCCGCCCGTTCGGAGCCGAGTCTTTTCTCGATCTCGTCGATCTCGCGCTCTCTCTCCTGGACGGATCCAACCCGTTGATCGAGGGCCTGCCTCAGCTCTTCGTCTTTCTCTCGCCGGATCTTGTCGGCTTTTTCCCGGGTGCGGTCCAGTCCTTCCAGGGCCTCGCTGCACTCGCGCAGGCCTTCTTTGAAATCCTCATCCTCAAGCACGCCGAGGGCGATTCTGTAAAGTTTCTGGGCTTCCTCGTAGAGGAGCGCGTCGTCGTTCGCGGCCGCTCTCTTGAAAAGGATGTCGGCTAGTAGACCGTGAGTCTCCGACGCCCGCCAGTCGATTTCAAGGATGGTGCGGTAGATCTCTTCGGCCTTGACGAGATCCTGTCTCTCCGTGGCTATCTCGGCCAGCTCGATCAACGAGCGGATATCTTTGGGATTGACTTCCAGTCTCTCGGTCGATCTCTGCTCGAGGGACGAAAGAACGAAGTCGGCCAGCATCTCGATGGCATCATCCTGTCCCTTGCGGGCGAAAGAGATGCCCAATCCGACCTCGCGGGTGGAATCCGAGCTGGGATCCGCCACCCGGGTTATCTTGCCGCGCACGATGATCGGTTCTATATTCTTTTCAATCGTGATGGTGAAGTCGATCTGGGTGCCTGGGGAGATAACGTGCGAGGTTCGCATGAACGCGCCCCGGGCGCCCAGATCACGGGTGAAGCCGAACACGGATTGCTCATCGTGCTCGAAGTCAATTCGCTTGCTGGCCCTCAGACGTTTGTATTTGCGCCGGGACCGCCTCCGGCGGGTTCGCCGGCCCGCATCGTCATTCACACCGATACCATAGCCATAGCGCGGGATTTCGTCAATTCGTCACGGTGTTGACTCTTCATCATTTCGCCATCCGGCGGAACTTCGTGATGATCTCCTCGATCTGGGCGAGCAGGGCGTCGGTGTCGCACTTGCCTCGGGTGGTGGCGGTGGCGTTGGTGGCGGCTTTTTTCAGGTCGTAGAGGGCGGCGGTGACGATGCAGGAGGAGCCGATGGATGCGATTTTGACCGAGAGCGTCTTCTGCGCGGCGATCTCTCGGCCGATCTCGATCTGACAGGACTGGTCGTAGCAACTCTTGTAGCTTTTCTGCTTGGTGCTCAGAAGGCGTTTTTGGATCTCCTCCCGGGGGACCACGTGAAACAGCCCGTCCTCGGCCATCTTGGTGGCCAGGTAGTCGGTCAGGCTCTCCAACTCCATCCGCGACAGCGTTTTACTCTTGTCCTGGATGTCGAAGACGGCCACGTAAGCCCCGCGCACGTCGATCCTGCGGAAGGGGACCTCGGTGGGTGGTGGCTGGGCCGCCTCTTTCGGTGCGGTTGTCCTGGAATCCGCCCGAGCCACATTGTGCCACTGGGTCTCCGATCTTACGTCGGGAATGTGCTTGATCCCCCCGCAGCCCATCAATAAGGAGAAGGCCAATAAAAAGAGCAGGCTCCGGAGGCTCATGACAACACCCTCCAGCCCGCCGACGCGTGCGCCTGACTCTGAAGCAGCCGGAGGATCTCCACTACCGCCTCGGCTATCCAGTTCATCATGACCTCTTCGAGCATCTTGGCGTAGGACCCGTCGGTGACCAGCATGAAAGTTTCGTCGGTGTGGGCGGCGAACCGCCGGGCAAAGGTGGTGCCCTGGGGAAGCCGGACGGTTACTTCCGCGTGCACTATGGCGAACAGGTGAGAGGACCCGAAGTTGGCCTCCGGTTCCACGAAGAAATTCAGAAGATCCACCACGATCCGCGCCGCCAGGGGGTCGTTGGGCGCAAGGCTCAATCCCGCTCGTTGGAACTCCTCGTTTATTACCCCCCCGAACCAGTCGGTAAGCCGAACGTCCAGGAACAGATCCGCCGACTCCGATCCGTACCGGCTCTTCTTGCACCCGATGCGGTTCTGGTTCGGCCGCCGGTCGCTCACCCGCTCCAGAAACACCGGATAAGGCGTGGAAACCGCCTTCTCCAGCACCGGCGTGTGCGCCAGCGTCAAGGTCGAATCCATGTACGCACACCCAGCGAACAATTCGGCGAAAAACAGCAATATAATCATATGCCAGATCTTCAACTCGTCCTCCCAGATCTTCCGATCTTTTCTCCGTTGGTTATCAAATGTCAACTAGCAGATCACAGGGCCGGATGAAGTCTCTTGACAACAGCGGCTTAACTGTGCTTCAAAATCTATCCTGATGATTGTCGCGAATGAATTAGTGAAGGACTATGGTGAACTGAGGGCGGTGGACGAAGTCTCGTTCGAGATCCGGCAGGGGGAGTGTGTCGGACTCTTGGGGTTGAACGGGGCGGGGAAGACCACCCTGCTGCGGATCCTGAGCTGCCTGCTCACGCCAACTTCCGGATCGGTTTCCGTCTATGGGGCGGATGTGATCCGGGAGTCGGAGGCGGTACGGGGAAAGATCGGGTTTCTGCCGGAGGAGCCGCCGCTGTACGGGGAGATGACCGTCGGGAAGTACCTGGAGTTCGCCGCGCGGTTGCGGGGGGTGCCCCGGACCGATGTGGGTGGACGGGTGCAGGACGCGGCCCGGCGTTGCCGGGTTACCGAGGTGATCGATCAGCGGATCGAAACCCTGTCTTACGGATACAAGAAGCGGGTGGGGATCGCGCAGGCGGTGGTGCACCGGCCGCCGCTTCTGATCCTGGACGAGCCCATCGCGGGCCTGGACCCGGCGCAGATCGTGGACATGCGCGATCTGGTCCGCGGTTTCCGGGGCGAGCACACCGTAGTGCTCTCCAGCCATATTCTCACCGAGATTAGCCAGACCTGCGACCGCATCCTGGTAATGCAGAAAGGACGTGTGGTTGCCTCGGGGTCCGAGGAGGAGCTTTCGGTCGGGCAGGGGAAGGGCCGGCGGGTCAGCGTTCGGGTGCGGGGGAAGAAGGAGCAGGTGGAGGATGCCTTGAAGGGTGTGGAGGGAGTCAAGAGTTGGGAGCTGTCCGAGACCAACGGAACCATCCGGGCCCTGATTACCTCGGAGAAGGACCGCCGGGCGGAGATTAGCCGCGTGCTGGTCCGGGCCGGGCTGGATTTGATTGAGATTGCCCGGCCGGAAGGGGAGCTGGAGTCGGTATTCTTGAAGCTCACCGGAGACGGGAGGAAAGAGCCTTGAGAAGCGTTTGGTTGATCGCCCGACGGGAGTTGGTCGCCACGCTGCGCTCACCCCTGGGCTTCATCGTGACCGCGCTGGTGCTGGCCATCGTGGGCCTGCTTTTCAATCTGCGTGCGCTGGGCGGCGGGGAAAAATACTCCGCCGACGTCCTGGCCCAGTTTTTCTACGACCTCTCCGGCTTTGTTATAGTGGCCAGCATCCTGGTCTCCATGCGGCTTATCGCCGAGGAGCGCCAGAACGGCACCATCGTGCTCTTGTTGACCTCTCCGGTCAGGGACCACCAGATCGTCCTGGGAAAGTTCCTGGGGGCCCTGGGTTTCATGGCCTTGCTGATCCTGATAACCATCTACATGCCGCTCTTGGTCATGGTGCACGGCAAGATCTCCTGGGGCCACGTCTTTGCGGGGTACCTGGGTAACCTGCTCCTGGCCTCCGGCGCCCTGGCGGTCGGTACCTTTGGATCGTCGCTGGCGCGCAGCCAGATCGTCGCGGTGTTCGTCTCGGCCTTCCTGGTGGCGGCCATGGTGATGATGTGGCTGATGGGTCGGGTGGCCGATGCGCCCCTGGACGACATCTTCGCGAATCTGGCCCTACACAACATCCACTTCTCCCCGTTTAGGGCGGGCAAGGTTCACCTGCGGGACATCGCCTATTACCTGTCCGTGACCGGCTTTTTCCTGTTCGCGGCCACGCGCATGCTGGAGGCGCGCCGATGGCGGTAGATACGCCCAAAAAGGTTCCCTTCGGGGTACTGCGTGGGTTGCACGTGCTGGTGGGGTACCTGCTGGGCATAGTGCTGATCTTCGTGGGTGAGCGGCTGATCGGTGGGCAGTCCTCCACCCGGTGGATTCTCGGGGGGACCGGCGCGGTCGCCATGCTGGTCGCGTGTATGCTCTTTTTGATCGCCTGGAAGCGCTCGGACGGTGAGCGTAGCCGGATCGAGGGGTTGGCGGCGCTGCTTTCCCTGGGCGGCCTCCTTGCTTTGGTTCTCTACCTGCTCGGCTCCGATCTGGTAATGGGGCCTGCCCCGGTCACCCGGGCGAAGGATGCCGGCGTGGGGCTGCGGCAGGTGCTTCTGGTGGCCTGGCCGATCTTGATGGTCTTGAGCGTGTTGCCCTTGATCTTCGTGCAGGTCAGCACCGCTTCCATGGGCCTGGGGCGGGGAGTGGAGGGTTCGCGAGTGCGCGCCTCGGCGCTGTCGGGGGCCATGACCGCCTCGCTCCTGTGCACCCT
This sequence comes from Deltaproteobacteria bacterium, assembly GCA_030622135.1. Classification (GTDB taxonomy): domain Bacteria; phylum Myxococcota; class B64-G9; order B64-G9; family B64-G9; genus JAUXGL01. Next base: position 12,461 of record JAUXGL010000021.1, read on the forward strand.
GTTTCTGATAAACGCCATCGCCGCCCGCAAGGACGTCCACCGGGATCTCAGCTACTTCAAGACCACCACGCCCTCCGACGTCACCCGGGAGATGATCACCGGCCTGGATGCGGACACCCAGGCCATCCTGTTTTTCCCGGAGTACAACGACGTGCTCCAGGAGGTGTGCCCCTACTTCGACGAGCTGAAAGGCCTGTCGGAGCGCTTCACTGTCTCGGAAGTGGACCGGGCGCTGGAACCCGATATTGCCAAGGAGTACCGCGCCGCGCGGGACGGATCGGTGATGTTGGTTCGCGGCAAGAGTCGCCAGAAGATCGACGTGGGCACCAGCCTGGATCGCGCCAAGCGCAAGCTGAGAAAGCTGGACTCCGAGGTCCAGAAGGCTTTGCTGAAGCTCACCCGCAAGAGACAGACGGTCTACACCATCATCGGGCACGGCGAGCGCGGGGCCGATCGGGTGGGTGGGGACGACCGCTCCAAGCTGAGTGAGTTGAGGAAGATCCTGAGGCTCAACAACCTGATGGTGAAGAACCTGGGGCCGGTGGAAGGCCTGGCCTCCGAGGTGCCCGCCGACGCGGCCATGCTGCTCTGGACGGATCCCTCCCGGCCCCTGTTTCCCGGGGAAGCGAGCTCGCTGCGGGCCTACCTGAACAAAGGCGGGCGCATGCTCATTACCCTGGATCCGGAAAGCCCGGCCGCCCCGGTTGGATTGCTCGAGTTTCTGGGCCTGAGCTATTCGACCGACAAGCTGGCCCACGATCACAAGTACATTCCGCTGTCGCGTTCGCCCGCCGATCGCTACAATCTGGTAACCAACGCTTTCTCTAGCCACGCGGCCACCTCGGTGATCTCGCGCTACAGCCGGCACTTGCCGGTTCTCTTTCCCCGGTCCGGCTCGCTGGATAAGGCCGGGAAGACCAACAAGAAGGCTACCTTCATCGTAAAGTCGCTGGACATGACCTGGCCGGACAAGAACGCCGACATGACCCGTTCCGAAGGCGAGAAGGGCGGTGTTTTCAACCTGGCGGCGGCGGTCTCGATGAAGATCAAGATGCCTGAGAAGCCCGAGGACAAGAAAGAAGAAGTAAAGAAGGAAAACAAGGACGAAAAGAAAGATCGACCCTTGAGCAAAAAGCGCTCGGGGGCGGCAAAAACCGCCGAAGGCGACCAGCCCGAGATGCGCGTGGTGGTGTTCGCGGACACGGACGTCTTTGCCGATGACTACCTGGGTTTACTGCAGGTGGGGCCGCAGGGGTATCCCCCCAACCGGATCCTCTTGACCGACGTGCTCAAGTGGCTGCTTGAAGAGAGGCAGATCGGTGGGGTGTCCACCAGCGAGGAGGATGTCAAGATCGCCCACACTCGGGCCGAGGACGTCACCTGGTTCTACGTCACCGTGTTCGCCGTGCCGCTTTTCATCCTGGGCGTGGGGGCGGGCACCCGCTGGGGGCGGGGGCGCAAGAGGAGGACGGGCCGATGAAGGGGAAGCTGAGCTTGGGCCTTCACTTGGCCGCCCTGGTGGTCGCGGGAATCTGTGCATACTTCGTCTTCTCCGCGGGGAAGGAGAAAGCCGAGAAGGGGAAGGTGATCTTGGACGTCGAGCCCGACCAACTCGGTCGACTGGCGTTTGACACCGGCAAGAAGCAGGTGGTGGCCGTCTCCCGGAAGGGTGGCGGATTCACCATGACCATTACCGAGCAGACCCACAAGCCGGTGGCGAAACCGAAAGAGGAGCCGGGCGCCGGCGATGCTCCGGATAAAAAATCCGCGGTACAGATGGTCACCGAGACCAACGTGACCAGCTACCGGGCCAGCCACGAGTTCGAAAAGGTCCTCGATCGGCTCCTGCCGTTGCGGGCCGAGCGGGACTTGGGGAAGGTGGATGAAAAGAAGCTTTCGCAGTTTGGCATGGTGGAGGCCGGACGCACCCTGATCGTGGAGGCCAAGAGCCAGAAAGTCACCTACCGGATCGGAAGCCAGACCCCCGGGGGAGCGACCAATTATGTCCACGAGCAGCCCGATGGTCCGATCTACCTGATCTCCTCGACTCTGATACGCTCCCTGGACGTTCGCGCCACCCGGTACCTGGAGAGGCGCCTGGTGGGTGTCGACAAGCAGGACGTCGAGCGGGTCGTGGTGGGTACGCTCATGGTCAACCGCGAGTTCATGCAGCAGAAGCGCGAGAAGAGAAGCGTCTGGGTGCCCGCCGACAGCCCCGATACCACCAACGACCTGTTTGCCAACTGGGTGGACCAGGTGTTCCGTCTGGGCGCCACCGAGTACTTGGCCCAAGACCCGGTTCCTCCGCCCCGGTCGGAGCTCAAGTTGAGCTATTTCAAGGGAAACAAGCAACTCGACGAGTTGGAGCTGGCCTCGGCGGAAGCCGGGGAGGGTCTGCGCGACTTCTTCGCCCGCAGCACTTTCACCGCGGGCTGGGTCAAGTTGCGGCGCCAGGACGCCGAGGCGGTCGTCTCCGACCTTTCCTCCATTCTGGAACAATAGCCATGCGTACGTCATCGTCGCCGCGGTGCCCCTGGGCAAGCGGGTGATGCTTGCCCGTGGGGCCGGTGTTCTAGTCCTGCAGTTTAGTTGGGGATTGGCCCATGAACGGTTGGGAGTGGCGTGAGCAACTCGAAAAGGGTGGGGCGCCGGAGCGGTTCCCCTGGGCCTGGTCCATACCGTTGAAAAAACGACCGCGACTGTGCAAGAAGGGCTGATCTTCGTGTCTGTACCGAGAAGCCTGCGATTTCTCTGGGTCTTGCTCGCCGTGGTGATTCTGTTCGCCGCGGCGGTGATCGTCTGGACCGATGTGGAGCACCGACGCGTGCGCCGGGATTTTGACCGGGTTTTCGAGGGACACGTCGAGTCGGTTGCCCGGCTGATCTGGGAAAGCACCCGGGGAGCCGCCCGGGCGCTGGATACGCTGTACGCGTTGTCCGAAGAATCGCTGGTTCTTACCGCCCGGCTGATCGCTCGCGTCGACTTGGAGGATTCCAAAGAGAGGGAACGGCTGGAGTCGGGAGGAGTGCGGGCCTGGCTGGTCGGAAAGCCCGGGGAGGAACCCGCCGGTAACTGGGGGCCGATCGGAGAGGACAATCGGGACGGGTTCAAGGAGGAGATACAAAACGTGGGTGAAGGCGAGATCGTCGAGGATGGTCGGGCGGGTCGTTATGGTTTGTACTGCGCGCACTTCTGCGTTCATGGCCGGACGGTGTTCGTGTGCCGGGATGCCGGAGAGCTTGCCGGGCTACGGCGGGAAACCGGCCTGGGGTCCCTGTTGCGCCAGGTGGTCGGCAAGGGGGTGGTCTACGCAGTCATCCAGGATGAGGCCGGCGTGTTGGCCGGCTCTCCCGGGGCGCGGGTTTCATCTTTTGAAAAAGACCATGAGCTTGGCGCGGTGCTGGCCGGCGACCGGCAAGGCATGACCTTCAGGATGATAGAGAAGCTCGACAAGCCGTTGTTTGAGGGGCTGGGGCGGTTCCCGCTGCCTGACGGGACCACCGCGCTTCTGCGGGTGGGGGTGGATGCCTCGCCCAGGTTGGCGGTGCAGGCAGGTGTCAAGTGGCGCCACCGCATACTATACCTGGTGGTGGGGCTGCTGGTGCTGATCTCTTTCGCGGGTGCCTGGTTGCTGGACCGTTGGACCAAACGAAGGCGGGAGGCCGAGCGGTTGCTGGCCGTCCGGGAGGAGGAGAGCCGCCACTGGCAGACCATCTCCCAGATGGCCCAGACGGTGGCCCACGAGGTGCGCAATCCCCTCAATACGCTCAAGATGGCCGCGCAGCGCCTACAGCGCGAGTTCTCCATCCAAGCTGCCGAACGATGCGATTACCAGGAGCTGATCGGCATGTTGCAGAACGAGGCGGACCGGGTCAATCAGGTGGTCTCGGAGTTCATGGAGTTGGGCAAGCCGCTGGTCTTGGAGCTTGAGAGCCTGCCGCTTTCGGAGGTTCTCGATGAGGCGCTGATGCCGCTCTGCGTCCGTGCCGGGCAGGAGGGCAAGCGCATCGGGGTGGACCCAGCCGCCGGAAAGCAGGCCCGCCTGGATCGCCGCCGCTTTGCCCAGATCGTCTCCAACCTGGTGGGCAACGCCCTGGATGCCGTGGACCCAGGCGGCGCGGTACGGGTGCGGGCGGATGTTTGTGCCGACGGCCTGCACCTGGCGATCATCGACGACGGTCCGGGAATGGACGCCCAGACGCTCGAGCGGGTGCAGAAACCATTCATTACCACCAAGGCCCGGGGAACCGGCCTGGGGCTTTCCATCGCCCGGCGCCTGATCGAGGCGCACCAGGGCTCGTTCGAGCTTTCGTCCGAACCGGGAAAGGGGACGCAAGCGCGCGTGCTCTTTCCGCTGAAACCGGAGGTATAAAGTGGCGGATGCAGACAACACCATACTCCTGGTCGAAGACGACGAACCCCAGCGCAAGACGCTCTCGGGATTTCTGCGCAAGCGGGGCTATAGAGTGGTCGAGGCGGCCTCGGCCGGGCAGGCGGAGCAGGAGGCCGCCCGGCACGAGGTGGATCTGCTGCTGACCGATCTGCGCCTGGGAGGCCCGGACGGGATCGCGTTGCTTCAGACGCTCAAGGACCGCCACCCGGATCTTCAGGCCTTGGTGCTGACCGCCTTCGGCACCGTGGAGGACGCGGTCCGGGCCATGCGCGCGGGCGCCTACGACTTTATGGCCAAGCCCGTCGACCTGGATCGCTTAGAGGCCCTGGTGGAGAAGGCCCTGGAGCGGGTGCGGCTGGCCCGCGAGAATCGCGGCCTGCGCGAGGTGGTGAAGTCTTCCGACGCTTTCTCGGAGTTGGTCGGGGAGAGCGAGACCATGCGGCAGGTGAAGGAGCTGGCCGTAAAGGTGGCGCCTTCGAAGGCCTCGGTGCTGATCCTGGGCGAGTCCGGAACCGGCAAGGAAGTCCTGGCCCGCGCCGTCCACCGCAGCTCCGAAAGGCGCGGCAAACCGTTTCTGGTGATTAACTGCGCGGCCATGCCCGAGACCCTGGTCGAGTCGGAGCTGTTCGGCCACGAGAAGGGGGCCTTTACCGGCGCCACCTCCGAGAAGAAGGGCCGCTTCGAACTGGCCGATGGGGGAACCCTGTTTTTGGACGAGATCGGCGACGTCTCCCTATCCGTGCAGGTCAAGCTGCTAAACGTGCTGCAGTCAGGGCGGTTCGAGCGGGTGGGCGGAACCAAGACCCACCAGGTGGACGTCCGTTTGATCACCGCCACCCACCGTGATCTGGGAAAGAAGATCCAGGAGGGGACCTTCCGCGAGGATCTCTACTACCGGCTCAACGTGGTCAGTGTCACCATTCCACCGCTCCGGGAGCGGTCCGGGGACATCTCCCTCCTGGTAAATCACTTCATCCGCAAGCACGCCGATCTCTCCGCCGTCCGGACCGAATCGGTGGCGCCGGAAGTCCTCGAAAGACTCTCGGTTTGGCCCTTCCCCGGCAACGTGCGCGAGTTGGAGAACCTGGTTGAGCGGGCGGTGGTGCTGGCCGAGGGCCCCGAGCTCAAGCCGGACGATTTTCCACCGCAGCTTTTCCAGGACGCCCCCGCACGGATCGCCGATTCAGAAGGGAGTGGTTTGGAGGAACAGGTCGCCAACCTGGAGATCTCGCTGATCCGGGATGCGCTGCAAAAAAACAATGGCAACAAGAGCGCCGCCGCCCGGGATCTGGGCTTGAGCGAACGGGCCATCCGCTACAAGATGAAGAAATACTCGCTGTCCTAATCCGAGAGACCGTGGAAACCGTGGGGATCCTGGTAGGCGCTGTGCCTTTCGGTTATTCCAGGGTGATCAGATCCAATTCGACCGGTTCCGGGGTTGCAATCTGGCAGGCCAGGATGGTTTCGTACTCGGGCAGGCATCGGCCGGCGCTCTGATCGCGGTCGATCCACCAGCGCTGCAGGACCAGGGCCTGGCGGCCCTTGAGCTCGGGAGGCGGCTGCTTTTCGGGATCGTAGGGTATGTTGGGCACCAGCCAGTGGGTCTTCCCGTTTTCGTCGTCCACCGAAACCGCCAGGGTATCGAACTGCAGGGATGTCGGCTGATCCTCGCGCAGTGGGTTCCGGGGGTGGGTGTGCACCAGGGCGAAACGGGGCTTCAGGCCGGCGTCATCTAGGATTCGAAAGGCCAGCGCCGACCAGGAGCCGGGATTTCCCTTGCGCTTGGCCGCGGTTTTCCCCACGGGCTCGCGGGGGATCCAGCGCATCCAGTAGAGGGTGTTTACCTCTTGGATGTGGATCCATCGGTGCATCCAGTTACCCACCGCCTGGATGCGGCGCAGCTTCTGGTTGTCCTTGACCTCGGTCAGCAGGAACGGGTTGACCAGATCTCGTCCCTCGATGTTGCCCGAGTGCACCATCCACAGGGCGGTCCGGAGGATCTGGCCCCGTAAGTGGTTCCAGCTCGGGCAGCGGGGGCTGAGCAGGACGAAGGGGAGCCGGGCTTGGCTGATGGGCATCAGGGGCTTCTTCAGCTCGAACACCATGGGGTATTCTTTCTCCGCGCTGGTGCGGAAGACGCCGCCGGAGGCGTCCACGGTGCCCGCGGCCATGTCCGAGCGGTACGAGTCGTCCGGATGTCCGAAGGTTGCCTTGGAATGCAGCACGCAGAACTTGTCGCTGCCGAAAAGCCAGCGCAGCTGATCGGGGCCGGAGACCGGACGGATGATCTCCACGGTGTCGCCCACCTTTAAGCTGGCGATGCGGAAGGTCGTCTTGCGGGGAAAGGAGTGTTCGCAGGGCCAGTCGGCCAGGGTGGCCATTCCCACTGAATCCACCCGGATCTTGCGGGGCGTGTTGTCCTCCATCCAGACGTTGACCTCCACCGGCGGTGTTTTCTCTCGGTAGTGAACCACCGAGAACTCCGCGGCCGGCTTGATCCCCTTTTCCGAGAGAACCTTAATCAGCCTCCGGTGCACTACCATTCGCTTGGTGGGTGTCTCGGTGACGGCTCCTCCGCCTTCCTCTCCCAACAGGAGGTAGGGAGTTTTATCGTAGCCGTTGCCCCAGTAATCGGAATACAAGTCGTCTTCTACGACCAGAGCGCCGGGACCCTGGGTGCAGCGTTGCAGGAAGGTGCTGTCCACCTGGGACAGGTTGACCAGGGGAACCTTCTTGGCACATCCCCCAACGAGAACGAACAACAGAAGCACTCCGCCCAGCAGTGTCAGCGGTGAATAACGTCGCATCGGTTGTCTCCTTTTCTTTTTCTCACCTAATGGGTTTTTCCTACCACCCCGACCGTTAATTTTCAACCGGTACGCTTGATCGATAATTCCCAGTCCCTTTGGGGTTTCAATGGTTGGTTTGAGCCGGACCGGGAACCGTTGTAGTATTCCCGTTCTGGAGTCGTGATTTCATGACGCGCTGCGGAGCTTTTTTTCTTACTCTGTTTTTGTGCGCCCAGTTCGCATCCGCGAACGATCCGGGCGCCGAGGCGGGTCTGCGTTTTGCAGAGTCGCTCTTCGCCGAGCGGGACTATTTCCGGGCCATCACCGAGTACAAGCGTTACCTCTACCTGCGCCCGGATTCAAAAAAGGCGCCCTGGGTGCGCTTCCGCATTGGCGAGAGTTACCTGGCCGGCGGGAAGTTGGATGCGGCCCGCTTCGCCTTCGAGGATCTCCTCGAGACCCAAAAGGATCCCCGGGTGCGCCGCTGGGCGTTCCTTTCCATGGCCCGGACGTTTTACCGGCGGGGAATGTTGAGACAGTCCGCCGGCGTGCTGGATGAGATCATCCCCCGGCTGCAAGATCCGGCGCTGAAGGGTCACGCTTTCTATCTCTCCGGCTGCGCTCGTCTCAAGATCGGCTTGGCCAAGTCCGCCCGGTCTGCTTTCGATCAAGTGGGATCCGATCACGAGCTGGTCGAACGGGCCCGGTGGTTGTCGTCCCAGGTGATGCGTGTGGAAGATCTGCCCGAAAAAAGCCCGGTGTTCGCCGGGGTGCTTTCGATCGTCCCGGGCCTTGGCCACATCTACCTGGGCGAGTACGCCGTGGCCTTCACCGCCTTTTGCTGGAACGGCGTGTTTGGCTTCGCCACCTACGGCGCCTTCCAGCGGGGCCACTACGGCGTCGGCGCCCTGCTGGCGGCCATGGAGCTCTTGTGGTACTCCGGCACCATCTACGGCGCCGTCTCCGGCGCACACCGATACAACCGCGACGCGCGTCTAAACTTCTTAGACGAGCTCGATGAAGGGGCCGGCCTGGACATCCCCTTTCCCAAACCGGAGGCGGTGGGTACAATCCTTATCCAAGGTGAATTCTGAACTGGAGGTATTCAATGAAGCTCGATTCCATTCGTGGTGCAATTATCCTGAGCATTTCCGTCCTGTTCATCTGGTCCTGCGCCGTCCCTGGGGCCAGGCCGACGACGCACGAGACATCCGAGGAAGGCGAGTCCACCACCGAGGCGACCACCACCGCCGACTCCGCTCCCGCCGAGATGATCATGGACCGGCGCATCTCGAAGGCGGAAGGCAAGCGGCCGTCCGAGCCGAGCGGGAGGCCCGAGGCGGAGGCGGAGGCGGAGGCGGAGGCGGAGGAGAAAAAGTCCTTCGCCGAGCCGCCACCGTCTCCGAAAAAGGATAAGAAAGAGGATTATCATTTCTCGGACGACGAGGTGTCGGGCGATCTCAGAAAGCTCGAGCCTAAGCCGCCCCTGAAGGGAAAGAGTCGGGGAAGGCGCATCAAGCCTTCTTCGGCGGGCGTGAAGGCGGGATCGGCGGACGACAACATGCAGTTCCATGCTTTCTTGGAGTTTCTGGAGGAGAACGGACGTCTGGGCCTTCTGTGCGACGTCTCCGAGCGCATCGTGGTTTCGGTCAAGGACAAGGCCGGGCTGCCCCTGGCCGATGCGCTGGTGACCGTATGGGACGGAAAGAAAAAGTTGCTAGAAAGACGGACGTACGCGGACGGGCGGGCGCTGATCTTTCCCTCGGAATCCAAGGATCTGCAGGGGCAGTCGGTCAAGGTGGTGGTGCGCTACGGGACCAAGGAGAAGGAGTCCTTCCTCAACGTCTCCCGCAAGCACAAGCTCGACTTCCAGCTCGACTTCGAGCGTAACGAGCTTAGGCAGGTTTCCCTGGACATCGCCTTCGTGCTGGATACCACCGGCAGCATGGGGGACGAGCTGCAGCGGCTGAAGCAGACCCTGGAGTATATCCATTTCCAGATCAACCACTTGGTTCCCAAGCCCGACGTCCGCTTCGGTATGGTCCTCTTCCGCGACACCACCGACGACTACCGGACCAAGGTAATGGCCTTCACCGCGGACTTGGCGCAGTTCTCCCGGGACCTGGACAAGGTGCGGGCCGGCGGGGGCGGGGACAACCCCGAGGACGTGCAGGCGGGTTTGAAGGATGCCATGACAAAACTGAAATGGCGCGATCGGGGGGCCAAGCTGGCGTTTTTAGTCGGGGACGCGCCGCCACACCTCGACTACGGGCAGAAGTACACCTATGTCAGCGCCATGCGGGACGCGGCCAAGCAGGGGATCAAGATCGCCAGCATTGGGGCCTCGGGGCTGGATACGCAGGCGGAGCTGGTCTGGCGGCAGATCGCTCAGTACACCATGGCCCCCTTCGTTTTCCTTACTTACGGAGAGTCCGGCGACAGCGAGGGTTCTCCCTCGACCGTCTCGCACCACGTGGGATCCAACTGGGTAGCCGAGAACCTGGACGCCATCATCATCCGCATGGTCAAGGTCGAGCTGGCCCATTATTCCCCCAAGGGCGCCCAGCCCAAAGAGGACTTCTTCTTGGCGTCCCACAACCCGGAAGTGGCGGCGGACGACGTGCTCGATGATCTCTTCCGCCAGTCGGTCAAGCAGCTGGTCGACTATTGCGTCCTGCGCCTCGAGCCCCGCACCCCCACGGTGGTGCTGCCCATCAAGTTCAAGGGCGAGCAGCTTAAGGTCCCTTCCCAGAAACTGGAGAACCGCCTGGCGCTGAGCCTGGTCCAGTCGGGCAAGTTTCAGCTGGTCGAGAAGAAGGATCTCCCCGACTTGATCAAGACCCTCTCTGAGCAGTACTCGCTCAAATACGATGGTGACAAGGTGGCCGAGATGGGCAAGCTCATTCCCGCCAAGCTGGCCATATTCACCCACGTCGGTGGCGGCAAGGGCCGGGTGGAGATGCTGATCAAGCTGGTCCGCCTGGAGACCGGCGAGATCCTCTCCTTGTCGCTTCTGAAGATCGAGAAAGGGTTGCTAGGCACTTGAGGCGGCAAGAGGGGTTGCGGTGCCGGTGGTTCGGAAGAAGTAGCTACACCAGCAGGCTGGAAATCAGTTTGCGAAATTCGGGCATCATTAGGAAGGTGAATTTCACTCCGCCGAAGGTCACCCGGTCACCTGAGTTCAGTTTGCTGGGATCTCCCCGGCCTTGTATCGCTACCGGCTTGCCGTTCTGGAGGGTTCCGTTCTGGGAGCTCATGTCTTGAATGTGGAACTCTCCTCCGATTCTCCGGACCAGGTAGGCATGGACGGCCGAGACAGACTCGTTCGGGATGACGATCTCGTTGCTCTCGACCCGACCCACCCAGAAAATGTTCTTATCGGGATTCTCCTCGACGGTTTTGTGGATCGGGAAAACCAGGCAGTCTGCCTTGGGGTTGAACGGTTGGTGGTCGGAAGACAGAGGAGCTTCCAGGCTGATGGTTCGCTTCTGATCCATGGTGACTTTATAATCCCCAAGGGGGCCATGGTGGAGGAAGAACGCTTCGCCAAAGCGTTTGGCAAAGGTGGCCGGATCGAACCCCCGGCATCTCACCAAGTAGTCTCCAAGCTGAATATGGTACTGCTTCTCCATAATTACATGTATTTCTACATCATTTTCCGTGGTGATGCAACAATTCTGGCTCGGGGTTGGCGGATTTTGAGCCAAGATGGTATTAAAGCGGGCGGAAATGGAGATCAAGAACTATCTCATAATCGGGACCGGTGTTGCCGGGACCGCGTCTGCCGCGGCGATTCGCGAGCACGACCCGGAGGGCCGGATTTTTTTGCTTGGCGACGAAGAGCTTCCCCTGTATTCCCGGATTCGCCTGCCCGAGTACCTGACCGGCCGGGTCGAGCGGGAGCGCCTGGTGATCCAAAAGCCCCGATGGTATTCCGATCGGCGGATTGACCTGATGACCGGGACCCGGGCGGAGTCCATCGAGGCCCAAGCCGGCCGGGTTTTTCTATCCGGCGGCTCCGCTCTTTCCTACGACCGGCTCCTTTTGGCCACCGGGGCAGGCTGCTGGGTTCCACCGGTTTCGGGCCGCGGGCTGCCCGGGATCCTCACCGTGCGTACGGTGGCGGACGTCGACCGGCTGAAGTCCGCGGCCGCCGGGCGGGCGGCCGCCGTGGTTGTCGGCGGCGGCTTGCTGGGGCTGGAGATGGCCGGCGCCATGGGCCAAATCGGCCTCGAGGTCACCGTTGTAGAGGTGGCCCCCTGGCTGCTTCCCCGTCAGCTCGACCGGGAGGGAGGGGAGTTGCTTCAGCGCGTTCTGGAGAAGCGGGGAATTCGTTTTTTAGTGGGAGCGCGGGTGGATTCGTTCTCCGGAAAAGATCACGTAGAAGTGGTGTGCCTGACCGGCGGTGCTGAGCTGGCGGCAGCGGTCGTGCTGGTATCGGCCGGCATCCAGCCGGACGTGGCGTTGGCGCGCGAGGCCGGGATCGAGATTCAAAAGGGCATCACAGTCGACGACCGCATGGCCACCTCGCTGCCGGGTGTCTACGCCGCCGGCGATTGCGCCCTGCACCGGGGGATAACCTACGGGCTCTGGCCCGCCGCCGAGGCCCAGGGCAAGGTGGCCGGTGCCCAGATGGCCGGCTTTGGGTCGACCTATAATGGCACGCTGCCCAGCCACACTCTCAAGGTCAGCGGCGTCGATGTGTTCTCGGCGGGCAGGTTCGATATCGACGATGAGGCTCACTGCAAGCGGAATCGCGGAGAAGAAACCTACCAAAAAGAAGTCTTCGACGACGATGGTAACACGGTGGGAGCCATCCTGATCGGCGATCTCGGAGACCGCAACAAAATCACAGCGCGGCTCCGCACCAAGGGCACAACAAACAACGCCGCCGCACCAAAACCGTTCGCTGCGCTCACTGGCGAGAAGCCTGAGTGAGCAAACCGTGGTCGACCCCGGCCAGCCGGTCCACGCGTACATCAAGAGTTTCATGAAGGAGCTTCAGGACGTCGGCAGGGATTCAGGTGAAGGCCGGATCAGCAAGCGAAGGCTCTCCATAGAAACAAGCATGCGTTGCTGGTCTTCCAAAAGGCTCTCGAACCCGTTGTGCTCGTAAAACCGCCGGGCTTCCTCGTCAACCGCATCCACAACCACGGCATAGGCAGCGATCTCCTCACTTGCCCTCACAGCCATTCTGAAAAAAAGATGATGGGGTCCAAGTAATCGAGGTCTACAAGTAACTACCCCGCTTTCGGGCAGTCCCGACCCAGGTCGGTCTTGCCGAGTTGTTTGCTCCCTCCATACCCGCTCAGGTCCCAGAACGGAGATCGATCCAGAGGTGTCGAAGATCGAAGGGGGAGACGCGGAAAGTGCGGACAATCACGGACTCAAGACGATTCACTTCTTTGTTGCGCCAGCCCCCCTTGGGAAGCCCCAGCTCTCCCACGTGGTTTTTGCGGGCATTCCCGTTCACTTCGGAGAGTATGTCGTCGAACCGCATGGACTGAACGTAGCCGATCATTGCACCGGAAGAACAAAGGTTTCCGTAACGGTGCGATTCCCGCGAGAATCGGCACATGCCGCTTGTGACATATTTCTCGTTCAGAATCCATTGCCGACTGGGGGGACATCCGAGCCGTTTACACTCGATCGCGTAGCACCTCACGCTCTCGATGGCAGGAGCCGAGTGGTCAATAATCTGCCATTGAAAGTCGGGGATTTTGGACTCCCAGTTGGTGCGGTGCCTGTCATTGGGGTCCGGTATGTTGGCAGCCTCCGGCTGCGGGATGTGGTCGAGTCCTCTGCCCTTGGTCATGAGGTCACCGTTGGCCTCGCACATGCACATGAACAGCTTCCGGTTGATCTCGGGTTCTTTCTCGTTCTCCAGGTGCGGGCAGTTGCGCAGCTTGCGCAAGGCACGCGAGCAGAGATCGAGCAGGCGCTCCTCCCATTCCCGCCAGAGGTCCTTGTCGAAGATGGTGGGGATCCGTTGACCGTTCATCAGCGCTGAAGCTCCTGCAAGCGGATTGCCTGATGCAGTGTTGCTTCAGCATCCTCTCGTCCCGCACTTGCCGTCCATAGGCGGCGCTCATCTCGCTTGATGAGCGTGATGTGGCGATCAGACACGCTGCGAAGGAGGCCGTCAATGAAAATTCGCCGGCTGCCGTGGGGTGTCAGGGCGTTTTCATCTATACGCTCAAGGGCCTGGCTCCACGCATCCTCATCGCTTTGCTCCGGAGGAGTTGGCTGGGCGCCGTGCCGTTGTGTAGCAAAACAGACCGCCAGAAGGGTACTCCGGTTGCCCGGACGAATGACGCGCCAGTTGAATTCGCCTTCCGGTGCAAGCTGCTGGTTCCACAACTCAAGGAATGCGAGCAGATAAGGGGAAAGGCCGTTCGTCTCCTCCGGGATATCGCGGGCGCTGCCAAACCGTCGCGACGAACACGAGAGATCCACGCGTTTCACGGCATGGCTGTTCTGGGCATTGTAGAAGAAATCGATGCCGTACGTGCACATGTCACGGACGAGGTCTCTCTCGGCCGGTGTCAACTCGTAGAGATCGAAGACGGCCTCATCGAGATCTTCTTCCATCTCTTGCTGCTGCTTTGCGATGGTGTCCTTGGCGAGCCCACCATTACTGAACAGCGTCTGCTTCCGTGGGTTCCATTCGCGGAGCTTGTTTACGACGCCGACAATGCGTTTACGGAGGGCAACATCATCGGGAACCTTTACTGGCAACGCACGGAGTTCGTCGAGACTGATCTTGTCATACCAAGTACCCCAGGAACTCGCGGTCAGAAAGAGAAAATAGCGCGCAAGAGAAGACCAGAGAATACCAAGAAGGACTTTGCCCTCCCATGTGACAGGGCCTCGGAGCCTGAAAGAATAGACGGAGTGCCGGAAGATGAACGGCTTGGACTCAAATCGAGCGATGATCCGGCCAGGATCGCTTCCCGCGATCAGCGGACACTGCTTGACGACAAGCCGCGGGCCCTCGAACAGATCAGCAGACCTCCTGCGAGCAACCCTTTCGGGGGCCGCTACGAAAGTGCGCGCATCCAGAGTGCCATAGCGTCGGATGGCATTGGCAGGAAGTTCCTTGGCGTCCTCAAGCCATTGTGCAGTGCGTTTCCCCGCACCTTCCGCACTTATCCCCCTCCCCGAGGCTGCGATGAGCTTGCCGCGCTCATCTGACACATCTACGATAGACGGCCACCTCTCCAGAGTGTGAATAGTGTGGGCGTCTCTATGACTGCCCCACCAGTAGATCTTCCAGAGCCGGTCGTCATGCATGGCTTCTGCTTGGCAGAGCAAGCGCATGTCCGTCTTCTGTAGGATGGCGGCTTTCGTGCGTACTGCTGCAGTAGAGAGTTTTGGGGACCAGTATTCAAAGCGGTGTTCGTCGTCCGCAAATGCGTTTTTCTCGAACAGGACTGACGCAAAGGGAGCGCACGCAGCGGAGAACCTGCTGCCGCCCTGGAAAAAGATGCGGCGGAGGTGGGCGAAATTGACGACATGGTGCATCTTGCTCTGGGATAGCCACGTCAGACGGAACCTGCGACTCTTGGCGTGTTGCTTGAAAAAGACTCCTGAGGAAACCAGGAGTCCGGCGACACCGCCGTCTCGTAGCTGATCAAGGGCCAAATGGATAAACGCTTGAGAGTGCTCCTTGTCGCCAACCGGCAGGTTTCGGTCGCGGCACCATTTCATGGCGACATTGCAGGCTAGCGTTCCTTTCGCATCACTGCGCTTGGCCGTTCCCCAAGGCGGATTGCCCACAACAATGTCCGCGCATCCATGCGAAAACTTGCGCGAGAGGTCAGGGCTGAACCGGTCCACATCAAATGCATTGGACACCAGCAGAACATCGTAGCGTTGTTCCGAATCGTGCGTTGGTGTGTCGATTTCGCACTTCAGATTTGGGAGTCTACGGTTTTCGTTGATCTCTCGCGGCTTCTGATAATGCAGGAAGGCAAGGTAGAGACTGAAGGCGGCCACGCTAACGGCTTCATCGTTGATGTCGATCCCCGCGATCTGGTCGCGGAGGATCTTTCGTAACTGATCTTGCCTGAGTCTCCCTCCTTGTTTCCTGCTTCGGTACCGAACGATGCGTCTGTAGGCTTCGACGAGGAAGATGCCAGACCCACAAGCGGGATCGAGTATGCGCGGATTCTGCGCCAGGCGCTCTTCCGTCAGTGTTTGTGAGAGAAGAAACTCAGCGAGTTCCGGGGGGGTATAGTGGGAGCCCTGCGATTTGCCTCGCCCCCTTTCCGCGTTATAGAATTCTTCATAGATGGCACTGATCAATTCGATCGGGATTACATCGAAGCGGTAGGCAAAGAAGAAGAGCTTGTCGTGGCTAGGGTCGCCGAGCAGGAATCCCCGGAGTTCTTTCAGGTGCTCCAACTTCACAGCTCGTTCCTCGGCAGTGTTGTAGGGGAACATGTCCCCGTTGAAGTCCTCCGCAAGCTTGCGGAACAGGGCATAGGTGAACGACTTGCTGTTGAGAACCCTAGGGTAGAGCAAATGCGAACCATCGTTCCCGATCCAAGCCTGGTCGGTTTCCGCGTCCAGTAGCTTCTGCCATGACGGGTTCGCCCTTGCCACCTCCTGGAAGTAGCTTGGGGTCAGCACTTCTCGATCCTCGAGGTACCGGATGAATATGGATCGTCCGATGAGCGCGTGGGTAAACGGGCTATCCAACCTCGCATCAAGCAACCGTCGCCGGACTTCTTTGAGATCTCGGATCAGGGCTTCATCCGCCCGACATGTTGCACCTTCGAACCGTTCGTCACCGAATACTCGTCCCGACTCGATCTGCTCTCTGCGGTACGCGGCGAGCTTGGATTGAACTTCCGCTACGTTGAGGGCGACATCCAGCTGGCGCCCCTCCTCGTTTAGTGATTTGCCCGGACGTACAGGGGGTCTGGCCAAGTCATAGACTGCCAATTCACCGGGCGTTGCCAGGAAGAGGAATCGTGGTCGGGCCATGCACCAGATGCGGTTGTACAACCGGCGAAGGGACTCGGGGTCAGGCTGCTCTGAGCGCGCGAAGACCACCACGGGGTTGTTGTCGACGAAGAAGAGACTGTCTGTACCCAGGGACTCGGCCAGCGACAGCCACTCGCCACGCTCAAGCCAGCGCGAGCTGGTGTATTGAGAAAGACGCTTTGGCGTCGTCAGCAATTCGCCTTGGCTGAACCCCAAGTCTTTATAGGCGACGGCAAGGAATTTCTCGGGCGCCGTCATCCGTCAATCTCCCGGCCTGTGCGTATTGGCCTCAATCTGTCAGGAAAATGTCCGGCAGTCAATCGCGTTCCACCTTTCGCAGTATTCCAACCACCTTCCCGGCCACCCGGAAATCGTTCGTTCCTTCCGGAACGTCAATGGGGGCGAACGCGGGGTTCTCTGGCTGCAAGCGGAAGCCTGCTTGTGTCTTTATGAGTCTCTTGATGGTACTCTCGCCATTGAGAACAACCAGTGCGATCTCGCCGCTCTCGACCACTGGCTGCCTGCGGACGACCGCGTGATCACCGTCGAGGATACCACAGTCAATCATGCTCTCACCGCAAACCCTGACAGCGGAGAGATCTCCCGAGCCGAATACCTCGGACAGAGTCATGAAACCCATGTGTTCTTCGTTGGCCAGGACCGGAACACCGGCGGTCACCTCGCCAACAATCGGTACACGATCCAAGCGCTTGAGCAGGCGGATCGAGCGGGACTTGCCGTGCCCACGTTCTATCCACTTGTTGTTCTCGAGAGCCACGAGGTGGTCGTGAACGGTCCCTGGGGACGACATTCCGAAACGATCGCCGATTTCACGGACCGTCGGGGGGCGATGGCGCTCGTCAGTTTCATCCTGGATGTACTCGACGATTTGCTTCTGGCGTGGTGTCAATTGCAGGGGGTCGTTCATGATTGCCAGTACCGTACAGTTGTACGGTTTGGCCGTCAACAAGAAAATGGCGGCAACAGAAGGAGGTCTCTGTTCAAGAGCTACGCGGGGGGGGCTGCGGGACGGCTTGAGTTGAATGTGGGCAGAAACGATTGAACAAAGATTGCATGTCTTCTTCGCCATCTGGTGGAGACAAGTCTATGGGACGGAGGTGCATCAACTCCCTTGCGGATGGAAAAACAGACAGAAGCCGATGGTTCGCCATGGAGCTTCGCGGGTAATTACACGGGTTTTGTCAGTTGATCGGGGAGTTTCAGCGTCTGGATTTTTCTACCGTGAAGCTGATGTGCCATTTTCCCCAAGCCTGGCTGGTGATGCCGTGGTGGGTGGAGTTCTGGTAGCTTTTCTGTCCGCCGATCACCCGGACCTTGATCACCCCCTTTTGGCCCGCCTTGAGTACGCCCGCGTGAACCGAAGCGGTGCCCAGATCGGAGTCTGAGGTGTAGACTTCGGTGCCCCAGACGCTGCCGGACTTTCGGTCGGTCACTTGGTAGAGCAGGGTGGTGCCTATTTGATCGGCTTTGAGGTGCAGCACGCCGGGATCGGGCAAGATGTTCAGCAGGCGGCGGATGGCGCTGCAAACGGTAGGTGTCAAGGCAGTTGTCGCATTTTTCGTTACCCGCCTTCGCAGAAAGCCACGGGTTTACCCGTGGATGAATGCCGGTGGTCAAGAGTTCGTTGCTACGACGTGGCCAGATTCCTGTATAGCGTGGAGCGATGAACGCCGAGCTGTGTGGCCACGTGACGGGCTGACAGGTTTGGATTGGCCATCATACTGCGTGCCATCTCGATCTGCTCCGGTGTGAGCGATCTGGGCCGTCCGAGCTTCGCGCCGCGTTTCTGCGCAGCCATGAGGTCTGCCCGGGTCCGCTCGCGCAGCAGGCCGCATTCGAACTCAGACAGCGCTGCAACCAGTTGATATTATTGGGCAAACATTCAATAATGGGGATTATGTGAACTTGATCGGGAGAACATCTTGCGCTATTTGCGATTCGCGAATAGAATATGGGCATGTTGCTGAAGCCCCAAGATGTGGTTATAGTCCTCAAGTTGGTCGCCGTAGGCGATGTCCGCTGGACCTACGTTCAACTCTATTACCAACTGTACATCAGTGCTTCCGAGATCAACGCCGGCATCAAACGATTGGCACAGGCAAATCTCGTCATCCTAGACCACGAGAATCGAAACGTACCACCGGCGATCGTTCGTACCGCCCTGATCGAGTTCCTGATCCACGGCGTCAAATACGCATATCCTCCAGAACGAGGCGAGCTGACAAGAGGCATGCCGACCGCGTACGCTGCTCCGCCGCTTTCGAGAAAAATCCTGCAGCCAAAAGAGCCTCCTCCCGTGTGGCCGGACAAGGACAGCAAGGTCAAAGGATACTCCTTCTCACCTCTCTACAAGACCGTTCCCAAGGCGGCAAGACAGGACTCCAAGCTCTACAAGCTCCTCGCCCTGGTGGACGCAGTTCGCGACGGCCGGGCGAGAGAGAGAAAAATGGCTGAACGAGAACTAACCAAGCGGATAACGACAAAATGAAAAAACGGTCAGACAAAAACATTGCATTGCTGATCCATGTGGCCAAGCACCTGGGAAGCCTTGCTGATGACATGGTATTCACCGGATGGTTGCGGGTCTGCTAATCACCGACGAGGCTGCACCCGACGTCCGTCCTACAGACGACGTAGACGTTATCGTGGAATTGGTATCCAGGCAGGAATACTACGATCTCGAGGAAAAGCTCCGTAAGCTCGGATTCGTGCAGAAGCCCCATGAAAATGGGCTGCTTTGCAGGTGGGACATAGACGGAGTCAAGGTGGACATCATGCCGACTCGTGAGGAAATCACCGGTCTCAGCAGTCCATGGTTTTTGGAAGCATGGAGAACCGCATCGACGGTCACTCTTGAAGAATCCGTAAAAATTCGCGTGGTCGCGGCCTGGCCGGCGACAATCAGTAGGCCCCATTAACGACAATTAGATTTCCCCACTTTTCGGGTGTCGATGTGGCGCAAAAGATCGATATTCCTTGCAAGAAAGCAAGGAGGTCATCGATTGAGAGTTACGGATGCTCAAGTGAGGAGACTGATGGAGGAAATGACCAAACATGGGAAGATTGGTCGGGCATCGATGATGTCTGGCATGGATCGGAAGACAGGCCGGAAATATTTCAAGTCGGGCCAATTTCCATCCCAAACCAGAAGAGAGCGTGACTACAGGACGCGGGAGGATCCGTTTGACAGGGACTGGCCATTGATCCGGTCGAAGCTAAAAGAGGCGCCGGCACTGGAAAGCAAAGCGCTTTTTGAGTGGCTGATGGAGCAAAACCCAGGTCGATACGAACCGGGTCAGGTACGAACATTTCAGCGGAGAGTCAAGCAATGGCGTGCGCTGGAGGGTCCGAACCAGGAGATATTCTGATTGCAAGATGGGGTCGGGTAATACCACTTGACACTTAAAGTGCCATGTTTCTAGCGTGTTATGCAAGTGAAGCCGAGAGAACCTATGTGTCATGTGGTATTACCCGACCCCATCCCCGGGGACCGGGATGTAACCGATCAGCTCCCGGCGACCCCGATCGGAGCGTAGCCGTGCCCGCGGGTATGCCGAGTCGCTTTTAGGCGAGGTGCTAGTCTTTTAGCTTCTTTGGGTGAAACCCGGCGGCTTTGATTGCCTGCACCGCCGTGTCTTGGTCGGCTGCGTTGGAGAGGTCCAGGTTTACCAGCTTGGTGGCCGGGTCGGCGCTCACGTCGCGCACGCCGGGTAGCTTGCCTACTGCATTGGTGATCGTGGTGGCGCAGTGCTGGCAAGTCATGTCCGGTACCTCCAGCACGAAACCATCCGGGGTGGGCTTCTTGACCTGGCTCAACTTCACGGTTATCTGCGTTCCGAGGTGGTATAAAGTCAGCGCACCCAGAAACACTCCGCCGACGATCTCTGGGATGGAAAGCACGCCCATGCCGTGGGCCCCCGCGGCCGAGAAGTCGGGCAGCAGCGCGGGGAACCAGGCGAAGACCGCGTCGGTTGCGATGCCGGCTGCGAATGCTCCGACGGTGAGGAAGGCCAGATAGATGACCAGCGCTCTCCGGCCGAGCATGTCCGAGACCACGGTAATCGTGGCCGCGTTGGTGGCCGGGCCGACCAGCAGGAAGATCAACGCCGCGCCGGGGCTGATGCCCGTGGCCATCAGGGCGGCGGCCAGGGGGATCGACCCGCTGGCGCAGACGTACAGCGGGATCCCCACTGCCAGCATTGCCAGGTAGGCCAGGAATCCCCGGCCGACGTACTCTTCCAGCACACCCGGTGGCAGAAGATAGGTGATTATCCCGCCCAGCAGGGTGCCGATGAAAAGCGGCCGGGCGATGCCGCCGAGAAGCTCGCTGAATCCGTAGGCGAGACCCGCAATCATCCGGTTGCCCTTGGCGGTTTCCCCGGTGGGCTGCACGCCCGCGCTCGCCGGGTCCGCCCCTCCCGACTTGCCCAGTCCCAGCGCGGTTGCAATACCGGCGCCGAGCCCGATGAGGAACGAGGCGATCACCCGGATGGCCGTGAAGGCGCCGCCGAGCAGAGAGTAGGTCGCCAGGATCGAATCTACCCCCGAGGTTGGTGTGGTTACCAAGAAACCCACCACCGCGCCGCTGCTGGCCCCGCTTTTCTTCAGCGAGGCGGCCACCGGCACCACCCCGCAGGAGCACAGCGGCAAGGGCACTCCCAGTGCGGAGGCGCTAAACACCGAGCCTAGGCCCGGCCGGCCCAGGAACCTCGCGACCATTCCCACCGGCATGAGCACGTGCATCGCGCCGGCCACCAGGATCCCCAAGAGCAGATAGGGCGCCATCCTGGCCAGCAGTAGAAACGACTCGACCGCGATTCCTGAAACCACCTCGATCATGCGGACATCCTCGCGGACACGCGGTTGCGGCCCGCCGCTTTGCTTTGATACATCAGCTGGTCCGCCCGCTCCAACAACTCTTCGAGGGTATCGCTTGGCTTGGCCATGGTGGCACCCATCGAAACCGTGACATGTATTTTCCCGGCTTCCACCCGCAGATCCGACTGTTCCAGCAGCCGCAGCGCCCGGTCGGCGATTTGCAGTAGTTGCTCCTCGTTTACATTGATGACGATGGCCACGAACTCTTCTCCACCCCAGCGGCCCAGGAAATCGAAGGGCCTCAAACTGTTTTGCAGCGTCAAGGACGTCAGTTTCAGCACCTTGTCCCCGGTTGTGTGACCGTACCGATCATTTATTTTCTTGAAGCGGTCTATGTCGATGTAGAGAACCCCGAATGGCCATCCGTACCGGTTGAGCTCCTCGATCCTTCTTTGCAGGTTGGCCTCGGTATGCCTCCGGTTGGCCAGCCGGGTCAGGGGATCCACCAGGGCCAACTCTTCTAGTTGTTTCATTTTCCAGAGCACCACCTCCTTGTGCGCTTTTTCCCTGAAGATCTCAATGGCGCCGGTGATCTTGCCTTCCGCGTTTCGGATCGGCACCGCCCGGATGGAAACCAGCATGCGGTGACCGTCCTTGTGGCGCAGGTATGCCTCGGTCTCGACCCGTATTTTACGTCCCATGCTTTCCGACAGTTCCATGGTTTCGCTCAGTGGGCAATCGCCGTTGCACAGGCTCTCGATTTGTTTATCCAGATGCCTGAGCACGTTGTTCGAGCAAGTCTTGCCGACAACCTCATCCTGCGTGTACCCGGTCAACCTCTCGGCGCCCTTGTTCCAACTGGTAATCCGCCTGTCTCGATCGACGAAATAAACCCCATACCAACAAGATCCCGAGTACCGTGCTGACGCTGGTAATCATCCCAGCCGTATACGGTATTGTCATGCAGATCAAAGAAGGCCGCAAGCTCAGCCGGGAACTAACCGGGGGCGAGAAAATGGACTGAGACACTTACGAGACACAGAGTGTCCCGAATCGGATAAAAGGATACACATAGTCCTGATACACTGTTTTCCCATAACTAGCTAGAAACGTTACATGTTAGTCCGAGTGTCTAGTTTTGGCACGGTCCCTGCTTGAATGTTATAAAGAGTCAACCTACTGGAGGAACAAATGGATAAAAGGAAGATTGTAACGATAGACGAAGATCTCTGCGATGGTTGCGGCTTGTGCGTGCCTTCTTGCGCCGAAGGCGCCCTACAGATCATAGACGGCAAGGCCCGGCTGGTGAGCGAGGTATATTGTGACGGCCTGGGCGCTTGCCTGGGGGAGTGCCCGCAGGGAGCCATCAGCATCGAGGAACGCGAGGCAGAGGGCTTTGACGAGCAGGCGGTCGAAAAGCACCTTGGTAAGCAGGCGAAAAAGAAGGAGCAACCCGATCTTCCCTGCGGCTGCCCGGGATCGGCGCTGAGAACTTTCGAATGCGCTGGGGAGCCCGCGGAAGCAGCGTCGGCACCGGGCAAGTCCGAGCTGACCCACTGGCCGGTACAGCTCACGCTGGTCCCGGCCGGCGCGCCGTTCCTCAATGACGCGGATATCCTGATATCCGCCGACTGCGTTCCCTTCACGGTGCCCGATTTCCACTCGCGCTACCTGAAGGGCCGAG
>JAUXGL010000116.1 GCA_030622135.1 Deltaproteobacteria bacterium
AGGAGTTGGGTCTAGTCATTGTCTTCCTAAGACCGCTTGGCCTCCGACTTGGGACCCGGATGTCTCCCGTCTTCGCAAAGTCTCTACCCTTCGATTTGGGAACGCGAGAAACAACACAACCAAGAGCAATTGCCAGAGCATCGATGATGGTAGTCTTGCCGGCGGCGTTGGCTCCGAACAGTACCGTCGCTCTTGGATGAAGTTCGAGAGCGAGTTCCCGAATGCCTCGGAAGTTCTCTATTTGAACGCTCTGAAGTGGCACGATCATGTTACCAATACCTCCCATTTTACTGCCGCCATACCTGGCGCTTTTTTGGTCCCCCCAAACCCTCGTGCACGGTCATCTCATTGGCTCGATACTGTCCCGATGGGTGAGGGGCAATACTGCGACGGCTATATGTTATCCGTCCGAGAAGAGAGCCATGGGTCAAACCCCGATATCAGAGCTACACCTGGGCCAATTCGGGGCCAAAGACTATCGAATTTCAGCAAAAAAGCCAAGATCGGAAAGAACAAGTGAAATCGGTATATTGGAAGGTAAAACCGTAAGTTCTCAATAACCCCGCCACCGTCTGCGGGCGAACCCCTCAGTTAAGAAACTCCCCTGTAGGTCATGGATCTCAGGAAATCAAGGAGTTACGAGGGTAGTTTCTGGTGAAGTCCGGGCAACCTGCGACCTCGGCCGCAGCAATTACCTGAAAATATTGGACTTTGGTTTTCGCAGACGCAGTTTTGCTGGAGCAACGTCTATCCGTACTTCCCAGACATCAGTCGTCCCGCCAGCTTGAACATCAAGGCGGACGCTAACACCGATAACCCCACCGACATAAGCAGCACCAGCGCCTCCGGCCAGGTGCGCCAGGACGGATCCGGCTCGGCGATGACGACATAGATCGCAGAGCGGAATACCGCCGCCATGAAAGTGGCGGCGATTGAAAACGTCCAGCACCCGCTTGTCAGAAACAGGCCGGCCAGGAATCCGGCCACGGTCATGCCCAGCACCAGGCCCAGGTTGGACGCCATAGCCGCCAGCAAGCGCGCGCCCAGGCCGGGGACCAGATCCAGGTTGGCCATGGCCGTGAGCAAGAACAGCGAGAACAGCAACCAGATGATCAAGACCGCCAAGGACAGGCCGATTGCGATCTCAATCACCTTGATCCGGGGCACCCACCGCACGCCGGTATTCCTCCTCGTCGAAGCACACCTTCAGCAGGCACAAACCCTGCGCCGGGGCCGTAAGACCGGCTTCCTCCCGCCTCCGACTCTGCAGTATGTCGGCCATCTTCCCGGCGGGCCACCGTCCCCTCCCGATCTCCACACAAGTGCCGACAATGTTGCGCACCATCTGCTTCAAGAACCCCCGTCCCCAGACGTCCAGAACAAGAGCGGGAGGCTCGGACCTCCAGGCCAGCCCGTCCAGCATCCGCACCGTTGTCTTGGCGGTACAGTTGGAGCCGCGAAACGCGCTGAAGTCGTGCTCGCCCACCAGAACACCGGCGGCGCGGTTCATGGCCGCGACGTCCAGGGGGTTCTTTACGTGCCAGCGGTAGTTCCGCTCGAACACCGGACGCACCCGGCTGTTGTGGATGATGTAGCGGTAATGCTTCCCCATGGCATGCCGGCGGGGATCGAATCCCGCCGGCGCCTCCCGAGCCTCCAATACGACCACGTCGTCGGGCAAAAGCGCGTTGAGCCCATCCCTCAGCGCAGCGGGAACATGCCTGGATTCGTTCACCAGGCAGGCCACCTGCTCGGCCGCGTGAACACCCGAGTCCGTCCGCGAAGCGGCGGTAACCCGCGTCTTGTGGCCGGTCATCTTGAAGCAGGCTTCTTCGAGGACCCCCTGCACGGTGGGCTCATCGGGCTGGATCTGCCAGCCGCGGTAGCGCGTCCCCTGGTAGGCGATCAGCAGGCGGACTTCCCCCACTGACTCAGAACTCCATCATCAGGCCGAACATGAAGGTCTGATCGCCGACGTTCATGCGCTCGCCGCTGTTGAAATCACTGACCCACGAAGATGCAAACTCGGCAAACAGGAAGGTGTTGACCACACCCACGTCGTCGTAGAGCTTCGCCGCGGCCCCCTTGTCAAGGAAATCCAGAAGCAGCTTGACACCTACGAAAAGATGCGTCCCGAAGATCCCCCCCTGGGCCTTGAAGGTGCCTCCGTCCGCGTCCTCCCACTCGGACATCTCCCCAACGCCGTCGAGTACCCACCAGATGTAGTATGAAATGCCCGCCGTAACGTAGGGGACGAGTGGAACGGCATACTTCGCCAACAGGAAGTCGAAGTGGTAACCCACGTTCAGACGCAAGGGCAGCAGGTTCAAGACCGTTGTGTCGGTGGATTTTTCGCCCGACATGGTGAGGGCCTTGCCCAGAAACTGCACGAAGCCGAAGGAGCCGCCCGCCGTCACCGTGCCAAATCCGTGCAAGATCTCGTAGTCCACCCCCAATTCGAACAGCAGTTCGCTTCCGGAACCGAAAACGGACTTGAAGGGATCGCCGTCGACCCCGTCCTCGGCGTCCACATCCGGGTAATAGGGTCCGAAGCGTATCTGCAGTTGAAAGTCGGCCACGGGCGGTGCTTCCTGGGCCATCGCCGGAGCGCCGACCAGGAGCAAGAGCACGACCAGCGGCGGGACGCTGCGCCTGACCCAGTTGCGGTGATTCCTGACGAACCGCCAGCCCAGCATCAGCAAGATGACCAGCGCCGCCAGCAGAATGGGGGTTTCGGCCAGGCCGAGACGGTTGCTCACCTCGGCAAAGGCCACCGCCGGCGCCAGGGCCCAGCGGGCCACCGTGCGGTGCGTCTCGGAACCGCGGATGGACCGCGCCCAGCGGGGACCGTAGCGGTAGTACCCCGCAATCATCGACTTGCCCGCCTCGCTCTGCGCCAGCACCCCGTCTCTGAAGATCCGCAGCGGCTGCACCATGGTGCTCTGATACGACCCGTACGCCGCCGTGGCCACGAAACAAAATCCACCCACATCGTCACCACCGCTCTCGCGGTAATGCTCATAGAAATCATCCACCGGCTCGGGCGTCCCGGTCACGGTGCCGGACTGCAGGCCCTCGTTCTCGGTCTCGTCCACCGCCGTCATCCACACATCGTAGACGGTGTAGTTGGTCAGCCCGGTAACCTGGAAGCTGGTGGCACTGCCGTCGGTAACCTCCTTCTTGTACACATCGGCTGAACCCTGGGTCGCGTAGTAGATGTTATAGCTCCCCACGTCATCGTCTGTGGGAGCCGTCCACTTCACTTTAAGGTTTCTCTCCCCGGGCGAGATCGAAGTGATCGTCGGCTTACCGGGCGCCTTGACATCCCAACGCAACTCGGCACCACCTCGCCAGGTGATCGTATGTTGCTGGTCATATTGGTCCTTTACCTCGTCCACAATTTGGATGCAGAAGTAGTAGTCCTGCTCACTATCCAAATCACACGAAAGATTGAGATCGCCGACTTTTACGTCATCGGTATTCGCACCATACTTTCCTGACGTGGCTTCCTTGCTGATGTCCACATCCTGAAGATCCCCAATCTCAACAAGGCCGCTTCCTTTGTCGCAGGTTTCGCCGGTGGAAAGATACGCATCACCAGATACGTCGTTGTCCCATTTCAGAGCAGTGTCCGGCAAGGTCCACGAGATCTGAAGGGAGATGTTGTTCTGGCAATCATCCGTGTTGATGAATGCGTGGCTGCCGGCATTTGGAGTGAGGAGAGTTACCTCCAGATCCTTACTGATGTCGTCTGATCGAGCCGGACCGGCTAAAAGACCACCCAACAAAAAAACCAGGAACCATTTTTTCATGGAAACGGCCTCTCTATTTCAAGACGGTTTCATATAATACACTCCTGGAGGGTTACGCAAGAGGCATGCCAGCACCAATTCGGTAACCTATAGACACATTCTTCAATTATAACAATTAATTAACTTCTCCATCCAGGCGAGACCTCGAAAAGGTTTTGCACTTTTTGTCACAGGCTGTCCCCCCGTTCCCCTCCCAGTGCCATTTTGTCAGAGGCGAAGAGTACTACAGATGGTGTTCCACCAGGCGTTCGGCGATCTGGACGGCGTTGAGGGCGGCGCCTTTGCGGACGTTGTCGGCGACCACCCACAGGTCCAGGCCACAGTCGACCGAGGGGTCTTCGCGGATGCGGCCCACCAGGGTGTCGTCGATGCCCACGGCGTCGATGGAAGTGGGGTAGAGGTCGTTTTGGATGTCGTCGATCACTCGGACGCCGGGGGCCTTGGACAGCAGGCGGCGAACTTCCTCGGCGGTCAGCTTGCGCTCGGTCTCCACGTTCATGGCCTCGGAGTGGCCGAAAAATACCGGCACGCGAACGCTGGTGGCGGTGAGCTTCAGATCCGGGCGGTGGAGGATCTTGCGGCTCTCGTCGATCATCTTGTGCTCTTCCTTCGAGTAGCCGTCATCCTGGAACACGTCGATGTGGGGGAGGCAGTTGAAGGCGATCTGCCGCGGAAAGTGCCCGCAGACGATCTCCTTGAGATTGAACACCGCCAGGGACTGGCTCTCCAACTCGCGGATGCCGCCGCGGCCGGCCCCGCTGACCGACTGGTAGGTCGATACCACCACCCGGCGGATCTTGGCGGCATCCTCGATGGGCTTGAGAACCACCACCATCTGGATGGTGGAGCAGTTGGGATTGGCGATTATTCCGCGCTGGTGAAACCGGGCTATGTCCTCGGGGTTCACTTCCACGACCACCAGGGGGATGTCCGGCTCCATCCTGAAAGCCGACGTGTTGTCGATCACCACGGCGCCGGCCTCAACCGCCGCGGGAGCGAAGTCCCGGCTGACCTCGCTCCCGGCCGAGAACAGGGCCACGTCCACGCCCGCGAAGGAGTTGCGGTTGAGCTCCTCGATCCGGATGTCGTCCCCGCAAAAAGTCAGGCACTCGCCGGCGGAGCGCTCCGAGGACAGCAGCTTCAGGTTGGCCACGGGGAAGTGACGCTCCTCCAGGATGGACACCATCTCGGTGCCCACGGCGCCGGATGCGCCGCAGACGGCCACGCAAAACGAGCGGGAAGTATTCATCCGGGTCCCTGCCTCACTCCGCCACGGTGAACGACCAGCTATAGGCCGCGTTCATCCGGTTGCCGGCCATGTCCCGGACACCGGGCTCCAGCACGGCCTGGTAGGTGGCACCGTTGTCCAGCGCCGCCATCGGGGAAAGCGTCGCCTGGTGGGTGCCCAGATCGTAGCTGACCGATCCGAAGAGGCCCTCGAGGTGAAACATGTCGCCATAGAGCGCATTGCGGTCGATGGCCTCGTCGAAGGTGATGCGGATCTTCACATCCGGCGAGACCCCGGTCTCACCGTCGGCCGGCTCGGTGAACTGCACCCCTGGAGGAGTGGTGTCTTCACCGTTGTCTTCGCCGCAGCCGGCGGCCGGCAACAACATCAGCCCAACGCCGGCGATTGTCAGAGCAGCCTTCACTGGCCTCCCAGGATCAGCGGCAGGCCCTGCTTGCCGCCGCCGATGACCACGGTCTTGGCGTTTTGCGATGTGGCCAGCCGCTCGGTGGCCTGGATTCCCTCGTAGCTGAGCAACCGGTCGGTGATGCTCGCGGTGATGATCTGGTTGCGCATGGCGATACCTTTGGCCTCGATCTCCTTGCGCTCGGCCTCCTTGCGCTCGCGGTCGAGGGTGAACTTCATCTTGAGCGCGCGCTGCTCCTCTTCGAGCTTGTCGTTGATGGCCCGCTTGAGCTTATCGGGCAGTTCCACGTTGCGCACCAGGATGGCCTTGATCTGGATGGGCTCCTCCTCCAAGTTGGCGCCCGCCAGCTTCTTGGAGATGGCGTCCTTCAGGTTTTCTATGACCGCGGCCAGGGTTTCAAGCTCGACCTCCTCACGCTTGGTGGAGTAGATCTGCTCCGGGGCGTAGCGGCCGACCACCTTGCGGGACGCCGAGCGCATCGCCGGCGCGATCAGCACCTCGTAGTAGTCCATACCGACCTTCTGGTGCAGCACCGCCAGGGTGGACAGGCTGACCCGGTAACGCACCGAGGTCTCCAGGCGGATGGACAGGCCGTTGTTGGCCAGCACGTGCAGTTCCTCGCTGCGGTCCTGCAAGCGCACGTTGTAGGTGATCAGCTTGTTCCAGGGAGCCACAAAGTACCAGCCCTCCGTGTAGGCCTCTTCCTGGGTGCCGCCCAAGGCGGTCCACA
Source organism: Deltaproteobacteria bacterium (assembly GCA_030622135.1). Classification (GTDB taxonomy): domain Bacteria; phylum Myxococcota; class B64-G9; order B64-G9; family B64-G9; genus JAUXGL01. Next base: position 6,198 of record JAUXGL010000116.1, read on the forward strand.
GGACCCCGCCGTGCCCCGCGCCCACCTTGGCGCAACCGGAAAGGCAACCCAGCATAACCACAACAACCATCGATAACATGAAGAACCGTTTCATTAGATCTTTCCTCCTTGTTAGTTTACCCACTCGGGCGGGCCAGACCATATCACCACGGCGACCGTGCTTGCAAGTCGTCTCGGTTTCACCCCAATCTCCCATTGGTGCCCCTACGTTTCGACATAACATGTTGACTTCACCCAGAAAACGGGTGCTGCAAAAAGCGCTGCCCAGGGATGGGAGATTCAGGGTTTCAGCAAAAGACTTTGTCTGACATGCGGGAAATCGACTACTACCAATCGTCAGGGGCGCAGGTCGTAGGCGTGTCGTTGTGGTAACCGCTGTCGCAGGCGCAGATGACGTCGCCCGGGACAGTCACCGCGCAGGTTCCGTGGCCGGAGCAGTCGACCCCCAGGCAGGGATCGGCATTCCGGATGCAGTTGGTACTTCCTTCGACGTGATACCCTTTTTGGCAGACGCACACCGGATCCGACCCGTCCACCGCGCAGTCCCCGTGCCCGGAACATAAAACCCCCGCGCATGGATTTGCGGCAACATTCTCAACGCACTCGATCCCATCCGCGTGGTAACCCTGGGAACAGAGACAAACCGCCGTGCCGTCCCCCGCCACCCCACAATCCCCGTGGCCGCTACAGTCCACGTCCTTGCAGGACTCCTGGGGCTCGTAACCCTGGCGAGTGCAGCCGGAAAACCACAGGGCACCAGTCAACGTCATCCACAGAAGAATTCTCCCCATGATCATCTCCATTATCCTTCACTCCGACCCACAGAGCAAGTCCAGCACGATTTAATTTACGGTTTTAATTTACGGTTTGTTGACTGATTCGGAAAAAATCACTATGCTGGAAAACAGTCTAGACCACAGAGGAAACCAGTAGAAAGGAGAACGCCAAGTGCTGCGTTGGAGGGTTTGGCCGATGCTTCTGCTGGCGCTCGGATCGGTCGCAACGGCGGGTCCGCGCGAGCCGGCCACCGACCCGGCCGGTCCGACCGTCTTCGGCCAGAGAGGCCTGTACCGATCCTGGGCTCCGCTGCCCTACGAGCCCGGGGAGGTAGTCATCGGCTCCACGCTGGAATTCTTCAAGGCCAGCGACTACCTAAAAGACGGCGACGAAAACCAACGGCTGCTGACCCGGTCCAGCCTGGCTTGGGTTCCTTTCTCGGGTTTCGAGATCAACGCCGGGTTCTACCTGGCGTCCAACTACAACACCGCCTACGTGCCCGACCAGGCCCAGTTCGTGGGCGATCCCTTTCTGGGGGTGCGTTACGGGCATGCGCTGACCGACCAGCTGTCGCTGGGCGGAGGCGTGCAGATCCAGATCCCCACCGGGGAGAAGTTCTCCCAGCTCTCCACCGACGGCATCAGCACCCGCGTAATGACGACCTTCGCCTTCCAGCCGGTCCCAGCAGCGATGATCACGCTTAACCTGGGATACCACTTCGACAACACGGCTCGCATCTTCGATGAAAACCTAAACGCCGCCCAGATCTTCTCGGCGGGCGTCAATCCACACGACCAGTTACTCGTGCGTCTGGGCGCCGCCTGGCAGTTCGGCCCGGTGGCTCCATTCCTGGAGTACGGCGGCGCCATCGCCATGGGCACCGGCGCACCCGGCTTCACCGACACCCCCAACTGGATCACCATCGGCCTGCGCGCCTGGCCGCTCTCCCACCACACCCTGCACGTGGTGGCCGCCCTGGATATCGGCCTGACCGGGATCCACCCTCCCGCTGGGAAGGGGCGTACCCCGCCCTACAACGTGATCCTGGCCCTGGGTTTCAACTTCGGGCAAATCCCCGATCCGCCGCCGCTCGTGATCACCAAAGAGGTGGAGAAAATCAAGGAAGTAAAGGTGCAGGTGCCGCCGCCGCCCCAGAGCCGCATCGTCGGAACGGTCGTGGACGCCCAGACCGGCAAGCCCCTGGGAGGCGCGCGGGTGGAGATAGACGGAAAGGAAGCGGCCACCTTCGTGACCGAGCCGGAGCGCGGTGCGTTCACCACCTGCCCGGCGGACCCCGGACCGGTCAAGATGACCGTGTCCGTGGAGGGATACAGGCAGAAGACCACCGCCGTCCTGTCAACGGGCAAACCGACCGTACCGGTGACCATCAAGCTCGCCCGGATAAAGGGGAAGACCTTCGGGACCCTGAAAGGGACCGTGCGCTCGGCCACGGGTAAAGCGCTCAGGGCCAGGATCGTCATTCCCACGCGGCGGGTCAAGACCCGGGCCAAGAAGGGCAAGTTCAAGTTCCGGGTCAAAACCGGCGTGTTCGATGTTCTTCTCACCATGCCCGGCTACGTCACCCAGCGCCGCAAGATCAAGCTAAAGACCGGAGACATTGTAATCCTGAATGTGGAACTCTACCCCAAGAAATAAGTTCCGCCGGTACCTCATTGGGATTCTGGCCGGTCTGCCGCTCGCCGGCTTGCTTTCCTGCGAGCGCCTCGGCGGCGGCGCGGAAAAACCCGAAGGTGTCGATGCGGGTACCGCCCCCACCACGAAGTTGACCGATCTGAAAGGAACCGTAGAGTGGCGCTCGGGCCCAGACGGGAAGTGGAAGCCGGTCGAGGAGGGGCAGGCAGTAGACCGGGGAGATGGTCTGCGCGCGGGTGCCGGTGCAAGATACACCCTGGTTTTTCCGGACGGCCGCCAGATCCGCATCGAGGGACAAGGACAGGTGGGCCTGGCGGAGCATGAAAACGAAGCCGCGCTCCTGATGAAACAGGGCGAAGTCGAGGTGGCGGTCAACCGGGTGGAGGGCCGGCAGTACCACATAATCTTCGCCAACTCCAGCGACGTAATCCTCCTGCGGGAAGGCCGCGCCGGCGTGAAGATGAAGGCCGACGGCGTGCAGGTGGAGATGATCATGGGCAGCGCCACCATCAACCGCGGCGGCGAGACCACCCCGCTTCAGGCGGGACAAAGCTTCGTCCTCGACATCGGCGCCGGCAAGATCACCAACCGCGAGGAGCTAACCACCACCCTGCTGGACCGCAAGCGCCGGAGCCGCATCCGCCCGCCCGGCCAGAAGAAGTTCCGGCGCCCCCGCAAGCGCAAGATGAAGTTGGAGCCCGGCACCGCCCTGATCACAAGGCGCTCGGGATCGGTGGAGTTGGTGGACGACTCCGGCAGCCGGGTGGAACTGGGGGCCAGATCCCGGGCCGTCTTCGAAGGCACCTTCCGGTCCGAAACCGGCCGCGAGAGCACCATCAAGCTGGACTACGGCGAAGCCAAAATCCACCTGCGTCGCGGAAAAAAGGGCGGCGCCATCCAGAGACTGATCATGCCCATGGGCACAATCGTGGCCAGAGCGCGGGGCATGACCGCGGAGGTGACCGTCCGCAGCCGGGGGAAATCCACCCAGGTGACCGTGTACACGGGAAACGCCGAGGTGGCCGTGGGCGACCAGACCGTCACGGTCGGTCCGGGCCAGTCGCTGAACATCGGAAAAAAGGGTAAGATCGGCAAGCTCGAACCCCTGAAGCTGCCGAAGATCCGCGTGCGCGAAGGCGTCCGCGCGCGAGTGTTCTACGATCGCAGGATCCGGAGAGTGGCACTGACCTGGAAAGGCGGGAAGGCGGAGGAGGAACTGCTCCTGGAAATCTCCCCTACTCCTGATTTTAAAAAGCCCACGCTGCGCCAGCCGGTCGCGGGAAAGTCCTACATCCTAAGCAACGTACGGCCCGGCAAGTATTTCTGGCGTTTGACCCGGCCGGACGGGAACCCGGGCCGGACGGGAAGCCTGGCAATCCGGCGAGACCCCATCGCCAGGCAGTTGGCCTCGGATAAGTTGACCAACGTGATACCGGACACCGGCATCAAGACCACCATCTACTTCCAGGGCAAGGTGCCGGCTCTGACCTTCGAGTGGGACGCGGTGGAGACAGCCGCCGGCTACAAGGTGCGGATCTACTCCGAAGACGACATGGAAAAGCCCATCCTCGAAGAAACGGCAGAGGAAACCCGCCTGGTCCTTCCCGCGGGAAAGTTGAAGGAGGGGACCTATTTCTGGTATCAGTCCGCCTCAGACTCCGCGGGCCAGGAAATCAAAGCCTCCCAGATGAACAAGCTCTCGCTGGCCTTCGACAACGCCACTCCGCTGTTGCGTCTCGAAGCTCCGAAACCCGGCCAGAAGCCCGAGGGCGGCCGGGTGGAAGTATCCGGCCTGGCCCCGCCCGGCTCCCGGGTGGTGGTAGGCAAGAACTCCATCGAGATCTCCCCCGACGGGCGCTTCAAGCAGACGCTCTCGGGCATCAAGCGCCGCGCCGTCCTGATCTTCAAACTAAGCAAGAAGGGCGCCGGAGACGTGTACTACGTCAGGCACCTTCGGTAGGGACCCGGATCCACCACCTCGTTTTGCAACTCCGCGTCGCAGCACCGAAGTCGATGCTCGACGTGGAGAACCACGCCTCCGCTCGACTTCAGCAACGATCCGGCGGCCCGGTTACAACTACTTCTGTTTCACCACCCGGAATTTAAGCGGAAACGAGATGGACACGTTCTTGTCCACGTGCCGCGGGAACCTGATGCGCTTCACCCGCCTTATCAGGCAGCGGCCGAACTTGGTGGGCTCGAGGTTCTGGGGATCCAGATCCACGCGGGTCACCCGGCCGGTGGAGCCGATGGTAAAGTCCAGCTTCAACAAAACGTCCTGCCCGGACGACTCCTGGGTCAAATGCGTGTCCGCACAGTTCTGCAGCCTGGCGCCGTAGCGGCGCAATACCTTGTTGATATCCTTGTGGGTCAGCTTGACCGGAGGAGGCAGCCGAGGCTTGGGCGGCTTGACCACCGCGACCCGCTTCTCGGCATCGGCCGGCTGGGTGATCTCCTCCGCCGGTTTGTCCGCCGAAGCCGTCGCCGGATCTCCCGGCTGTGTCCCCGCCACGCCCGCGTCCTTGGACACATCAACTCCCCCACCGACCGGGGTCACTCCGGCGTCAGGCTTCTCCTCCGGCAATGTACCCAGCCAGGGGATACCGAACCAGGCGGCCGCCCCGCTCCCGGCAAGAAGTAATAACACCAGAGAGATCCAGGGCCCGCGCCGGGACTTGCGCACCACCCCGAAGTCGGCCACGGGCGTGACATCCTCGCTGGGCGGGTCCGCTATGGACCGGGCGCCCAGGGCGATAGCCTCGATGTCGACTACGGCGCGCATCTCCTCCTTGGTGGTGGGAGCCATGAACCCGAGCAGCGCGTTCCTAAACTCCCGGGCGGTCTGGTAGCGCTTCTCGGGATTCTTCTCCAACGCCTTGGCCAAAATAGCATCCAGCTCCTTGGGCGTGTCCGGATTGGCGATATGGATCGGAGGAGAATCCATGTGCAGCACCTTCTGCAAGGTGTCCACGTCGGTGGTGGAGTGAAACAGCCGCACGCCCGCCAGGGTCTCCCACAGGGTAACGCCCATGGCAAACAGGTCCGCCCGGTGATCGGACTCGCCCTTGAGCTGCTCGGGGGCCATGTAGGCGAACTTCCCCTTGATCATGCCCGGACGGGTCTGGGTGATGCGGGTGGCCGCCTTGGCAATACCGAAGTCGATGATCTTCACCCACCCGTCCTTGGTCACCAAGATGTTCTGAGGGGAAACGTCCCGGTGGACGATGTGCAGGGGCTGACCGTGGCGATCGGCCAGCTCGTGGGCATAGCCAAGCCCATCGAGGGACTCGGCGATGATGTAGACCGCCATGGGAATGGGAATGGTCCCGCCCTTCTTCCGATAGACTCGCTGGATGACCGAGAGCGACTTGCCGGGCACGTACTCGAGAACGCAGTAGAGCAGCTCGCCGGCTCTCTCCAGGTTGTACATCTGCACGATGTTGGGGTGCTGAAGCCGGACGGTCAGCTTGGCCTCGTCCACCATGGCCTGAGCGAAGGTCTTGTCTTTGGCCAGGTGAGGATGCAGCACCTTGAGTACCATCTCCCGCTCGAAGCCCTCGGCCCCGCCCAGCTTGGCCAAGTAAATCTCCCCCATCCCCCCGCTGGCCAGGCGCTTTAGATCGCTAAACTTGCCGAACTGTCTAGGGAGGCCCCTCTCGAAGGGCGACTTGATGTAAGCCCCCTCTACCTTGACTCCGTCGGTGGCGGGCCGGGTGACAATCTGTTGGCCGCACTTCTTGCAGGCAAACTTGGTCGCCTTGTTATGGAGCTTATCATCCGAGATCCGGTACTCAGTCTCGCATTTGCCGCAGACAATACGAAGTTCCATCTTCTTGCTATTATTATTCCTCTAGATTGGACGTCTGCCAAGAGAAAGTACGCTAGCTCTGCCTTTTACCGCATCCAAGCCACAAGTGCCAGTTTCTCTGCTATTCGGCGCACAGGGTCAGTTGCCAGTCGACCGGCAGGCCGAAGGAGCTTTCGTAGGTACCGATGGAGACGTTGTAGTTCGCACCCGGGCTGAACCACCCGTCCTCATCCATGAAGAGAGACTCGGGTTAATCCGTATCAAATCTTAGATGGGTTATCGAGAGGAGGAGCGTCCCACGATCTCCCACCCACCTTTCGCGGCAACCCCAACACCACAAGGGTGCAGCAAAAAACGCGTCCACCGAGTAACTTTGGCAACTTACGAGAGGCCCACGAGCTTATTTCACACACCGTATCTGCAGCGAAGCAGTCCTCGTTTCTTGAGGATGGCGCCGGGCACGCAGCGCTTACCGTTCCAAGATCGTAAACGCCACCCGCCGGTTCTGCTCGCGGCCCCGCCGGGTGTTGTTGGGAGCGACGGGCATGGTCTCGCCGTAGCCTCTGGCGACAAGCATATCCCCGAGAATGCCCTGCTTGATCAGGTAGTCCATCACTGCATGGGCGCGCTTCTGGCTCAGTCGCTTGTTGGAGGCGTCCGAGCCCATCGAGTCGGTGTGACCCTCCACCCTGATCTTCCGAATCTCCGGATGGTTGGCCAGGACGTCGATGACCGCGTCCAGGATGATGTGGCTGTCCGTCCGGATCTCGGCCCGGCCGGTGGCGAAGTGAATCTTCTTCTTCACGACGATCTTGTCCTTTTCGATGATCACCACGGTCTTCTTCGGGGCCGGGACCAGCTTGAACTCGGCCATGACCGTCTTGTCCTTCTTGATCTCGAACCGCCGCGCCCGGGCCAGGTACCCCTCCGCCGAGGCCTTGACCACGTAGGAGCCCTCGGGAACCGGGGAGGAAAACTCGCCGGTGTCCGCCGAGGTGTCCAGGTGAAACTCGCCCGGGCCGTTGATATCGATCTTGGCCAGCATGGGCCGATCCTTCTCGTTGAACACCTTTCCTGAAACGATGCCCCTCTCGGCTTCCGGTTCCAGGGCGAAGTCCAAAAGCGCCACTTCCCCGGCCTTTACCTCGGCCTCCCGGGAGACCGCCTTGAACCCGTCGCGCGAGGCGGTCAGCTTGACCATCCCGATGGTGAGATTGTAGGTCTCGTAGCGACCCTCCATGGGCTCGGTGGCCACCGGGGTGATATCGGAGCCGCTGAAGGAGATGATGGCCGCGGCCACCGGCGTCTGGTCCACCGCGTTGACCACCCGGCCCTTGATCCTCCCGGTGGTCACCGGTGCGACGACTCCCTTATCGACCTCGACGATCTTCTCCTTCTCCACAATCTTCTCGATGGTCTTCTCTTCCCCACGCTTGGTGGGATCGAAGACGTAGGACAGCCCGAACCACACCGTGTACGGCGGCGTGGAGGGAACCCCATCGAGATACGCCTTCTTGCCGCCGATGCCGATGTCCACGGCGAAGTCGAAGGTGATGTCCCTCTGGTAGGTGACCCGGACTCCCGGGGTAAGAAACATGGGCATGACACTGGAGAGGCTGGCGTCGGTGCCCATGGAGCTATCGGCCAACTCCTCGTCCCCCACTCCCAACGGGATCTGCATGCTGTACTCCAGATACGGGGTGATGGCCACCGGATCCACATAGGGCAGCGGCGCGTCCAGCCCGAACCCCAGGCCCAACCGGTTGTAGCTGTTCACCCGCAGGGCGTACTGCTCGACGTAGGTCAGGTCGCGGTTACCCTGCAAGTTGTCGGTGTTCTCAAAGGTCAGGCCCACGTTGACATGGAAACGCACCGGTACATGGGTATCGAACTCGATCTTCCGGGCGTCGAAACTCAACAGCAACCCCGTGCGCACGGTGGTCCCCGCCAGATCCGGGGTCACCTCGCCGATCCCGTTGTAGAACCCGATCCCCAGGTTCAACCCCACGCTTAAAAACGGCAGCACCGGGTAGAACCCCTTGGCCCCGAACTCCATGTCCCCCTGGGTCTGCAGCAGCCCGGGCCGGGAAATCGAGTTCTTGTTCGAACTGTTGCGGTAGGAGGCAAATACCTCCAGAAACGACAGCGGGGTGAAGGCCAACCCCAGCCGGCCCACCACCTGGGACTCCGAGTAGTCATCGGCGTCCAGGTAGTTGAGGAACCCGTCCGTCCCGCTGGACGAAAAGAACCCCCCGTGGAGGCTCAGCTTGATGGTCATCGGATCGGTGCTGCCCGCCTCCATCACGCGCATCAACCCGGTCTCGCCGCCCGGCGCCGCCGACTTGAACCGCAGATCCTTCCCCACCTGCGGCTCCACCACCACCATCTCTTCGGGTATCACGGTCCGGTCCTTCTCGAAGGCCTTCTCCACGGCCGCATCCGCCTCCTCTAAAGAATCCGGCTCCCCCTCCTGCGCGAGCACCAGACCCGGAACCGACAGCAGTGCAACGATCATCATCATATGACGTTTCATACTACCCTCCCATTCGGTAAGGAGAATGTACTATATCTAACGGGACCTTCGCCCAAATGTCAACTCTCCTCCTCACCTCTATTGACATTTCGCCCCCGTGGATGCACTATTCCTGCCCGGTGACGCGGTGAGTGTAGCTCAATGGTAGAGCACTGGTCTGTGGCACCAGCTGTTGAGGGTTCGAGCCCCTTCACTCACCCTATGCCTGGGTCGTTAGCTCAGTTGGTAGAGCAGCGGACTCTTAATCCGCGGGCCAAAGGTTCGAATCCTTTACGACCCATTTTTCATACGCCCGTAGCTCAGCTGGATAGAGCGGTGGACTTCGAATCCACAGGTCACAGGTTCGAGCCCTGTCGGGCGTGTATGGTGATGCAGGTGCGCGGCTCTGCGCTCCGGGTAAATTACCCGAATTGCCCTTCTCGAATGGCTTCTCTGGCTATTTTACCTCCATATGCAAGCAGAGGACTAAGGAAGACTACTGGAAAGTGATCGAGTCGCTGCCCGCCACCGCAGGATCGGGATCCCAGACGCACTGGACGTCCACGGTAACCGGGGTGCCGCCGTTGTTGGTGGCGGTTACCTGGTAGACACCGCCACCCTGATCCACCGGCGGGCTGGACAGGGTAACGTCCACCGTTCCCGCCGAACAGTAGTGGAAGCCGGTGACGCTGACGTCGTCTAGGACGATCTCGTCGCCGCCGCCAATACTGGTCAATGCGAACCGGATGCCCAGGACCGCGTTGTTGTTGGCCGCCGAGTTGAGGGCCGATAGATTCACGCACACCTGGTTGCATTCCTTGTTTCGACTCAATTTGCCGTTCAACGTCCAGGCGGTCTCCCAGCTACCGCCGGCATTGAACTCCACCAGCACCACGTCGTCGGCGGTGGTATTGTTGCTGCCCACGTCGAAGCACAGGGTGACAAAACCGTCCAGGGTGACCGCGTCGACTGTGGTCTCGATGGTCCAGGCAGTGTTTTCCGCCTGCAAGGCGAAACTGTCGCCGCTGCAATCCCATTCTGCTGGGCAAAGAGGAGCATCACCGGTTACGGTCCATTTCGAGGTATCGCAGTTGTCGGCGCCGTCATCGAAGGTGTCGAGAAACGCCGTCCGGACATCGGGGGCACAGCCGTCGACCCAGCCGTACAGCTCGAGGTCGTCGATGAAAATAACATGGCCGTTGCCCTCCGAGTGCATAACGACCAGCACACTCATATCCGGGCTGTTGTCGAAAGCGGCGGGGATGACGCCGCAGACCCAGTAGAAAACACCGTCGACGTCCCGAACCGGCCCGCGGACGTCGCAGTAGACCTCCACCGGGGTGGTGTTTAGGGTATCGGCAACGTACACAACGACGCCATCCTTGGTATTGGTACCTATATCCGCATAGTTGAAACATATCGCCATGTCGGTCGTGCCCGTGGCGTCGAACGTCTTGGTCAGGCGCCACTCCTCGACGCCGCCGCCGCAGTTGGTGGCCCGGTCGGTCCTGAGCATCGGGTTGCCGGGGAAGCTGTCCACGTCACAGATGCTCTGGTTGGCGGCATCCACCGTAGCGCAGCAGTTCTGGCTCTCGGCCTGGACGTTGCAGTCCTGTATGCTGGGGCTGCAGAAGGTGCCCGTATCCGGTATTAGCGTCCAGCCGTTCAGATCGCAGTCGTTACCGGTTCCGTCGTCGAAATCGGCGGATTCAAACACGCTGACACTCTCGCCGCCGGGCACCCGGCAGGAGAGGCAGGCTTCCTGATCG
>JAUXGL010000145.1 GCA_030622135.1 Deltaproteobacteria bacterium
CTGATACATCACCGTCCAAGAGTCTTTCAGCCTTGGCGCGCATTGCTCCTTCCTCCACTCGAAAATCGGCTACGGGTTTACCGAATGTTTACTTGAGATCCTGGTTAACCAGTTGACTGCGCAAGGGAATCACTGGTGCTCGGTGTCATAGATACGGTGAGTGAAGGAAACTTTTTGGCCTCTGGTAAGGTACCCATTTTACTCGGCGTATTGGGGTTGCCGTGAAAGAGGGGTGGGAGATCTTGGTTGGCCCCAATCTACCAGTAATGCCCGAAAGATGAGGGGCACCGGTGGCGTATTGGGGAGACTCGATGAGGATTGACAATTTATCGCATCCGGTTGTATCGTCTGCGCTTTGTATGGGCGAGCTTTGTATGGACGAATAAATTCGATGGAGTTAATAGCAATGAAAAAGGTTCTGATACTCGGTGCGGGTCATGTTACCAAGCCGATCGTCGACTATCTGACCGAGGAGTGTGGCTACCGGGTAAGCATGGCGGCCCGTACTCCCTCGAAGGCCGAGAGGATTCTCGCCGGCAGACCGCTAACCAAAGCCCTGCCCTGGGAAAGCCAAGAGGAACAGAAACTGGACATGTTGATCGCGGAACACGACATCGTTATCAACATGATCCCCAAAGCGCATCATGAGATGGTTGCCAGACTGTGCATAAAAAACCAAAAGAGCATGGTGACCACCTCGTATGAGATCCCTCCGATTAGGGCACTGGACGAAGAGGCGAAGAAAAGCGGCATCCTGATCCTCAACGAGTTGGGCGAGGACCCCGGCATGGATCACTTCGCTACCCAGATGTTGCTCGACGAGATCAGAGAAGAGCGAGGAAGAGTCATCAGCATTAACTCCTATGGCTCGGGCCTGCCGTCGTTTGAGTTCAATAACAACCCGATGGGCTACAAGTTTTCATGGGAGCCGAAGGGTGTCTTCCTGGCAGCCCAGGCGCCCGCGACTTGGATAGACCAGGGTAAGCAGGTTCCTATCGCCGGCCGGAACCTGTTCGAGAACTTCAAGATGGTTGACATTGAAGGTCTGGGAACGTTTGAAACGTATGCGAACAAGGATGTGACCCGCTATGTGAGGTTCTTCGATCTGCCGGAGGACGTAACATTTTACCGGGGCTTGTTGAGGTTTTCCGGCTACTGCAACAACATGCGCAACTTTATCAGACTCGGCCTGCTGAACGATCAAGAGACCCTCGATTTCGCGGACATGACCTTCAGCGAATTCACGGCGAACCTCGTTGGCGTGGCGCCGGACGAAAACCTGGAGGATAACATCGCGAAATTCCTCAACGCCGATCATCTCTCTGACATCATGCTGAGGCTTAGGTGGCTAGGCCTGTTCGATGCCGAACGCATTCGGATTGCGCAGGGCACCAGACTCGATGCCTTTGTCGAATTGCTGCTAAAGAAAATGTCCTATGCGCCGGGTGAGACCGACATGACCATCATTCACGTGGAGATCGTGTCCGAGCTTCCCGACGGGCACCGGAACCGCCGAATGGTCACGATGGTGAAACACGGGGAACCCGACGGAGACTCGGCGATGGCCAAGGCTGTCGGCCTCCCGCCCGCCATCGCGGTCAATCATATCTTTGAGGGTAAGATTCCGGAAGTTGGCGTGCAGCTGCCACCGAGCCTGCCGTACCTCTACAAGCCGTTTTTACAGGAGCTGGAAAAGTACGGCTTCCACTTCGTCAAACGGCAGGAAGACCTGTGAAGCTCCCCGTGGCGAGTCACGGGGCATCCTGGCGAAGGCGAGTAAACCGATTCTGTAACCGTTCAGCCGGTTTGAGCTGATTGATCCAGGGTTAATCCAAGGTCCTGAATTGCGAATCATCTAAGGCCGGGGAAACCTGTCAGGAATGAATTCAGGTTTTCCAGAGACCGTGCAGGCTGCAGTACTCGCGGGCGATGGCTTGTTCGGCCTGGATGTCGAAGGTAGCCTCGGGGGTGTCCCCCGGGTTGAGGAACTGGCGGTAGGCTTTCCCGTCGGCGATCAACTCGATCCACTCGATGTGGTGTTTCTCCTCCATGGGATGGGCGACGCTGCCCACCTTGACCTTGTATCCGGAGGAGGTTTTTTCCACTACGGGAACGTGCTTTTCCTTGGCGGCGTCGACGGTGTTCTCGATAAATAGCTTCATGGGCTGCCCGCAACAGACCAGCTGGCCCGCCCCCGGGTGCAATACCTCGACTATGTTTCCGCAGACTTCGCACTTGTAGATTTGCAGTTTCTCGGTCATGGCTTAGTTCTCCTTCAGAATGATATCGTCATACTCCACCTCGAAGCGGAGCTTGTGCTTGGCTTCCTCCTGGGATAGAGAGAGCAGCACGTCCCGCACTCCGGCGCTTTCAGCCACCGAGGCGAGATCGCTGTACATCCTGAAGGCCGCCTTCTCTTTCTTCATGGCCAGGATCAGGGCTTGCTGGTAATCCATGTCCGCGTTGAGCTCCGCATCCACCAGGTAGTCTCCGATCTTCAAATCCAGGACCTTTTCCTTCGGAAGGGAGGGCAGTTCGCCGGACTTGACCTTGAGCAGCTTGGCCCGGTGGCCCTCTTCTTCTTTGGAGAACTGCTCGAACACATCCCGCATCCAGGGTCGCTCCATTTTTCCCGCCAGGTGCTTGTAAAAGTTGGCGGCGGCTTCTTCTTCGCCGATGGCGAAGTCGAGCAGTTCTTCTACCGACTCAAATGTTCTCATGGTGTTGCTCCTTTCGGGTTGACAGGTTGTCTACCAGTTTTCTCCCAGAATCTCGAAGTGGGCCTGGGGGTGTGCGCAGGCGGGGCATTTGTCGATGGCCTCGGTGCCCTCGTGCAGGTAGCCGCAGTTGCGGCAGCGCCAGGTGGTCTTCTGCTCCCGCTTAAATACCCGGTTGGCCTCGATGTTGGCGCGCAGGTCGTTGTAGCGTTTCTCGTGCTGCTTCTCGGCGATCGCGATGCTCTCGAAGACCATCGCGATTTCGTCGAACCCCTCCTCGCGGGCTACCTGGGCGAAGGCGGGGTACATCTCGGTCCACTCGTGGTGCTCGCCGGCCGCGCTGGCCTTGAGGTTCTCCGCCGTGCTTCCGACCACCCCCGCCGGGAAAGCCGCCCCGATCTCCACCTCGCCGCCATCCAAGAACTTGAACAGCCGTTTGGCGTGCTCTTTCTCCTGATCGGCGGTCTCGGTGAAGATGCTCGAAATTTGTACGAAGCCTGCCTTCTTGGCCTGGCTGGCAAAGTAGGTGTAGCGGTTTCGCGCCTGCGACTCTCCCGCAAATGCGGTCAGCAGGTTCTTTTCGGTCTTGGTTCCCTTGACAGATGGCATTTCCACGTCCTCCCTTGGCAATGAAAGTTCAGTCCCACTTTCCGGTTTTTTTGTGCCGGTCGCATTCCTCTTCCGCAAGCTTCCTGATCCGGTAGCTTACATCCCGAAGAATTCCGTATATGATTCCACAGGAATCGTCGTTACGATCCCGGTCGCCCTCGTCGGAAAGAGCCAGCATCTCTCTGGTCAAAGTTATTAGCCTCATCAGGTTCTCATTAAACGGCTTTGCCACTGCAACCCTCCAGTCTGTTTTACTCCTTATAGTCAGAGAGCAAGGAGTATGCCACCAGAGGGCGTCCGGTAATAACCTGTCATATCAGACAGATACACCGGAGAGAAATTGTATCAGCTATCCAAGCTCCATATAATGAGACACCCCGGTTAAGAGACAGAATATTTGTTGAGAAACCTATAAAGCGTGGCCCGGCCGACGCCGAGTCGCTTTGCCGCCTTTACCTTGTTTCCACCGACTTCAAAAAGAGCCTGCTTAACCGCCACCCGATCCAGCTTGCGCCGCCGCCGCATACCATTCGAGCCGGTTCGCTCTGCCGGGGGAGCGGCAGAATCAATTGGCTGGGGAGAGGCTCCCGGCGTACGAATCCCGGGAGGAAAATGCCGCGGTGTTATTTCTTCCGAGTCGCAGCGCACCGAGGCGAACTGCAGGACGTTGATCAGCTCGCGGATGTTTCCAGGCCAGTGGTAGGCCATGAGCAGATCCATGGCCTGATCGGACACGCTGTGAATGGGCTTGCCGATTTCTCCCCGAATTCTCTCCAGAGTTCGCTCCACCAACAGGGGCAAATCATCCCTGCGTTCACGGAGCGGGGGCAGATGGAAGGGCACTACGCTCAGGCGGTAGAATAGATCGTCTCGGAAGGTGCCCTTCTCGATCATCGCTTTAAGATCGCGGTTGGTAGCGCTGATCACCCGCACGTCCACTTTGATGGTCCGCTCGCCGCCGACCTGCTCGAAGTGCTTCTCCTCGATCACCCTGAGGAGCTTGACCTGGAAAGCCGGGCTCAACTCGCCGACCTCGTCCAGGAAGAGGGTGCCCTTGTGGGCCAGCTCGAAGCGTCCCTTCTTGTCCCGGATGGCGCCGGTGAAAGCCCCGCGCACGTGGCCGAAGAGCTCGCTCTCCAGGATGGTTTCGGGAAGTGCCCCGCAGTTTATAGGTACGAAGGGCCCCGCGCTCCTGCGGCTTTCGTTGTGGATGGCCTGGGCCACCAGTTCCTTTCCCGTTCCGCTCTCTCCGGTTATCAGCACCGGGTAGTACGAGGCGGTCACCTGGCGGATGGTCCGGAAGACTTCCTGCATGGCCGCGGACGCCCCCACCATGCCGTGGAAGCTGTACTTCTCCTTCATCTTCCGCCTGAGCCGGCTTACCTCGGTTACGTCGCGAATGGTGGCCACCACTCCCCGGGTATTCCCCTGAGGCATATTTATCGGGGCGGACTTTATTCTCAAGCGCCGGTCCTCGCCGTCCTTGGTGGTAAAGCCGACTTCGTACTGCGTTTTATCGAACGATTGCATGTCTCCGCTGTTTAGAGGGCACCTGGAGCCACACAGCCCGTCCGGGAGGAAAACCTCGTGACAGTTGGCCCCCAGGACTTCCTTCCGGTCGTAGCCGGTGATTTTCTCGGCCGCCCGGTTGAACAGAAATATGTTCCGGTGCTGGTCATGTACGATGATGCCGTCTTCCATGGCGTCTAAGATATTCTCGGTGCGCTCACGCTGTCCGGCCAATGCCGATAATTGGCCGAGTTCCAGCATGGCCCGGATGTTTTCTTTTAACTGGTCCCGCACCGACCGGAACACGCCCAGCTTCCGCTCCTGGTTGCCCCCGGCCTTGGCGGGATCGGGAACCACCCAGTGCAGGCGGATGGGCATCCCGATGAACAAAGAGCTCTTTTTCGCATCGTCGCTGGGTGCAATCGAGTCGGAACAGTACTTTTCGGCGATTTCGCACAGCGTAACTATCAGATCGAATGTGACCTGACCCAGGTCGGCGACCGTCTTGGACTTGTGCCGGGATATGTCAACCCCGGCCGCCTGCATGACCCGGACCGCCATGGGGTGGACGCCCTCGGCGGTAACCCCGGCGCTGTAGGCAACCGCCTGGTCTTTTCCCATCGAGCGCAAAAAGCCCTCGGCCATCTGGCTCCGGCAGGAGTTGCCGCCGCACACGAAAAGAACTCTCAGCTTTTTGTCTTGAATGACCATGCTCCCCGTATTGCCAACTCTGCCTAGCACGTTGTCTCGGCCGGGGTCAACACCGATGTCTCAAGTGTCTCATTTGCTCTGCTGGTTATGATAGGGCACGCCACGGGTGCTGTTCAGCTCTTCTTCGCCGCGGCTGCGCTGCGCTTCGCCGCAAGCTCAATCAAGGTCGGCGCCACGGTGATACCGTGCGTTGAGCGGATGCGCCCACGGCAGGGTTAGCCGAAGCGCTCGAAGCGGTCCTGGTCGGCCTTGCAGATGGGGCACTTCAGCGGGGGTCGGGTCCGGGCGCACAGGTACCCGCATACCTTGCAACGCCATACGGGAATATCGTTCCGGGTGAATCCCACCGGTTCTTCCCGGTGTTTGTCTGTCGGGGCGCCTTTTCGTTCCGGTACGGGTTTTAACTTTTTCTGGCCGGTAGCGACTTCTTCGGAGAGGTATAAGGCACAGTAACAAGCGCCGTGCTCGTCCAGATCGGGATCCCGGTAGTCGCAGGGGCAGATTATGTCCAGATCCTGCTCACGGACTCCCTCGGCAAGCCGGCAGGGGCAGGCTCTGTAGCCGTAGCGCTTCTGGTTGGTGATCAGCCCCTCCATCAGATCGAGCACGAAATCCACGTCGGGGTTTAGCAGATATCCGCCGGCCTCGGCTTCCTTCTTCAACTTTTCGTAGAGCACCTTGGCTCCCGCCGAACTCATAATCCCAGCACCTCCCGCAAGCGATCCTCGTCGAATCCCAACACCACGGTATCGTCCACAACCATGGTGGGATAGCTGCGCCGGGGATTGTAGCGAGCCACTTCTTCCCGGGCCTTTTCCTTCTCCTCTCCCTCCAGCAGATCCACGTCGTAGCATTTGTACTCGACGCCGTTTTCTTCTAAAAAGCGCTTGGTTTTCTTGCACCAGCCGCAGGTGCTTATGGCATAAAGCGTCACTTTTTCAGGCATGGCTTTCTCCTTTTTACGCCGCTCTCTGAATAAAACGGAGCGAAGCCTCCCGCGAAATATCAGCCGGCTTCCAGATCGAACTCCCTGAAGTCGAACCAATAACCCAAGCCCCTGACATTGTCTATCTCCGCCTGAACGATCATCAGGTGGCCGTCTTCGACGTCCATGAAGGGCTCGAAAAGCGCCTGTCCCGCAGGCTCCAGCTCATTGACCATTTGTCGGTAGAAGTCGCTGGTTTCCTTTTCCATCGAAAGAGCCCGGTTCAAGAGATCCAGCTCGCCGGCGCCGGCCGGCCCGGATACTTTGCAGTCGAGCCTCTTTAGGCTCTCCGCAACCACCTCCCTGGACGGAACCACCGAGCTCAGCTTCTTCGGTGTTACCTTGCCGGTTTGCCGCCACTCCCGCAACTTCTCGGAAAGGAAGTCGAGGTGCTGTTGTTCCTCATCCGCCAGCAATTGAAGCACGCGCCTACCGGTTTCGTCGCCGGTTTTACCGGCGGCGTCGCGATAGACATCTCTCACCTTGGTTTCGTACTGTATAGCTGTCTGGATGGCTTGCTCGGTATCCATTTCATTTTCCCCTTTTCCGATAGCGTTCGAGGGAGGCCAGGTCGTCGATGTCCTCCGAGACGGGAAGAATAATACACGACCAGCCGTTTTCCTCAAGACGCGACCGGGTCTGTCGAAAGACTTCGGCACTGCTCCAGGCAATGCCGGAAAACAAGTCGCGGGCGGGTGTCCTAGTCTATTTGCTTGAACTGCCGACGAGGAGCGTTGCACACGGGGCAGTTATCGGGGGGCTGGCCGTCGACGACGTAGCCGCAGACCCGGCAGACGTGGTAGGTGGTTTCTTTCTCCTCGACCATGTGATCGATGGCGTTCTTGTACAGCTTGGCGTGGAAGCTTTCCGCGTCGCGGGCGTGGCTGAAGCTCATGCTTGCGGCCTGGTTGCCTTCTTTTTCGGCCACCCGGATGAACTCCGGGTAGATGTTCTCGCTAACGGTTGTTTCGGATTCGAAGCTGGCTTTAAGGTTCTCCTCGGTGGACTTTACTATATCGAGCAGCCCGAGGTGCTTGAGGGCGTGTATTTTTTCGGCCGCGCTTATGGCCCTGAAAAGCTTCGCCATCTGGGTATAACCCTCCTGCTCGGCCTTCTCCGCGTATCCCAAAAGCCGCAAGCAAGCCTTGGCCTCGCCGACGAACGCTGTTTTCAGGTTTTCTTCCGACTTGGCCGCGGTCATTTTCAGTCCTCCGTGTCGATGGTTTCCTAGACTTTGTGTTCACCGCCCCATATCGGCCTCCCGCTTCAGAGCATTCCCTGCCTTACCATGAAATCGTAGGCGGACAAAGCCGCCTTGGCGCCCTCGCCGGCCGAGATGACGATCTGATCGTAGGGAACCGTGGTGATGTCTCCCGCGCCGAAGAGTCCCGCGACGCTGGTGCGGCAGTGGCAGTCCACCACGAGCTTGCGGTGGCGCTTTCCCAGGGCGGCAATCACGGTTCTTGCGCTATAAGCGCTGCCGCTCTCCAGCAATACCCCAAACAGCCCGTCGTCCTTGCGAACCTCCGCAATCGTCTCGCCCTCGGCCACCGGAACCTCGAACTTCTTGACATGCTCGACGAACCGGTTGACCAGCTCCTGCCCGGTGATGGTCTGGAAGCCCAGGTAGTTCTCCACTACCGAGGTATCGCCCACCTGACCTCCGAAATCCCGGGTAATCAGGACCACCTTGAGCATTTTCCGGGCGGCATAAACCGCCGCGGCGAGCGCGGCGGGGCCCCCGCCCAGGATCAGCAGATCGTATGTCTCTTGGGGATCGGGTCGCTTGGTTTCTTCCAGTGCCGCCAGATCGAGGGAAAATCCGGGTAGATCCATCTCCACAACTCCCTTTACGGCGTTTACCGAGGGTAGCCGTAGACCGACTCGTAGCGCAGCATCAATAGATCGAAGTGTCCGCGCTCGGTACTGGCCAGCCGCTGAAACATCTTTTTTGCCTCGGGGTTGTCGGTCTCACCGGCGCTCTTCGAGTACAGCTCGAAGCTTTTGACCTCGGCGCCCAGGGCAAACAGCAGCGCGTCCTCGTCGGTGGCGTCTTGAGGCAGTTTCTCCGAAGCCGCGACTCCCTTGGGGAAGATGGGCGCCCGGGTGTCAATGGCTTTGATCGAGTCCAGCTCGGGGACCGGCTCCCATGAATCTCCCGCCTTGAGCGCGTTGTACTGGCGCTCGATGTAGTCGTAATGATGTGTCTCGTCCTCGGCCAGCGTGCGGAACATCTCGGCCGTCTCGGGATCCCGGCTGCGCTCGGCTGCTTGACGGTAAAAATCCCGTCCGGCTTGCTCGAGCTTCATCGCCAGGGTCAACACTTGTATTTCGTCCATGGGTTCGGGTCCTCCACTCATGATGCATATGGATACATCCCCTGCTTGATTTTTTCAAGGGCACCGGTGGCGGGCGTATTGGGGTCTACCGAGTCACTTTGGCAATTTTCAAGAGCCTTCCCGCTCGAAGAGCCCCGCGGCGCCCATGCCGCCGCCGATGCACATGGAAACGACGCCCCAGCGCAGGTCCTGGCGCTCCATTTCATACAGCAGCTTGCAGGACAAGAAGGCGCCGGTGCAGCCCAGGGGGTGGCCCAGGGCGATGGCGCCGCCGTTGACGTTGACCTTGTCCATGGACAGATCCAGTTTGTCCTCGCAGCAGTATAAGGCCTGGGAGGCGAAGGCCTCGTTGATTTCCCACAGATCGATGTCGTCCTTCTTTATCCCGGTTCTATCCAGCAGCTTGGGAATGGCATAGGCGGGACCCACTCCCATGATCTCGGGGGGGACCCCGGCCAACTGGTAGCGGCGGTAAACCGCCAGGGGCTTGAGCCCCAGGGACTTCGCCTTTTCCCGGCTCATGATCACCACGGCGGCGGCGCCGTCGTTCATCTGGGAGGAGTTGCCCGCGGTCACCGTGCCCTGGGGATCGAAGGCGGGTCTAAGCTTGGCCAGTGCCTCCAGGTTGGTGCCGCGCCGGGGGCCCTCGTCGGTGTCCACCGTCATCGTCTTGGCCACCGGGCGGCCGTCTTGGCCCTCCGCGTAGACCTCGGTCTCGACGGGGAGGATCTGCGACTTGAAGCGGCCCGTGTCGATGGCCCGCAACGCGTTCTGGTGGCTTCTCAACGCGAACCGGTCCTGGCGCTCGCGGGTGATGTTGAATTGGTTGGCCACGTTCTCGGCGGTCAGGCCCATGGGGGTGTAGGCCTCGACCCAGTCGTCCACCAGCGCTGGATAGGCCACCGGCTTGTTGCCGCCCATGGGGACGTGGGTCATGTCCTCTACGCCGCCGGCGACGATCGCGTCGGCCTCGTCGAGCATGATGCGCTCGGCCGCCTGGGAGATGCTCTGTAAGCCCGAGGAGCAGAAGCGGTTGACGGTGATGGCCGGCACCGTGTGGGGTAGCCCGGCCGCACAGCCGATCAAACGGGCGATGTTCATGCCCAACTCGGCCTCGGGCATGGCGCAGCCCAGGATCAGGTCGTCGATTTCCTCGTCCTTGAGGCCCGAGGCCCGCTTGACGGCCTCCCGGATCACCTTGGCTCCGTAATGGATGGGATGGGTGTCGCGGAAACTGCCCCGGCGGTAACGGGCGATGGGGCTTCGAACCGCGCTTACGATCACAGCTTCTCGTGCCATGTTGGTTCTCCTGTCTTCCGGATTTCAAGTGCCTAGCACCTCGCCAAACTGCGGCTCGGTACAAGCTTTGCCAAAAGCAGCGCCATGGTGATACGATTCGTTGAACATATTTCAGTTTTCCTTGCCACCAAGCAGGGCTAGCACCTCGCCGAAAGGCGGCTCGGCACAAGGCCGGCGCGCAGGCGCTTGGCGACTTCGATGAAACTTGATTCAAGATCGATGAGTTTCGGCATTTCAAGTGCCTAGTTACGCAGGGGCTTGCCTTTCATCAGGAAGTGAGTGATGCGCTCCTTGGTCTTGTCGGTGCCCAGCAGGAACAAAAACGCCTCCCGCTCCAGGTCCAGCAGGTACTGCTCGGTCACACCGAACTTGGGATTGGTCTTGCCTCCGCAAAGCACCCAGGCCAGCTTCTCGGCGATGAGTTGCTCGTGCTCGGTGATCTGGTGCTGCTTGCACATGGAGTCGATGACCATGCGGAAGGTGGCGTAGCCCATCTCGCCCGGCAGCTTCAGCTTGCGCGGGATCGGCTGGGTGTAGCCCTCCAGGGACATGGCCTGCACCATCCGCTTGGCGGTGCCCAGCAGGTGCTCCCGGTTGGTCACGATCTTGTCGGAGCGCCGCAGGAAGTTCAGGCCCAGGGCCTCGTGGGCGCTCATGGACACCTTGGCCATGCCGATGGCCTGGAACACGCCCTGCATGTACGGCAGCCAGCTCACGTTCTGGGCGCTCTCGGGAATGCCTTCCAGGTAGCGGATGAGCAGTTCCTTGTTGCCGCCGCCGCTGGGGATCAATCCCACGCCCAGCTCCACCTGGCCCATGAACAGATCCGCATGAGCGCAGATGCGGTCGGCGCCCATGGAGATCTCCATGCCGCCGCCCAGGGTCATGGCGAACGGCGCGGCCACCACCGGCTTGGGCGAGTACTTCAACCGCATGCAAGTGTCCTGGAAAGACTTGACGGCGGATTCCACGTTGTCCCAGTTGCCCTGGTTGGCGTTGGCCAAAAGCAGCATCACGTTGGCGCCCGCGCAGAAGTTCTCGCCGTGGTTGCCGATGACCATGCCGATGTACCGGTCGTTTTTCTCCAGCAGGTCCAGGGCCGCTTGCATCATGCCGATGGTGTCGTCGTCGATGGAGTTCATCTTGGAGTGGAACTCGCAGCAGATGACCCCGTCGCCCATGTCGACCAGGGTGGCGCCCAGGTTGCCCTTGATCTCGCGTTTTTGGGCCTTGAGCACGTTGAGCCGGACCGCCTGGGGATCTTCCGGGAAGGGTTGGTACTGCCTGGTCTTGAGGTCGAAGAAGAATTTCTTGCCGTTTTCGGTCTGGTAGAAGCCCGGGCCGCCGGCCTCGAGGATGGCCTCGGCGATGGGGGGCAGCTTCTTGCCGTCCTGCTTCATTCGGTCGCAGACGTCCGAAAAGCCCAGGTGGTCCCAGGCCGCGAAGGGGCCGCTCGACCAGTTGTAGCCCCACTGCATGGCCCGGTCGATCTGGACTATGTCGTCTGTGATCTCGCCCACCCGGTTGCCTGAGTAGATCAGGTTGTCGGAGAAGATCGCCCAGGCGAACCGGCCGGCGCGGTCTTCGGCGGCGATGAAGTTCTTCACGCGCTTTTTCACGTCGTCGGTGTTTTTGGCCACGCCGACGGAGTCGAAGCGGACCTTTTGCTTCTCCCGGTACTCGCCGGTCTTCCAGTCGATGACCAGCAGCTGCTTGCCTCCCGCGGTCTTTTCCTTCTTGTAGAAGCCGCCCCTGGTCTTATTGCCTAGTTGCTTTTTCTCCACCATCTTGCGGATCCACTCGGGGGCCTTGAAGATCTCGCGGGACTCGTCATCCTTTAAGACCTCGTAGCAGTTGTCCATGATGTGGAGCACCGTGTCCAGGCCCACCAGGTCGACGGTGCGGAAGGCGGCGGTCTTGGGGCGGCCCATGGGCTCGCCGACGATGGTGTCCACCTCCTCGATGGAGTAGTCCTGGTCCATCATCTCCTTAATCGTCCGGGCCAGGCCGTACATGCCGATGCGGTTGCCCACGAAGTTGGGAGTGTCCTTTCCGAAGACCACGCCCTTACCCATGACGTTGGTGCCGAAGTCGGTCATGAAGTCGACGATGGCCGGATCGGTATCCGGGCCGGACACGATCTCCAGAAGGCGCATGTAACGGACTGGGTTGAAGAAGTGGGTCACCAGGAAGCTTTGCATAAACTCGGCCGAGCGTCCTGCGACCAACTCCCCGATGGGCAGCCCCGAGGTGTTCGAGGAGATGATCGATCCCTTCTTCATGTGTTTTTCCACGTCGGCGAACAGCTTGCGCTTGATTTCCAGGTCTTCGACGACCGCCTCGACCACCCAGTCGCATTCATCGAGCCAGTCCAGGTTGTCCTCCAGGTTGCCGCAAGTGATCAGGTCGGCGAAGTCGTCGTGGTAGAAGGCGGGGATGGGCTTGCGGTTTTTAATCGCCAGCTTCACCGCGTTGGTGGCCAGCTGGTTTCGAAACGCTTTCGAATCCTTGGTCAAGCCTTTTTTCTTCTCGTCTTCGGAAAGCTCCGGCGGCACGATGTCTAAGAGGTAAACCTTTACCCCGCAGTTGGCCAGGTGTGCCGCGATGCCCGTGCCCATGATCCCGGCGCCGAGTACCGCTGCCTGCTTAATTGTCCGGCTCATTTGCCAGTTCTCCTTTACAGTGGATCGCTTGGAATGACGCACCAAGTCTGATCACGTATTGACATACGTGTCAATCAATTTGTCATCTGTTCCTGGGTTCTCGCTGGCATCAGCCAGATGGAATCGCTTCGCGATACGCTCGTATTCAAGGGAGGGACGGCGCTCAAGAAATGCTACTTCGGCGACTATCGTGTATCCGAAGACCTGGACTTTTCCGGTTTGGCAGGTTGTCCGGCCGGCGACGAGATGGATCAGGCCATACGCCAGGTATGCGATGAGGCGCTGAGCTTGCTGGAAGACTATGCCCCAGTAGAGATTGTCCACGAGCGTTACACCGAGAAGGAACCGCATCCGGGAGGCCAGGAGGCATTTTCGATTCGCGTTCGTCTGCCGTGGCAACGGCGACCACAGACTCGTGTCATGGTCGAGATATCGGTAGACGAGGACGTCATCAAGCCGCCACCGAGCCGGAAAATCATCCATGAGTACGGTGAACCGCTTGAATTCAAGATTCGAGTTTACGCCCTGGAAGAAATCGTCGCTGAGAAGCTGCGCGCAATCCTTCAACATGTCGAAAAACTCGAGAAGCGCGGTTGGAGCCGTTCACGCGCTCGCGACTACCGCTACTACGATATCTGGCGCGTGCTCGGAGGATACAAGGATCAAATGGACCTCTCCGACTTTTCTTCGTTTCTCAGACGGAAATGCGCCATTCGAAATGTCTCGTTCTCAGGACCAGATGATTTCTTTCAGAGCACGATGCTTGGTTATGTCGAGAGGACCTGGAACCAATGGCTGGGACCGCTGGTGCCGAGACTGCCCTTGTTTGAAACCGTGATCTCCGACGTGCGACAACAGGTCTCAGCCCTTCTGTCCTGAAACGAGTGATTGTGTCTGCCAACATCGCAGGGAGGAACCCAGGAGGCAACCGATGAACGTTGGTGAAGAGATCTGTGGGGAGTGGCTCCGTCATGTAAAGGGCTGCGAATTCGTTCAATACAATCTGAAGACCACGCAGGGTCGGAATGGGGTCTGGCCGTGATCTCCCACCCCGTTAAATGAAAATACCTCATTGTTTCCCGGAAACCGGGATGTTAGAGTTGTGGTATCGACCAACAACCTTCACCAATGA